>CAIOBP010000255.1 GCA_903856295.1 uncultured Rhodospirillales bacterium | reverse complement strand
GCGGGCATTGACCGTGCTGCCCGAGGCCGCGATCAGCGTGTTCACATGGTACGATGCCGGCACGAACGAGGCGAGCCGCCGCCCCAGCGCCCCGGCTTCGATGCCGCCGGGCACCATGGCGCTGGTCTGCGGCCGGGTGATCTCGGGACCGAAGCTGGGCGCAATCCGGGCCACGGCGACCGCCCGGCCCGTCCCCGATCCGCCGATCCATTCCAGCAGCTTCATGACTTAAAGCCCCTTGTCGGCGCTGATTCTGATCTGCCGCACCATCCGGCGACCGGGATCGAGGGAGGCCTCGACCTCGCGTAGCGCCGCGCGCAGGTCGGTCAGCGAGCGGTATTCGACGGTGCGACCGTCATAGCTGACGCGCAGCACGCCGCTGGCGATGGCTTCGCTCAGGGCGTCGCGGTGGGCTTCGGTATACATGCCGCCACTCCTGATTGCGGTTGCGCAGGATCATCATCGGCAAGCCCCGCGCCGAACAAAGCACTGTAGTTACAGCTAATTGACTGGATGAGCCGCCGGTTCAACGCCTGTATGGGGACAGGAAACGGGGCGGCTGGCGCCCCGATCAGCCCCGAAAGACACAACCGATGAAGACGCTTTGCGATCTGACCCTGAAGCAGCTCACCGCCATTTTTGGCGCCATCGCCCAGGTGGCGACCTCGCCGAAGACCTTCAATTCCCGAGCGAAGGCTCTCGGCCGCCTCGAAACCCTGCTCGCCGAAAAGAACCTGACCATCGCCGAGGCGATGCGGGCCGCCGGTATCGAAACCGACGACAAGCCCGCCCCGGCACCCACGGGTGCGGATGAACCGGCCGGCACCGATGAGGCACCCCTGACTCCCGAAACCAACTACGCCACGCCGGTCGCGCCCACCGAGGCCGAAGCCACGCCTCAGGAGGAAGCACCCACCGCCGCCGCGATCCTGACCAGCTCCTTGGTGATCAACGACACTCGCGACTGGCTGGTTCGCTACCTGATCGACCGCGCCGGGCTCGATCCCGAGACGGCGGTGCTGGCCGCCCTGCGCGCCGTCACCGCCCTCAAACTGCCCGAGCCGCCCGCCCAGACGATCCTCGCGCGCCAGCCCCGCAGCGGCACCAAGCAGGAAACCATCCTGGCGCTGCTGCGCCGGCCCCAGGGCACCACTCTCGCAGAGATCGCCGAGACGGCCAGCAACTGGCGGCCTCACACCGTGCGCGGATTCCTCGCCGGGCTGAAAAAGAAGGGCTTCGCGGTGACCTCCGAGAAGCCGACCGATGGCTCAGCCCGCACCTACCACTTGCCGACCTGAGGGAGACGATGATGACCGACCTCACTCACGAACTTCGCGATGCCCTCGAACGCCTCCTGACGGACGTTGAAGCCATCGCTTGCACCCCACGATGCTACGGCATGCCCGTCGAAGACCCCGACCATCCTTTTCACGACAGCGTCACCGCCGCCCGAAACGCCCTGGCCATGGCAAGGTTGGCCGACAAAGACTGACCCCTGCCCTGCCGCACCGTGATCAGCCGTCGGCCATCCGGCGGCGATCTCGTCGAAGCTTTGTCTTCACCGTTAAACGTGGCAACCGGTGAGCTATTTTCTCATGACATGCAACGGAAGTCGAAGACGCGGCTGTAAAGGAGTCAAGCGCGTGCGGTAACTTGTTAATATTTTATCATATAGGTCATGGGTTTTTCGACTTCTGATCGTGAGGACGAGCGCGAACTTCACGTGAGAGCCTGATCCGCCCCTATGCCCATGTTCACGGCCGATATAGCTGACGTCAAATGCTGGGGAGCGCAAAACGCTTGGCTCTTCGCTGTTTCACGTGGGTAGCTTGAGTTCTAGCTTTCCGGCGACGAGGTAGATTATCGCGGCCAGGTTGCGGGTAGAGCGGTATCCCCGTGCCTTGGCCTTGGCTGCCTGGACCAAGCTGTTGATGCCCTCG
>CAIOBP010000254.1 GCA_903856295.1 uncultured Rhodospirillales bacterium | reverse complement strand
TCCCTCCGTTCTTCGGACGCTTACGCGTCCTCATCACTCCGGGAGGCCCGGCTGCGCAGTATCAGCAAGCAATTAATTTACAGAAGCTAGTATGCACAAACGGCTGGCTGTCGGTGGCGGTCAACGTGTCGGCGCGGCAGTTCCTCGACACCGGCTTTGCCGAGCGGCTGGCGGGCGAGTTGGCCCGGCAGGGCATCGATCCGGCGCGTTTCGAGATCGAATTGACCGAAAGCACGATCATGGCCGATCCTGACAACGCCATCGCCCAGTTGCGGCGTTTGCGCACCCTCGGGGTGGCGGTGTCGGTGGATGATTTCGGCACCGGCTATTCGTCGCTCAGCTATCTCAAGCAACTGCCCCTGAGCGCGATCAAGGTCGACCGCGCCTTCGTTCACGACGTTCATCGCGATCCCGACAACGCCGCCATCGTCGACGCGATCACCAAGCTGGCCGGCGCCTTGGGCATGACCGTGATCGCCGAAGGCGTCGAGACCGCCGCCGAGGAGCATCACCTGAAAACCAACGGCTGTTCGGTCGTCCAGGGCTTCCTCTACTCCCGGCCGCTGCCGGCGGCGGAGTTCGAGCGCTGGCTGGCCGGGTTTTCTCCCGGGTCACAGGCCGCCGCAGGTTCGGACCGCGGGATCACGGCCCCGCTTTGCGACCCGCTCTAACGAAGCTTGAACTCGCGCAGAAGAAATAATCCGGAGGCAACGAAGCCGCCGGCGATTCCCCAGCCCATCATCGCGGTCATGGACGAGCCGATGAGGCTTCTCGCCAGCAGCGCCCCGCCAGCCGCTCCCGCCAATTGGTAGGTGGCAAATAATTGTATTTGCTCATGCACATCGGTGTCTTGAATGCGATGCGAGCCCTGGGCGGTGGATGTCGGGGGATAGACTTCGTAGTGCCTTGGCTCGGTCTGGGCCAGGGCGGGGCGAGCCGCGAAGAGCAGAAGACTAAAAAGAATGCATCTGATAATCGACGAAGCCATCACAACCCCACATCCACGCCCGTCCCGGAGCGAGAGCCGGGCCGCCCAGGCACCACCACGCCCGCAGTTTATGCCAAGGTCGAGAGGATTTCCAGACGCAACATGACGATCGGCTTCTAAGCAATCCGGAGGAAATGGCGGGTTTCCGGGGTTTTGAGGGGTGGCGTGGGCTGGTCCCCGTCACGGTCCGGATTATATGTGGTCATCAGGGTGGCGAGTCTGGCGCCAGGATGGCCGGGAATCCCCATGATCGGCGCCAGTCTTTCCAAGATCGATGATGTCCGCGCAATCGGAGGGTCGTTTCATGGCAAACGGAATGATGCTGGAGCGCCGGGACGTTCTGCGTCTTGCTGGTTTGGGCGGCGTGGTTCTCGCGTCGGGGCTGGGGCCGTGGGGCCGGGCGCTGGCTGCGGCCGGGCAGGACTTCTCTTTTGTGCAAATGACCGACACCCATTGGGGCTTCGAAGCGCCGCCGATCAATCCCGAGGCCAGGACAACGCTGAAACGGGCGGTGGCGGCGGTCAATGCCTTGCAGCATCAGCCGGATTTCATCGTATTTACCGGCGACCTCACCCACAACACCAATGACGATGCCGAACGTCAAAAGCGCATGAATGAGTTCAAGACCATCGTCTCAGACCTGAAGACGAAGAGTATAATCTATCTTCCTGGAGAGCATGATGCCGGACTGGATGGCGGGGTGGTTTATCGCTCTATCTTTGGCGATCCAACTGTCAGCTTTGAGCATAAGGGCGTACACTTTGTCACCCTCGACAATGTCTCGGATCCGACCGGCGCCATTGGCGACTCGCAGCTGCAATGGTTGCAGGCCGACTTGGCCAAGCTCGCCAAGGATCAGCCCATTGTGGTTTTCACCCACCGCCCGCTGTTCGACCTCTACCCGCAGTGGGATTGGGCGACCAAGGACGGGGCCAAAGTCCTGGATATTCTGACGCCGTTTCAAAATGTCACGGTGTTCTACGGTCATATCCATCAGCAACATCATCATATGACCGGGCGTATCGCGCATCATTCCGCGGAATCCCTGATCTTTCCGCAGCCGGCTCCAGGCTCCCAACCGAAGCGGGCGCCGGTGCCGTGGGATAAGGATCACCCCTATCGCGGCCTGGGATTCCGCTCGACGGAAGCCAGCAATGGCGCCTTCAAAATCACTGAAAACGGTATTGGTTGATTGGCGCGGGGCGTGACGGGGGGTGATCTTGCTCCGAAGCGGAAAGGCCCCGGTTTTCCTTGCAGGCGGGCGCACGGGCAATGACGCGATGGTTCCCCTTTCTGCTGGCATCGATGCTGTTGGCCGCCCGCGCTGCCGAGGGCGCCGACGGTGCCGCGATCGCCCATGGCAAGTATCTCTATGACGCCGCCGGTTGCGCCGGGTGCCATGGCGCCAGCGCGCTGAGTGACACGCCGTCGGGCGGCCGGGCGCTGAACACGCCGTTCGGACTGTTCCGGGCGCCCAACATTACGCCCGATCGCCAGTTCGGCATCGGCACCTGGAGCCAGGACGACTTCAGAACGGCGCTGCGGCAGGGGATCGGCCCGGACGGCAAGCAGCTTTTTCCGGTCTTTCCCTTTGCCTCCTTTACCGGCCTGACCGATCATGACGTTGATGATCTGTACGCGTATCTGATGTCCACGCCAGCGGTTGCCGTGCCCAGCAAGCCCCATGAGGTGTCGGCGCCGTTCGGCTGGCGCTGGCTGTTGTGGTTCTGGCGCGCCCTGTTTCTCGACCCCGGCCCCTATCAGGTTCAGCCCGATCACGATGCCGACTGGAACCGCGGCAACTACTTGGTGCACGCGGTCGTCCATTGTCCGGAATGCCACACGCCCCGCAATCCCATGGGGGCGCTGATGCCCAGTTGGGCCTTTTCGGGGAATATCGGCGGTCCCGACGGGCAAAACGCCCCCAACATCACGAGCGACGTCAAGACCGGCATCGGCGACTGGACGGAAGCGGAGATCGAGACGCTCCTCAAGACCGGGCAAACCCCGGCCTTCGATGCGGTCGGTTCCGGCATGAAGGCGGTGGTCCGGGGCACCTCGAAACTCACCGACTCCGACCGCCACGCCATCGCGGTCTACCTGAAGACCGTGCCCCCGATACGGACCAAACCACCGCCCAAGCCGGTTGCGAGCGGGCCGTGAGGTCGCGCTGCTCCCGGCTGCGGCGGGCTTTCAGTGTATGCCATGGCCGTTCAGGTGCGGGCCATAGCGCATGTCGGTCTCCATGATATGGGTGACCAGCCAGTTCTTGAGGAACTGGATGACCTCCATGCCAAGTTTTGCCGAGAAATTCTCCTGGTATTGCTGGCGCAGCCTGACCACTTCCTTCTTCAGCTTTTCGTGCTGTTCCTTGTGGGGGCCGGCGGCCGGGTAGCCGGAGCGCTTGAACGCCTCTTCCTCCCGGCTGAAATGTTCGACGGTGTACTCGATCAGTTCATCGAGGATGCGCCCGAGCGCCGCCTTGCCGTGCCCCTGGCGCAGGCCGTCGTAGATGGCGTTGACCAGATCGATCAAGTGCCTGTGATCGGTGTCGAACAGGTCGACGCCGACGCTCATCTCCGGCGACCAGCGGATCAGGGCGCCGCCGCCGCTCTGGCCCTGGCCGCGACCGCCGGTCCCCCGCGCCGCCGCGGGACGGGAACCGCCGGTCGCGCCGCGGCCTTGGGCGAGCTTGAAGAACGACATTTGTTGCCGGAGGTCGGAGGCCTGCTCCGACATCGACTGCGCCGCCGCCGTGGTTTCCTCGACCAGCGCCGCGTTCTTCTGGGTCGCTTCGTCGAGCCCGGCCACCGCCGCGTTGATCTCGTCGAGGGCCGAGGCCTGTTCGGAACTGGCGGTGGCGATGTCGGCGATCACCGACGCCACCTTGTTGACGCCCTCGGCGATGCCGCTGAGCGCCGCCCCGGCCTTCTTGACCATTTCGGCGCCGGTGCGCACCTCGCCGTCGCTGGCCAGGATCAGGGTCTTGATTTCCTTGCTCGCCTGGGCCGAGCGCTGGGCCAGCACCCGCACCTCTTGCGCCACCACCGCGAAGCCCTTGCCGGCGTCGCCGGCCCGCGCCGCCTCGACGGCGGCATTGAGGGCCAGCAGGTTGGTCTGGAAGGCGATTTCGTCGATCACCCCGATGATGTCGGTGATCTTGCGCGCCGAGGCCTCGATCCGCTTCATCGCCTCGATCGCCGAACCGGCGAGGACGCTGCCCTGTTCGGCGGCGCCCTTGGTCGAGTTCGCCATGCGGTTGGCTTCGGTGGCGTTGTCGGCGTTGCTGCGCACGGTGGCGCCCATTTCCTCCATCGCCGCCGCCGTCTCCTCGAGATTGGAGGCCTGCTGTTCGGTGCGTTCGGCGAGATCGGCGCTGCCCGAGGACACTTCGGCCGAGGCCCGGGAGATCGCCTCGGTGGCCTCGCTGATCTGGCCGACGATCTCACCGAGCTTGGCCGAGGTGGCGTTGACGTCGGTCTTCAACTGGTCGAAGGCGCCCTGATAGTCCTTGGCGATGCGCTGGTTGAGATCGCCATCGGCGAGCGCCCCCAACACGCGGGCAATGTCGGAAATCGCGCCCTGAACGGTATCGGTCAGATGGTTGATGCCCTCGCTCATGGTCCGGTAGAAGCCATCCTTGCCGGAGAGATCGATGCGCGAGCTGAGGTCGCCCTTGGCAACGGCGTCGATGAGTTGAGCGATTTCCTTGCCGATCGCCAACTCGCGGGCGCGCTGGGCTTCGGCCGCGCGCTGCTCGGCTTCGAGACGCTGGCGCTCCGCCTCGTCCATGCGTTTCTTCTCGATGGCGCTGTCCTTGAACACCTGGACCGCCTTGGCCATCTCGCCGATTTCGTTGTTGGCGTCCCGATGGCCGATGGTGACTCCGAGATCACCCTTGGCCAGTCGTTGCATGATCTCGGTCAGGCCGATCAGCGGCCGGCACACGGCGCCGCTGATCAGCACCACGGCCAATATCAGCACCACCACGCCGCCACCAAGCAATCCCATCAGAAACCGCACCATCTCCGCCCTGGCCACGGTGATCTCGGCTTTGGCGGCCTGATAGGCCCCGTCGGTTTTCTTGATCAGGGCGGTGAGAACCGGGTCGAGACCAGCATAGATCTCGGACATCTGCTTGGATGCGTCGGCCACCGCCGCCGTTGCCGCGACGACGTCGAGAAAACGGTCGCGATACTCTCCCATCTTGGTTTGAATGTCGGCGCGCGTGGCCTCGGGCATGGGTGCCGACTTCAGGGCGGCGGAGAACTCTTCCACCGCTTGCTTCAGGCTGTCGGCATACTTCGTATCCTTGCGCGCCAGAAAATCCTTTTCATCCCGCCGCGCGGTCAGCATCAGGATTTTGAGTTGCGGGTCGCTCTGAGTCTTAAGGCTGGCCTCGATGGCATGCACCGCGGCCCGCATCCGCCCCATCACACCGGCATTCTCGTTGAGGCCGAGATTGATCCGGAGCGCGACCACGTCGGCAAACTTCTGGCTGTAGCGGTCGGCCTCCGTCTTGACCGTCTTGGCGAGGGCGATCTCGTCGTCCCGCTTCAGGACGGTGATCAACTCGTCGATGGCCGCGCCGGCCTTTTGCGCGGCGGCCTGCTGCTGGCCGACAAACTTCTCATCGCTGCGCAAGAAGAAATCTTTTTCGTGGCGACGGGCCTGGAGCATGCCGACATCGATCGTCGAGACCAGATCGTTCGCTGCGGTGGCCGCGTCCATTCTCTGCTGCATCAATTCTTGATGCTGGATGCTGGAATAGGTCAGGGCGGCGACGATGATCATGATCGTAACGCCAATCAGCCCGATCAGTCCGATCTGCACCCTGAGGCCGATCTTATTCAGCAGATGTTCCATTTTTGCCCCGCCTTTTCAAAACGCACACGGACATCGCCACACCAGTGTCCTGCCTCGGTTCGTCTTAAACCTTTCGACAGGTAACGAGCCTTATACACTGTTTTTAGCCAGCGCGAAACCTACAGGAATTACGGGGAAATTTGCCCCTTCTACACCTCAGCCGTTGCGGTTGCGCGCGTTGCGGCACGGCGGTTATGATGATAAATAAGAGATGGTGAATGTTGAAAAGAGTTAACAGAGCTCAATGAGCCGGATGCTTTTGGGGTGATGGCGTCGTCTCGATCATAGGGAGATGCGGATGGACGATCAGGATGATCTTGATTTATTTGAAGAGAGCGTTGACGCGAACAAGACTCATGATGAGATCGTCTCAATTCAAGAGAAGCATGGGGATTTCCTTGATCTGATTCCAACCGGACTGTTCGTTCACCAGCGGCACGGGATTGTCTTTGCCAATTCTGAGGCGTCGAATATCTTTCATATGCCGCCCCACTATCTGATCGGCCGGCATTTTCTCGATTTCTTCCCTGAAGAACATTACGACTATGCCAAATCCGCCTTCGATCAGTGCTTTGAAGAGAAGGCCGCCATCCGCGATCTGGAGTTTTGCCTGTACAATGACGGGCAGGAGATGCAGGTCATCCAGGTCTCGATGTCGCCACTGTATTGGGATGGGCTCCAGGTCATCAACATCGTCTTCACCGACATCACACGATTGAAGCAGAATGAGGAAGCCCTGACGCAGGCCAAGCTGGTTGCGGAGTCGGCGACCAAGGTCAAGAGCGAATTCCTGGCCAATATGAGCCATGAAATCCGCACGCCGATGAACGCGATCATCGGGCTGAGCCATCTGGTCATGAAAACCGGCCTGACGCACCGGCAGATGGATTACCTGACCAAGATCAGCAACGCCTCGAAATCCCTGCTCGGCATCATCAACGACATTCTGGATTTCTCGAAGATCGAGGCCGGCAAGCTCAGTCTCGAGACGGTGGACTTTGATTTATCGGCGGTCCTTGAAGAACTCTCCAGCGCGCTGTCGTTCAAGGCCGAGGAAAAGGGTGTCGAGCTGTTGTTCCTGGTGCCGGCCACTGTCCCGGCTCTGCTGCTCGGAGACCCGACGCGGCTCAGGCAAATCTTGCTCAATCTGGTCAGCAACGCCGTCAAGTTCACCGAAGCCGGCGAGGTGGTGATTTCGGTGCAGATGCTGGACTGCCAGGACACCGGGGTTACACTGTCCTTCTCGGTGCGCGACACCGGCATCGGCATGACCGAAGAGCAGATGGCGCGGCTGTTCCAATCCTTCTCCCAAGCCGACATGTCGACCACCCGCCGCTTCGGCGGCACCGGGCTGGGGCTGGCGATCAGCAACCGGCTGGCGGCCCTGATGGGTGGCTCGATGGCGGTGGCCAGCCAGCCCGGCCAGGGCAGCACCTTCACCTTCCAGGCCCGGTTCGGTCGCCAGAGCGTCGCGCTCGCGCCGGTGCTGCGCGTTCCCGCCAATCTCGGCGACTTGCGGATCATGGTGGTCGACGACAACGCCACCGCGCGGGCCATTCTCACCGACACCCTGTCCTCGGTGTCGCCCCATGTTGAAACCGCGTCCGGGGGGCGTGAGGCGATTGCGCTGCTGGAGGCGGCTTCGGCCCGGGACCAGTCGTTCGATCTGATCCTGATGGACTGGCAGATGCCGGGCCTCGATGGCTTGGAGACGACCCGGCTGATCAAGCGCGATCCCCGGATCGCCCACACGCCGACCGTGTTCATGGTCAGCGCCTTCAGCCAGGACGAGCTGATGGCCCAGTCGCACGCGCTGGGCATCACGGTGTTTCTGACCAAGCCGGTGACGACCTCGAAGCTGTTCGAGGCCATCGCCTCGGCGTTTGGCGACCCGGCGGCGGCGACCGACCGGTCCGCCGCGCACGGGGTGGCGGCGACGGTTTCGCAGCTGCGCGGCGCCCATGTCCTGGTTGCCGACGACAACGCGATCAACCAGCAGGTCGCCGGGGAACTGCTCGCCGATCTGGGCCTGACGGTCGAGATCGTCGGCACCGGCCGCTTGGCGCTGGAGGCGGTGCTGGCCCGGCCCGCGGCTTACGACGCGGTGTTCATGGACGTGCAGATGCCGGACATGGATGGCCTGGAGGCGACCCGGCGCATCCTGGAAGCCCTCGGGGCCGATCACCCGCCGATCCTGGCGATGACCGCTCATGCCATGGACCATGAGCGTCAGCGCTGCCTGGATGCCGGCATGAACGACCACATCTCCAAGCCGATCGATCCCGAACGGCTGGCGGCGGTGCTCGGCCGCTGGATCGCGGGGCGCGAACGGCCGGAGGCTGACGCGCCGGTCGCGGTCCCGACGCCCCCGTCCACCCCGTCACCAATTCCGGCCGAGAGCATCGGCGACGGTCTGCCCGCCGCGCTGCCGCCTTTCGACATCGACGGGCTGCTGGCCATGCTCGGCGGCAAGCGGGAGCTGGCGAAACGGCTGATCATCAGCTTTCATGACGGTTACGCCACGGCGGACGAGGATCTGGCCCAGCTGATCGCGGACCAGGACTGGGACGAGGCGCGCCGGATGGCCCATTCGCTCAAAGGCGTGGCCGGAACCCTGGCCGCCGTCTCGCTCAGCCAGCCGGCGGCCGAGTTGGAGCAGGCGCTGGAAGCCGGCCGCTACGATCTGGCCCCGGCGCTGGCTTCCCAGGTTCGGGCCGGATTGCGGGAGGCGGTGGCGGCGGCCTCGGGGCTGGCGGCCTCGGATGCCGCCGCGCCCCCCGAGGCCCCGGCAGCGCCGCTCGAAGGGTTGCGCGACATTCTTTACGCCCTTGGCGACCTGTCCAACCGCTTGCGCGGCTTTGATGTCGATGCCGCCCTGGCGGCGCTGGACGATCTCGGGGATGGCCGCCCCGCCGGCTATCCCCAGCCCGGCTATCCCCTGTGTTGAGTGAGGCAAACGATGACCCGTGATCCGGCTCCCCGCTCCGATGGCCGCAAACGCGTCCTGATCGCCGACGACAGCAACACCGTGGCGACCTACATCAAGTCGTCGATGGAGCTGCTGGGGTTTTACGACGCGGAAATCGTCGCCAATGGCACCGACGCGCTCAACCTGATCATCTCGAAACCCTACCGCCTGATCATTCTCGACCACGACATGCCCGGCATGAAGGGGCTCGATATCATCCGCACCCTGTCGAATCTGCGCACCCGTCTGTCCACCCCGATCATGCTGGTCACCGGCAGCGTCAACAACGGCATGATCGAGCAGATCCGGCGGGAACGGCTGGCGGTGGCGGCGGTCATCGCCAAGCCCTTCACGCTGGAGACCTTCCAGCAGCGGGTCTTGGCGGTGACCAAGGGGAAATAGCCACGCGGCGCGGTTTACGCCGCCCGCATTTTACGCCGCCCGCACTTTGCTGATGAAGCCATCGACCTCGCTGCGCAGCCGGCTCGATTGCTGTGAAAGTTCCTGGGCGGCGCTCAGGGTCTGGCCGGCCATTCTGCCGGTCGAGCTGGCGGCCTCGGTGACGCCGCCGATGTTGTGGGAGACCTCCCGGGTGCCGTGCGAGGCGTGCTGAACGTTGCGGGCGATCTCGCCGGTGGCCGCACCCTGCTCCTCGACGGCGGCGGCGATGGTGGTGGCGATTTCGCTCATGCGCCGGATCGTCCCGGTGATGCCTTTGATCGCCTCGACCGCCGTCGCGGTCACCGCCTGCATCTGGCCGACCTGGGCCTGGATGTCATCGGTCGCCTTGGCGGTTTGATTGGCAAGGTTTTTGACCTCGGAGGCGACCACCGCGAAGCCTTTGCCCATCTCACCGGCCCGCGCCGCCTCGATGGTGGCGTTGAGGGCCAGCAGATTGGTCTGGCTGGCGATGCCGTTGATCAACTGCACGACCTCGCCGATCTTCTGAGCGGCATCCGAGAGACCGGCCACCGTCGAGTTGGTGCGGTTGGCTTCGTCGACGGCGGTTTCCGCGATCTTCATCGACGAATTGACCTGCCGCCGGATCTCACCGACCGAAGCGGTCAGCTCCTCGGTGGCGGCCGCCACGGTCTCGACGTTGGCCGAAGCCTCCTCCGCCGCCGTCGCCACCGCGCCCGCCTGCCGGTTGGTCTGGTCGGCGGTGGCCGACAGGCCCTGGGCATCGGACTGCATCTGGGTCGCGGCGGAGGCGACGCTCTGCACCACCGTCGAGATCACGCGGTCGAAGTCCCGGATCATGGCCTCGATGCCCTCGGCGCGCCGCTGGCGGGCCTCCTGCTGCACCCGCTCCTGCTCCGCGAGCCTTTCGGCCTTGATCATGTTGTCCTTGAACACCAGCACCGCCTTCGCCATGTGGCCGAGTTCATCGGCGCGCTCGGTTCCGGGAATGTCCACGGTTTTGGTGCCGCCGGCCAGTTGGTCCATGGCCTCGGTCATCGCCTCGATCGGCTGGACGACGCACCGAACCACCTGGAAACGACCAAAGGCCAGGATGACGAGGAACATCACGAAGGTGACGCCGAGCTTGGCCCAGCGGTCGCCGATCAAGCCTTTGATACGGTTGTCCAGCAAGCGGTCGAGGTCGGCGGCGGCGGCGCGGTTGAGATCGTGCAGGGCCGACAAGGTCTCCCGCCCGAGCGCCAGCACCGCGGTGGGGTCGCCCAGTTCGATCTTTTTCAGCACCACATCGTCGGTCGCCGCCAGCAGGCGGGGAATCAGGGCGTTGAGCTTGCCGTACAGGCCGTCGAGGTGGGCCTTGACGCTGCCATCGGCACTGCCCTTGTAGGCGTGGCTGAAGTCCGACTCGATGTTGGAGGCCGATGTCTGGAGCCCGCCCTTGCCCATCAGATAGGCGGTGCGGTCGTCGACGGTCAGGGAGTCCTTGCGCGCGATCGCCGCCGCCAGCCGTGTCAGCTCATAGGTGCGGTCGATCAGGTCGGGAATATTCACGACGGAGGCGTCCATGACATAGAAACTGTCGATGTCCGGGTCCAGGATCAGGCCGCTGCTGTCGCCGATCTTCGAAATCAATTCGCGCAGGGCGGCGCGGGCTTCATCGTCCTTGCCCAGGCTGGCGAGCAGTTTGCGAGAGTCTTCGGCGGTGTCCAGCTCCGCGCCGTGGCTGGTTTCGGCCTTGCGCAGCGTCTCGGCGGCACCGGCGTCTTTCGCCGCCACGCCGACCAGGGCCGATTGCGCCTCCTGGAGAACCTGGATGTAGCGGTTGCCGTGCCGCTCCAGGTTGGCGCTGTCGATCGCGACGTTCTGAGTCGAGATCAGGGAGTATATGAGGTAGATAACCGGTACCATGAACAGGGCGAATACCAGATAGAGCCGTGGCCCGATCATCAGAGTCTTCATTGACATCCTCATCCTTGGTCCTGGGGCCGGGCTCGCCAGCTCCCAGGGAAGCATCCAACCAAACATAATGTTTCTGTCATATAAATAGGGCTGCCGCAATTTCACTAAAGTATCGCGCGACGATGGTGCGCCTAAAAAATAGTCACTTTGACGATCGGCATTGTAGTCAGTGGCCCGAACAAATGCGGCGGCGGCTATGCCGATTCAGTGGGTTCTCCGTCGTGATATCTGGGCGAACCTCTTGCAGAGGATATTTCGTCTTGCGCGAAGTTCTTGGCAGTTCTCTGCATCCCCCTCACCGTTTCCAGGTCGGGTCCGAGTGTCTGGTGTGTGGCGCCCGTTGGTGCCGATTTCCCCGCTCGCCGCCCCGGCGGTTGAATTCAGGCCCTGGACTGCGGCGCACGGCCGGCCTATAGATGCGTGACCGGCGGACGGAGGGGCGGATGATCAGGGCGGTGCTGATGGCTGCGGTGCTGATGGTTGCCGGTGCGACGGCGGCGGCGGCGTCCGAGATGGTCGAGCGCAGCGGCGCCGTGCTGCAGGGGCTGGACAAGATCACGGCGCGGGTATCGGCGATCGAGGTCGATGTCGGCACGACCGCCCGCTTCGGCAGTCTGCTGATCACCTTGCGCGCCTGCCGCGAGGCGCCGCCGATCGATCCGCCCGAAGCGGCCGCGTTCCTGGAAATCAAGGAAGTGAAGCCCGACGAGGGACCCGAGCTGGTGTTTTCCGGCTGGATGTTCGCCTCGTCGCCAGCGCTGTCGGCGCTTGAAAACCCGATCTACGATGTCTGGGTCACGGGGTGCCGTGATGCGGCGAAGAAGTAGCGCGTTTGCCTGGGCGGTTCCAGACCAGCGGCCTTCCTGACAAATCCCGGCAGACCTGGATGCGAGTGCAAGAAGAGATGAGTGCGTCACGATCGACCAGTAAGGTGTGCGCCGGGATCAGTCCGCACGGGAAGTCCCTGCATGTTCTTGATGAGATCGCCGCCGGCGAGGTGATTATCGGGCTGGATGGTCATGTCGTTGCGACCCCCGACAAATACACGGTTCAGATCGACGAGGGCCGGCATCTGGCCCCCAACGGCAGCATCTGGGCCTTCGCCAATCATTCCTGCCTGCCGAACGCCAGGATTGATTTCGCGCAGTTCGCTCTGGTGGCCTTGACCGCGATTCGTCCCGGCGAGGATGTGACCTTCAACTATCTCACCACCGAAATGGACATGGCCGCCGCTTTCAAATGCGGCTGCGGGGCGCCGGGCTGCGCCGGCATGATTGCCGGCTTCCGCCACCTGTCCCGGTCGCAGAAGGCGGCGCTGCGGCCCTGGCTGAGCGACAGTCTGGCCCGCGCGTTCGAGTTGTCGGTCGCCAACGAGGAAGACGAGGCGATGGCCGACCAGGAGCGGGCGGCGCCGCGGAGGGATGGCGGGCAGGCGAGGGGGTAGCCGGCTCAGCGTGTCCAAACTGGCGGTGATCGGGAGGGGGCATGAAAATTTGCGTTCTTCAGCCCGACGACAGTGTTTCGACGCGCGCTCCGGGCCGGGATGAGCCGCCGCGCGACCTGACCGCCCTGCTGCCCGACGACCAGTTGGTCCATGTCTTGCTGCGCAAGGTCACGGTGCATGCGCAGCTCAGGACGTTGCGCCGGGAGGGGTTCGACATCTTCGTCAATCTCTGCGCCGGCTGCCTGGATTGGGACCTCCCCTCGGTCGACGTCATCGACGCCCTCACCCGGCTGGGGCTGCCCCATACCGGGACGGTGGCGCGGCTCTACGATCCGGGCCCGGCGCTGATGAAGCTGTGCGCCACCTATGCCGGCGTGGCCACGCCCGACTTCGCGGTGGTGACCGGCCCCGCCCCGGATCCCGGCGCGCTCGCGGATGCGGTGGCGGGGTTGGGCTTTCCCCTGGTCGTCACGCCGGGCCATGCCGGCGGTCCTCCGGCGGTGGATCCGGCGTCGCCGTGCCGGACTCTGGCCGAGGTGGTGGCCGGGGTCGGGCGGCTGGCGCCGGAGTGCGACGACATCGTGATCGAGCGTCACATCCCCGGCCGGGCGTTCTCCGTGCTGGTTTTGGCGGAACCGGGACGTCCGGGGCAGGGGCGGGCGCTGGTGCCCAACGAGCTGGAGGGGCGCAATCTGCCCTGTCGCGCCGAGCCGCTGGCCGGGCGTCTGCGCGCGGCGGCCGAGGCGATCTTCGAGGTCTGCGGCGGCGTCGGCTACTGCCGCATGGATTTTCGGGTCGCGGACGACGGGACGCCCTGGTTCAGCGGTGCCGATTTCGCCTGTTCCGTGCTGCATCCGGCCGGGTCCTACAGCGCCGCCGATTATTGTCTGGCTCACGAGGGCCTGGGGCCGGATGGCTTCCTGCGCCATATCATCGCCGAGGGCTTGGCGCGGCACCGCCGGGCGGCCAAGCCCTATGTGGTGGCCCGCTCGGCGGCCAGCGGCTACGGCCTGCGCGCCAGCCGCGGGATTGCCGCCGGCGAAGTCGTGTTTCGTGGCGAGGAGCGGCCGCAGCGCCTCGTCACCCGCCGCCATGTCGAGCGGAACTGGAGCGCCGAGCAGCAGGAGGTCTTTCGCCGCTACGCCTATCCGCTGGCCGACGAACTCTTCGTGCTGTGGGACGAGGCGCCGGAGGGCTGGGCGCCGCAGAATCATTCCTGCGCCCCGAACACCGCCTTCGCCGGCCTGGACGTGATCGCGCTCAGGGCGATCGCCGCCGGTGAGGAGTTGACCCTCGACTACCGCTGTTTCAGCAACGAGCGGATGGAACCGTTCGATTGCTCCTGCGGCGCGCCGGCCTGTCGCGGCCGGATCACCGGCCAGCCCGGCAACACGCTCGACCGTCGGGAGCAGCGCCGCGCGCAAGCGGACAAGGATGGAGGACGCGTTGGGTGAACCGGCTGGGACGCCAACGATATTTGTCAGCATCGCGGCCTATCGCGATATCGAGTGCCAGTGGACGATCCGGGATCTGTTCGAGCAGGCCGCCAATCCGGATGCCATTTTTGTCGGCGTGGTCTGGCAGCTCGTCCGGGGTGAGGATGATGATTGTCTGGTGATCCGCACCCGCGAGCGGCAGATCAGGGAAGTCTTCATCGATGCCGCCGACAGTCTTGGTGTGTGCTGGGCACGGCATCAGGCACAGCAGCTGTACCGGGGCGAGACTTACACCCTTCAGATCGATAGCCATATGCGCTTCGCGCCGGGCTGGGATCGCGAGTTGATCTCGATCCTTCAGGCTTGCCCGTCGGATCGTCCGGTTTTGTCGACCTATCCCTCGGCCTATACCCCTCCGCATGATCTCGACGACACCACGCATTCGATCGTCATCACAGCAAAGGAATTCGACGACGCCGGGATTCTGATCTTCGGATCGCGGACGCTGGATGGCGTTGACCGGATCGACACGCCGATTCCGGCGGCGTTCGTCGCCGGCGGGTATATCTTCGCGCGCGCCGAGATCATCGGGGATGTGCCATACGATCCGAACATCTATTTTTGGGGTGAGGAAATCAGCCTCTCGGCACGGCTCTGGACCTGGGGCTGGGACCTGTTCCATCCGGGCAAGGTGCTGATCTATCACGATTATACTGGAACCAACCGCACGCGCCACTGGTCCGATCCGCACCCGGTCGGCTGGGACCTGATGGATGCCCGGTCGAAGGCCAGGGTCAAGCACCTGTTCGGCACCGAGCCGAGCGCGGACGAAGAGGCGATCAAGGACCTCGACTCATATGGCTTCGGCACCCGGCGCAGCCTGGAGGACTACGAGGATTTCTGCGGCGTTACCTTCCGGACGCGGACCATCGCGCCCCGCGCCCGGCTGGGGAAGTTTCCCTGGCCGCAGACGGAATCGGCGCAGACCCGGATATTCAAGGACATTTACAGCGGCACTGGCTGGGGCAGCCTGGAGACCTCGAGCGGTTCCGGTTCGACGCTCGCGGAAACCCGGCATCTGCGCGGACAGTTGCCGGGGATATTTGATATCTTGAATATTCGGTCGCTGTGCGATGCCGGCTGCGGCGATGTCAACTGGCTGTCGCAGATTTCCGGCGCGCTCGGGCTCTATATCGGCTTCGACATCGTGCCGGGATTGATCGCCAGCAACCTCAAGACCTTCGCACACCGCAAGAACCACCTGTTCCAGGTTGCCGATATTCTCTCGGATGCTCTGCCGGCCTGCGATCTGCTGCTGTGCCGGGATGTCCTGAGCCATTATCCGAATGACGAGATCCGGCAGGCTCTGCGCGCCCTCAAGGGCGCCGGATGCCGCTACATCGCGATCTCGACCGCCAGCGCCGCGACCAACGAAGAGGGCGAGTTGGGCGGTTGGCGGCCGGTCAATCTGCTGGCGCCGCCCTTCAACCTGTGCCGTCCCGACCTGCTGATCGCCGAGGGCGCGGGCGCCGAGGACAAGGCGCTGGCGCTGTGGCGGTCCGAGAACTTTAGAGTGTGATTCACGCTTCGGGGCGATTCCACCTCTTCGCGATCGTGCTCTATAGTTAGAGCGCGATTCACGCTTCGAGGCGATTCCACCTCTTCGCGATCGTGCTCTAATCCTCGGTCGGTTCGCCATCCTCGGCGGGTTGGGCGGCGCTCGGCGCTTCCGGCAGCGCTCCGCCCGCCGCCAGGGCCTCGAGGGCGGCGGTGACGTCGCTGGTGATCGCTTCCAGGCGGGCGTTGCGGTTCAGCCAGTCCTTGCGGCGCTTGGCCGGCACGTCGCTGACATCGCGCTGGGGCAGGGCGTCGGGCATCCGGAAATCGCCGTCATCCTGGAGCACCGCCTCGAATTCGGCCCAGAACTCGTCGTATTCGGCGCGAATGTCGCGCCAGCGCCGGCCCAGGCCGGTGGACATGTGGTTGGCCTTGCTGATGGCCACGATGGCGTCGATCTTCAGCCAGCGCGCCAGGGCATAGGTCGCCTCCAGCACCGCGCGCTTGGGCCTGAGGCCGTCCAGGGTGCGGGTGGTGTGGACGATCTCGGTCTTGCCGATCGGTTGCGACGGTCCCTGCAAGCCGCTGATGAACAGCACCCGCCGGCCATCGGCATCGATCCGCAGATTGATGCACAGGGTCGACAGCGCCCATTTCAGCGACTCGTCCCAGAACACGATCACCGCCTCGCCCTGCTGGTGGAAGCGCCGGTGGCGGGTCAGGTGGATGGTGTAGCGATCCTCTGGATTGCGCCGGCCCTGAAGCCGCGCCAGCGGCAGTTCCGCGCCCGAGACCAGGGCGTTGAGCACCGGGCCGGGCAGCGCCGCGGACAGAATACTGTAGTGGCTGACCAGCAGCGCCGTGCGTCCGGCGGTGCCGAGATTGAGCCGGGCGTAGGGGCGGTGGATCTTTTCCGCCATCTCCTTGCGCACCACCGGCGGAATTCCCGCCAGCGGCAGGGTTTCCAGCAGTTCCAGCCAGCGGGTGGTGTCGCGCCACCAGACCAGCGCGCGGCCGAGAAACTTGGCGCCGCGCACCAGACGGGCGCTGCCCAGCAGGCCGCCGGCCTTGTGCTGGTCGTGGGCCAACCGGGTGTAGGACAAAACCAGCGGCAATTTCGAGGAGATCGAACCGATGGACACAGGGCGCCCCGTTGTCATGGGTCTGCCCGGCCGGGGGCCGGGCTTCCGTCAAGAGGGATAGCGGCAAGCCGCCGCCGCCACAAGTGCCGCCGCGTCCGATCGTTGTATTGATCGTCCGGACCGGGGTACAACGGGGCGGAAAATCGAACCGGGAGGGTCTGTCCTTGGATATCGCCATCGTCATTCCGGCGCGTTACGGCTCCAGGCGTTTTCCCGGCAAGCCGATGGCCGCGATCCGGGGCGCCTCGCTGCTGCACCGGGTGTGGCTGATCGCCCGCGCCGTCACCGGAGTCTCCCGAGTCTATGTCGCCACCGACGACGAACGGGTGGCCGGGCATGCGCGGGAGTTCGGCGCCAGCGTCATCATGACTGCGCCCGAGTGCGAGAACGGCACGGTGCGCACCCATCAGGCGGTACGCACCCTGGCCGACCCGCCCGACGCCGTGATCAATTTCCAGGGCGACGCTGTGCTGACGCCGCCTTGGGTGCTTCAGGGGCTGGTCGATGCCTTCCACGCCGACCCGGCCTTGCAGCTGGTGACCCCGGCGGTGCATCTCGGCTGGGACGAACTGGAAGAGTTGCGCAAATCCAAGGAAACCACGCCGTTCAGCGGTACCCTGGTGGTGTTCGACCGTTTTATGAACGCGCTGTACTTTTCCAAGACCATCATTCCCTCGCTGCGCGAGCGCGATCCCGCCAAGCCGCCGCCGGTTTACCGCCATATCGGCCTGTACGGCTACAGCGTCGCCACCCTCGACCGGCTGGCCACCCTGGCGCCGACGCCGCTGGAAAAGACCGAGGGGCTGGAGCAATTGCGGGCGCTGGAAAACGGCATTCCCATCCGAGTCGTGCTCACCGATTATCGCGGGCGCACCCATTGGTCGGTCGACAGCCCCGAGGATGCCGTCATGGTCGAAACCCTGATCGCGCGCGACGGCGAACTGGTGCCGTTGCCCCAAGACAGTTCGGAGTCCCGCTGATGGACATCATCTTCGGCCGCCACGGCAACACCTTCGGCCCCGACGACACGGTGGTCTGGGTCGGCCGCGAAAGCGACCTGCCGCTGGTCGACAAGGGCCTGCAACAGGCGCGGGAGTTCGGCGCCGCGCTGCTCCGCACCGGGCTGGTGCCCGACCGGGTGTTCACCGCCTCGCTGGCGCGCACCCGGGGCTTCGCCGAGGCTATGGGCGACGTGCAGCGGCGCTGGCGCACCCCCACCGTCGACCGCCGGCTCGACGAGGTGCATTACGGCGCCTGGGCCGGCAAGACCACCGAAGAAATCGAGGCCCTGCCCGGCGGCGCCGCCCAGGTCGAAGGCTGGAGCAAGCATGATATCTTTCCGGCCGATGCCGGTTGGGGCAGCACCGAATCGGAAATCTTCGCGAACATCCGGGGCTTCATCGGCGATGTCATCGCGACCGCCGGTCCGGCCGAGAAGCTGTTGGTGATCAGCAGCAACGGCATTCTGCGCTTTTTTCCGCGCCTGCTCGGGGTGAGCCGGTCCGACCTGCCGGGCTATGTCATGAAAACCGGCCACATCAGCCTGATCTCGGGCGCGCCGGGCGCCTTCCGCGTTCGCTTCTGGAACCTCAAGCCTGAGGGGCTGGCGCGGGAGTTGGTGGAAGCGAGCTGAGCGCGCCAAAAGCAGGCCAGGGCGTTGCCCTGGACCCAGCAAAGGCCGGCGGCCTTTGGAAACCGTTACCGGTCGTCGCCGGCCGGGCGGCGGGGCGGGCGGCCGCGGTTGTTGAGGGCGCCCAGGATGCCGGAGGGGGCGGGAACGGCGGTGGCGGCCTTGCGGATGCCGATCGGCAGCGCGGGTTCGACGAGACCCCGCGCTACTTGCGCACGCGCCTTGGCGGTGGCGTCGACGGCGACCTGACGCTTGACCTCGGGATCAAGGGTGGAAAAGGCGCGGGAGGCGAAATCGAACGCCGGGCGCGACCTGGAGGCCAAGACCTGCCGCAGCGCCTTCGACACCAGCACCGTGTCCAGCACCCCGGCGCCGGAAACATCGTCCAGCGCATCGGCGAGAATCCCGATCGCCTGAAGCGTGCGTGGATCGTCGAGGGGTAGCGGCTGCGCCATGGCGTGATTCCACAGGATTCCGGTCGGACTTTCGATGACCCGACACTCCCGGCCTTTCGCCGGAACCCGGCACAGCGCCCGAAGCGAACGATCGCGGGCGGACTATAGCGATCCTCTCAGGCTCTGTCACGGGCAGCTTGCGCGGGAGCGGACGGCTTTTACGCAACCGGCTCGCTCGCCTCGACCCTGGCATCGGGCAACAGGCCGGCGGCAACCCGGCGCTCGGCCGCCACCGACATGATATGACGGCGGGTATCCTCATCCTGATCGATCAAACGGCGAAAGTCGGGGGCGATCAGCTCCAACAGGTGGCAATAGCCGAGTGAGCGCACGTCGGCGCCGCGGGGCTCGCCGGTCAGCAGCGCCATTTCACCGAAGAAATCGCCGGTTCCGAGCACGATCGCCCCGCCGAGTCCGGGCACTTTCACCTCGACCTGTCCAGTGGCGATGAAATACATCGAGTCGCCGCGATCGCCATAGTGGACCAGGACTTCATCGGGCAGCGCCAGACGGGGGGCGAGCAGGCGGGCGATCCCGGTCAGCCGGTCCTCGGGCAGGCCGGCGAAAATCGGCACCCGGGCGATCAGATCGGGCAGGTGCAGGCCGAGATCCAGACGCGGGGACTGCTCGACCGCGCGCCAGCGCCGTTTGATGTCACGCTTGAGATCGGTGAGGATTTCCTGGCTGATGATCGATTCCTCGTACATCAAGGCGCACTCGGTTTCCTCCATGCGCAGGGCGGCGCGCTTGAGATACTGGAACTCGACCACCGGCGCGTAGTCGGGATAGCGGACCTTGAGCGCGGTCAGGGCCTGATCGACCAGTCCGCGCCGATGCTCCAGGGTCGCGGCCAGGGCCGCCGCCGCCGTCTCGCCGAGCAGATGGGCCAGCATCCGCCGGTTCAAATCCTCCAGGCTCAGCAGCACCGCGCGGTTGATCAGCAGCGCCTCGAAGCGCAGCGACAGGCGCCGCGCCAGCGGCCCGCGCAGATTGAGCCGCCGTTGCAGGCGCATCGCCCACAGCATGTGGCGGGTGAAACCCAGCGCCTCCCGCGCCGCCTGTTCGTAGCCGGCCCGGCGTTTGGCGCGCACGCCTTCGAGCAGCCAGCCGGTGCGGTCGGTCAGCGCCTCGACCACCGGACGCGAGATGATCCCGGCCTTGAAGTTCTGGAGATACAGCTCCTCCTCGCGGTTGATCAGGATCACCAGCCCGATGTAAAGCCGGTCGTCCTCGCTCAGCCCGTGGGCCTGGGCCAGTTGCCGTTCCGCCTCCTCCTGGCGCTCGACATATTGGTTGACGGTGCGCTTGGTGACGTCGGGGTCGATGCGGAACTCCCGCGACATCGCCTCGACCTTCTCGGCGACGCTGGCCAGCGCCAGCGCCAGCGCCCGGTTGCGCATAGCCAGTTCGGCCGGGGACAGCCGGTCCAGCCGCAACAGATGAATCAGCCCGCGCAGGGTGGTGCCGTGAATGAACAGGGTCAGCAGCACATAGCCCGGCGCCAGCACCGCGACGAAGCGCTGAATGTAGGGCTCGACATCGGGGCTTTCGGTCACCGCCAGCGCCAGGGTCAGCGACAGCGCGCCGCGCAGCCCGCCCCACAAGATCACCGCGCCATGGCGAACCGAAATGTGCTGGGCCAGCTTGAGCGCCGAGAGCAGCGGCAGCAGCGCGAACAGCACCAGCGCCCGCGCCGCCAGCGCCGCCGCCATCACCACGCCGAGCAGAATCGCGTCGTGGACGCTGACCATCGAGAGGTTTTGCGGCACCAGCATGGCCGCGAGCAGGAAGATCATCGAGCTGGCCCAGAATCCGAGCTGGCGCCAGGTCAGTTCCAGGTCGCCCCAGGTCGCGGGCGAGATGCGGGTCCGGCCGATCGAGCCCACGACCAGTGCGTTGACCACCACCGCCACCACCCCGGAAAAGCCCAGATAGTGATCGGCCAGGATGTAAGTCAGGTAGGCGAAGGCGACGGTGAGCGAGACCTCCGACAGCGGCAGATCGCGCAGCATCGGCGTCAGATGGCAGAACAGCCGGCCCATGCCGTAGCCGACCACCATCGCGCCGAGGAAACTGCGCAGGAAGCCCAGGGTGGCGCCCAGCACCGAGGGCTCCTGTTCGCCGGTCAGCATGGCCAGCAGCAGGGTGAACAGCACGATGGCGGCGGCGTCGTTGAGCAGGCTCTCGCCGGCAACCAGCAAGCTCAGGCGCCGGGGCGCGCCGAGATCGCGGAAAATGCCGATCACCGCCGTGGGGTCGGTGGTGGCCAGAATCGCGCCCAGCATCAGGCAGCCGACCAGCGGCACATCGGTGAAGGGCGCCACCGCGTAGCCCACCGCCACCGTGGAGACCAGCACCGCCACCACCGCCAGCATCAGAATCGGCGCGATGTCCTCGAGCAGCCGGCGGACGTCGATGCTGAGCGCCGCCTCGAACAGCAGGGCCGGCAAGAACACCACCTGGAACGCCTCGGCGCTGAGGTGAATGCTGCCGAGGACCCGGAGAAACTCGCCGGCCATGCCGAAATGGTCGAAAAAGCGGGAGAAGCGGATGAGCACGCCCAGCGCCGTGCCGACCACCGCCAGCAGCACCGTGTAGGGCACGTTGAGCCGAGTCGCCAATGGCGGCAGCAGGCTCACCAGAGCCAGCAGCCCTGCCATCCCGAAGAGCACGACACTGACATTCTGCATAACGGCCCGCACCCATGATCCGGAGTCGACCGTACCGGCTGGCATACCCGCCCGGCAAGGCGGGAAAGCCCGATCGACACGATTGTTGCCGGTCCTGTGTCCCCGGCACCGCGCACCAAACCCGGATCGCGCGGATGGTATGGCTTGCCAAGCGGGGGGGAATTCCTTCAAATGCCGGTGGTTGCATCGCCGCCGCCAGGGCGCGGCGCTGGAAGGGGACGGGTCGATCCATGGATAAATCGATGTGCCGGGAAGCCGGACGGCTTCACCGCATTGTGGGGCTGCTGCTGGTCGCGACCCTGGTCGCGGGGTGCGTCACCAGCAGCACTCAGGGCCGGTCCTTGAACTCGCAGCACACCGAGTTCAACAACGACACCAAGGAAAAGGAAGAGATCGATCTTATGCCGCCGGACGTGCTGAAGGTGCCGCAGTTGCCGGTACCGGCTCAGTCCAAGGTGGTGTTGGCCGATACCGTGATCATCGGCGACGACGAGGATTGGTCGGGGCAGGTGTTTCTGGAGGCGCCTTACACGGTGATTCAGATCACTCAGTTCTACCGGGCCGAAATGCCCAAGAACGGCTGGATCGAGACCGGCATCGTCCGGTCGCGCCGGACCTCGATTTCCTATACCCGGGGTAACCGGGTGGCCACGCTGCGCTTGACGCCCAAGCGGGACGACAGCAAAGGCACCGAGATCGATCTGGTGATCGCGCCGATTCACACTCCGGCCACCGCCGGCCAGCGGCCGAGCGCCGCGAGCAGTTATGGCCCGATCGGCTCGGCGCCGCTGGGGCCGCCGCGCACCACGCGCGTTCATCATTAACGGCCGGCCGTGAGCCCGCCGCCGTCGCCGCCGTCCCGCCGGGCCGGGCGTCCGGTCGCGGTGGCGCTGGAGTATCAACCGGGCAAATCGGCGCTGCCGCGGGTGGTGGCCACCGGCCGGGGCACGGTGGCCGAGCAGATTCTGGAGCTGGCCTTCGCCAATGGCGTCAAGGTGCGCGAGGATGCCGATCTCGCCCAGATGCTGGCGGCGGTGGATGTCGATTCGGAAATTCCCATCGAGGCCCTGGTGGCGGTGGCGGAGATTCTGGCCCGGGTCTATCAGGCCAATGGAGCGGCCGGGGGCGGGGAGGGGCATGGTGACTGAGAGTCCGGCCCTCGGGCCCGACAGTTCCGAGCCGCCGGTCGGGGTGGACGCGATCGGCCGCGCCATCGAGGATGCGATCGCCAGCGTCGCCGCTGCCCAGGGCCGCCTCGAGAGCGGCCAGACCGTGCTGCTGGACGGACTCGACGCGCGGATGCGCGCCATTCATGCCGCGGTCGAACGGAGCCGGGCCGGCGACGCGCTGTCGCCGCGTCTGATGGCGCCGCTGCAAGCCCTGGCCCAGGGTCTGGAGCGGCTGGAGGATGCCCTGAAACGCCATGCCCCGAAGCCGCCGCCGCCCAGCGCTCCGCCGCGCCGGGTCAGCGAAGCGTATGGCGCCTCGCCATTTCACCGCCGGGGGTCGTGAGGACGCGCCATGACCGCCAGCCCGCCGCCCGATCTCACCCTCGAAACCCTGCTGCGCTTCTCGGTGGCGCTGGTCGCCGTGCTCGCCCTGATTCTGGCCATCGGCTGGCTGCTGCGCTGGCTGGCCGGCAAAGGCGCGCTGCCGGGGGCGCTGTTGCCGGCCGGCTCCGGCCGTTCCCAGCGCCTCGCGGTAGTTGAAATCAGGCCGCTCGATGTCCGGCGCCGGCTGGTGCTGATCCGGCGCGATGGCGTCGAGCATTTGCTGCTGCTGGGCGCCACCCAGGATCTGGTGATAGAATCCGGCATCGTGCCGCCATCGCCGCCGGCACCGACTCCCGAGGCCAAGCCATGACCCGTTCGCCGCGCCGCGTGCCGCCCGCCATCCTCGCGCTTCCGCTCTCTCTTTTCCTCGCGGTCGCCGGGCTGGCGCTGGTCGGGCTGCTCTGGCCCGAGAGCGCGCTGGCCCAGAACTTTTCGCTCAACCTCGGCGGCGAGGGCGGCTCGATGACCGGGCGCGTGCTCCAGCTGCTGGCGCTGCTGACGGTGCTGTCGCTGGCGCCGTCGCTGCTGATCATGGTCACCTGCTTCACCCGGATCATCATCGTGCTGTCGTTCCTGCGCACCGCCATGGGCATTCAGCAGGTGCCGCCGAACACCGTGCTGATCAGCCTGTCGCTGTTCCTGACCTTCTTCATCATGCAGCCGGTGTTCGAGCGCTGCTACGCCGAGGGCATCAAGCCGCTGATCGCCGAGGAAATCGACGAGGTCGAAGCCTTCAAGCGCACGGTGAAGCCGCTGCACGCCTTCATGATCCGGCAAACCTCCGACCACGATATTCAGCTGTTCATGGAGCTGTCGAAAACGCCGCCGGTCTCGGAGCGCGCGGCGCTGCCGCTCCAGGTGGTGGTTCCGGCCTTCATGATTTCGGAAATCAAGCGCGCCTTCGAGATCGGCTTCCTGCTGTTCCTGCCTTTCCTGATCATCGACATGGTGGTTGGCGCGATTTTGATGGCCATGGGCATGATGATGCTGCCGCCGACCATGGTGGCCATGCCGTTCAAGATCATCTTCTTCGTGATCGTCGATGGCTGGTATCTGGTCGCGGGCTCGCTGGCCAAGAGTTTCGGCACCTACGAGTAATACCGGCGAGTAATACCGGGCGGCATCACTTGGCCGGGGGGGGCGCCGCCGGACCGCTTTTGTGGAAGTCCCTGAGGAAGTTCTGGAAGACGTCGACCTCCGAGACCCGGGACTTGATCGAGGCGAAATCGATCTGGCCGGCGCCCTGGTCGGGCCGGGTCAGCACGGCGAAGGCGTGGGCCTCCTCGGTCGCGGCCATCGCGGCGCCGAAACCGCTGCGCAGGGCGTCGAGATGGGCGCCGTCGCCGGCGAGTGACAGGGCGATGGCGCGGTTGAGCACCAGGACGGCCTGAGTCTTGTCGAGCGGGGTGCCGGGCGGCGGCGGTTCGCCGATTACCTTTTCGAGGGCGATGGCGGCTTCGTCCCAGCGCTGGTCGCGCCAGGCGATATCCACCCGCAGCAGGTCGGCGGGCTGCGAATCGTCGCCCTCCAGCAGCCCGAGCGCTTCGTGACTGCGCTTGAGTTCGGCCAGCGCCCGCGCCCTCAGCAGCTTGCGGTCCTCCTGGATCGGCGGCGGGGCTTCGCTCATCTCGCTGCTGTCGAGCGCCTTCAGCGCCAAGTCCGGCTTGGTGTCGAGCAGGCGGATGGAGGCGAGGCGCGTCGCGACCCGGTTTTTCTCGAGGCCGTTCAACCGGTAGTCGACCTGATGCTGGAGCAGTTCGGAGGCCCGGCCGAGCAGGTCGACCTCGACCAGCCGTTCGGCGAGCTGGCGGATCACCTCGTCGCCCGCGGTGCCGATCGGGGTCAGCTCGCGGAACTGGTCGTAGAGTTCGATCGCCTTCAGGGGCGCCAGCTTGGCGGCGCCGTCCTTGTACAGTCCGCCGAACATCCGGGTCATCGACTGGGTGATTTCGGCCGAGCGCGGGCTCTCGGGGAAATAGCTCGCCGCCTCGCGCAGGGTGTTGAGGCCGTCGGCGTATTCGCCGGCCGCCCATTGCATTTCACCGTGACGCTGGACGATGTCGAGTTCCAGTTCGTCGCCCCGCCAGCCGAAGCGCAGGCGCGACAGCCGGTCCGAGGCGGTGGCGGCGGAAATGCGCTTTTCCTGCACCTCGAGGTTGACCCGCGACAGGCCGGCGCGGGCGCGGAAAAAGCGGTCGTCGCCATTCTCGGCGACCCGGAGGTGCTTGAGCGCCTCATCGACCTTGTTGTTGAGGCGGTAGATTTCGCCCCGGTAGAACTCCATCGCCGGCTGTTCGTCGGAGCCGGGGCCGGCCCGGCGGATCAACCGCTTGAGCAAGCGGTCGGCCTCGCGGAAATCGCCGGTCTGGATGCGCGTGTCGACCGCCGCCAGGGTCATGCGCCTGAAATAGGGGTCAGGATAACTGGCCAGAATGTCGTCGGCGAGCGCGAAATCGTGCGCGGCCTTGGACAAATTCTGCCGCAGCGTCAACAGGGCCGAGGCCCGCCACAGCATCGCCTCGCGGTTGTTGTCGAGGCTGGGGGTGGAAAAATCCTCCAGGCCGTCCTTGGTTTGTCCGGCCGCGACCCGGGCCGCGCCGCGCAGCGCCCGGAACTCGGGCCAGCCCTGAACGTCGGGCTGATCGGCGACCAGCACGTTGAGCACACCGAGCGCCTCCTGATTGAAGCCGTGGGCGAAATAGAAGCGCGACAGCTCCAGCCGGGTGCGGTTGCGCTCCTTGGGCAGGGCGTTGGCGATCAGCTGCATCAGGGACTGGCGGTTGGCGGTGAAGTCCTGACGGGCGCCGCGCTGCCAGCCGGTGAGGTCGAACAGCCGGAAATCGGCGCTCGACTGCGCTGTTTTGTCGGCCTCGACCTGACGGATTTCGCTGGTGCCGGCGAGGGCGTTGAGAATGGCGTCGCCGCCTTCCGCGCCGCTGCGGTTCCGGATCAGCGCTACGTCGGCGCTCGGCGACAGGTGCAAACCGCCGGCCGCCGTGATTTCGATGCCCTCGCGCACCAGCCGGGCCGCGACGCCGTCGCCGTGGGGCCGGACCACGACGCCCTGGAGCGCCGACAGAAACTCGGCCTCGGCGAAGCGGGTGGCCTTCGAGACCGCCTGGACCGCCGCCGGCAGCGGCACCACCAGCAGGCGGTCGCCGATCTCGGGATCGGACAGCTCGACCACCGCCGGCGCGTCCGGGGCGTGAACCAGCACCCGTCCGCCAAGGGGAAAGTCGGGCTGGGGCTGCACCGGCAGCTCGAGGCGGGCCGGCTGGAGCTTGGGCACGAACACCACCCGCCACACCGTGCCCTCATGCTCGACCGCCGGCCGCAGCCAGGGCCGGATGCCGACCCGGAAGGCGCTGCCGCCACTGACCAGCACCGGCTGAACCGGCCCGATCAGGTTGCCGGCATTGCCGACGACGGCGCCAGCGCCGATGGCCATCGGCCGGTCGAAAATCAGGTACATCTGGTCGGAGCGGATATAAACCGCCGCCGAGGCCGGTTGGCCGGGATCGAACACCAGCACCGGCGAGGCTGAGGAGACGCCGGGCGGCATCGCCTTGGCCGGCTGTGGCGCGGCGGGAATGATCTGGGGCTCGGGCGGCGGCAGATCGCGTTTGAGCGTTCGCGACTCGGGGGCGGGCGCGGCCGGGGCGGGTTGCGGCGGCGGTGCCGGCTGCTGCTGCGGTTGCGCCTGGGGTGGCGGTTGCGGCGCAGGCGGGGGCTGGGGCGGCGGGGGTGTCTGCGGCTGGGGTTGCGGCTGCGGTTGTTGCGGTGGCGGCGGCGTCTGGGGGATCGGCGGCGCGGTCTTGTCTTCGGCGATGTCGAGATAAATCGAGTTGCCGCTGCGGCCCTCGTGCTGGAGCTTGATCGGACGCTTGAGCGCGAAGGCGACGACCCGGCCGTCCTGCTCCAGGCTGGCGCCGGTGAACCAGGTGGCGAGACGGTCGGAGACCTGCCTGGGCGCGGCGTCCAGCGGCTCGGTGAAGGTCACGACCAGCCGGCCGTCGGCGATCGCGGCGGTGTATTGGGCGTTGGCCTTGGGCCAGTCGAAGACCACGCGGGCGTAGTCGCCATGATCGGCGGCGCGCATCGGTACTTTCGTCGCCGTGGGGGCGGCCGGGGGCACCTTCGCCGCCGCGAGGGCAGCCGGGGGCAGCGTCGCCAGCAGCAGCGCCGCGCCGAGCAGGAGCATCGGCAGTCCGCGTCCGGCCATCTCAGCTCCCTTCCTCAAGGTCGCGGACCACGACGTCGATCAGGTGGCTGCGCCGGGCGGACGGCTCGAGAGCGGGTGCGGCGGCGGCTCCGATGGCGCGCACCGCCAGATGGCGCGGGTAGCCGGCCTGATGCAGCGCCGTGCCGACCGCCACCGCCCGCGACAGCGACAACTCCCAGGGATCGCGTTCATGCTCGGCCGGCAGGTGCTCGCCCTCGACATGGCCCAGCACCTCGATCCGGTTGGAGATGCGGCCGAGCACGCCGCCCAGCAGAAACAGCGCCTGCCGCCCCCGTTCGCTGAACGCCGCCTGTCCGGGCTCGAACAGCAGGCTGTCGGGGAGGCCGATCACCACCCGGTCGTCCAGGCGCGCCGCCTCGACCGTCTTCAGGTCGGGATCGTGAGAAAACTGGCTGCCCAGCAGGGAGCCGAGATAGTCGAGATTGATCGGCGAGCGGGGATCAAGCATCGAGATATTGAACACCGCCCCCGACTTGCCCTCGATCTGCCGCGCCGAAAACGACGAGGCCAGCGCCGGCCAGCGTTCGCGCAGCGGCTCCGACATCGAGAAGGCGAGCACGAAGAAAGCCAGCATCAGGCACATGAGATCGGTGAAACTGATCAGCCAGATGCTCTTGGCCGCCGCCGCGTGGGTGCCCGCGCGCGCGTTGCCGCCGCTCATGCCGGCCCTCAAGGTGCCGGCAGGGTAGGACGGTGCGGCCCTCAAGGTGCCGACAGGGTAAGACGATGCGGCCCTCAAGGTGCCGACAGGGTAAGACGATGCGGCCCTCAAGGTGCCGGCAGGGCAAGATGGTACGGCCCGCAAGGTGTCGGCAGGGTAAGACGATGCGGCCCTCAAGGTGCCGGCAGGGTAAGACGGTACGGCCCGCAGGGTGCCGACACGGATCACGCCGGAGCCGCCCGGCCGCGTGCTGTCAGGGCGGGGTGGCACGGCCACCTCCGATTCCGGTCCGGCGCGGCTCGCCGGCCATGCGGACGCTGAAGAGAAAGCGGGCGCTGCCGGCCTCGCCGGGCTCGATGCCGACCGAAACCGCCTCGGTCGGGGCGCCGTTGGTGACCAGCGCCCGGCCGATGGCCGCCGCCTGGGCCACCGGGTCGCCGAAGCGGCGCTTGCCCGCCGGCTCCGAACCGACCGCGATCAGGAAATCGACCTCGAAGCGCGCGCCGCCGCGCGCGCCGAGTTCGCGGGCGACGCGGCTGAGCAGGCCGACGCGTTCGCGGCGAATGAGGGAGGTGCCTTCCTCGAACAGCTCGTCGGTGTCGGTGGCGGCGACCAGCACCCGTCCCGGCAGGCTTTTTTCGACCTTGACGATGGCCAGTTCGGTCTCGAACAACTCGCCCAACTGCTTCAATCCGGCCAGCGCGACCAGGGCCGGAGTGCCTTGGCCGGGCGAAAGGTCGGTGGCGCCGGGCGGGGGCTTGGCGAAGCTGTGATTGACGCTGTCGAGCACCGCGCGCACCCGGTAATCGCGCGGTGTCGAGTGGGCGACCAGCATGATGAAGAAAACCAGCAGCAGCAGGAACAGCGACAGGTAGACCAGGATTGTGGCGTTGCCCGAAGACGCGACCGGTGTGCCGGGCGATGCCATGGCCCCTCCTCGTCCGGCCTAATCGAAGGAAGCCAGCAGCCGGTCGATCTCGTCCTGATCGATGGCGGCGCCGGGCAGGGACGGACCATGCAGCAGCTTGAGATCGGCATCGACGTTCCACCCGTCCGCCGCCGGCTCCTCGACGGGGGGGACGACCATGTCCGAATGGCCGGCCTGTTCGCCGAAGGCCAGGATCAGGGCGTCGACCTTGCCCTCGATGGTCTTGAGGGTCTTCACCACCTTGCTGATGCGCTGGCCGGTAATGTCCTGGAAGTTGCAGGCTTCGAAGACCCGGGTCACGCAGTCGATCAGCACGGCGCCATGCTCGGGATCGAGCTTGCCGGCCAGCCCGCTGATGGTGTCGCAGGTGTCCATGATGGTGTTGGTCGCGGCCTCGGTGGCGCCGATCACGGCGTCCAGCTCGTCGGTGGCGGTCGGGATATGACTTTCGCGAATGTCCTGGGGCCGGATCGCGGCGATTTCCGAGCGGGCGTGGTGGATGTAGCGCGCCAGCTCTTCCAGCTCTTTGTAGAGCTTGATGTCGGAGGCCGAGACGTCGCCGCTCATCGAGGCCAGCACCTGATGGACGATCGCGCCGACCTCTTCCTGGCTGAGCGGGGTCATCGCCTCGATCCTGGCCTGATCGAGCCGTCCCCTCAGACTTTTGTCGGCGCCAAAACCGGTGGAAAAGTTCGCCATGGGTCTCCCGTTCGCGTCCGCGGCCAGCCGCCGTTTCGCTGGCGCACCATAACACCGTTCAAAACGAAATGGCCAGAGCGGGAACGCGGGGAAATCTCGGCTTCCATGACGCGAATCCACCCTGAATCAGGCCGTTACGGCGCTGTCCGGCCGCGCGCGCTCATTGAGGCACCGCCGGGACGCGGCGACGCTCGGCCAGCGCGGTCGTCAGGTCCTTGGCCTTGATCGGGTCCATCGCCGCCAGCACCGGCGCGGTGCGGGCCTCCTTCATGCGCTCGACCACCTCCATCAGCACCGGCATCTCCAGCGCCTCGAAGATGCGGGCGGCCTCTTTGGGCTTCATGTTCTCGTAGATGCGGACCAGACTTTCGATCTGGGCGCGCTGCTTGTCGTCGACCTGCTTCAGCAGATTCTGGATTTCCTGACGCACCACCTGAAGTTCATTCATCTTCTGGTCCAGGCGCTTTTCCACCACCACCGCCAGCGCCTCGCGCTGATCCATGGCCCGGCCGCGCCGTTCCAGCGCCTCGCGGCGTTCGGTCAGGTGCTTGACCAGTTCCAGATCGATGGTGTCGGGCTTGGCCTCGCGGCCGAGCAGCATGGCCGAGGTTTCGGCTTCCTTGGCCGCCCGCTCGGCATCTTTGGCCGCTTTTTCCGGGTCTTTGGCGGCGTCCTTGCCCGCTTCCTTGCCGGGCTCCTTGCCGCCTTCCTTTCCAGGCTCCTTGCCGCCCTCCTTGCCGCCCGGCCCGGGCGGGGTCTGGGCGACCACGGCCGAGACATCGGGCATGCTGCCGCCACGGGTCAGCACCCGCCAGCTATCGCCGACGCGCACGCCGAGCATCAGCACCAGCAGGAAGATCGTGACCGGCAGCAGGCGGACGCGCGGGCGCCAGCGCAGCAATCGGGCCATCAAGCCCGGAGCCGCGGGCGGACGGACCGACGGGCGGGTCGGCGGACGGGGCGCCGCCGGTCTGGCCTCGGCGGCGCGGGGCTGGGGTCTGGCCGGCGCCTGCCCATGAGCCTGGGCCTGGGCGTGCGCCCGTGCTTGAGCTTGAGCCTGGGCGGCGGGGCCGACCACTCGGATGCCGCCGATGGTGGCGGGCGGCACCGCCGCCGGCATCGGGGGTCTGGCCGGTCCCGGGGCGGCCGCTCCGGCGGTGTCCTTGGGGGGGTCCTTGAGCTGGGCGAAAATGTTGCGCGCCAGGGTGCTGCGCTCCTCGGCGCTCAAAGACGACCGCGAGGGCTGGCGCGCTTGCCCGCCGCTGCCGGTGCCGGTGCTCTGTCCCAGTGGTTTGTCGACCATGGCCGTGTCCCGTTAGAGCATGAAGCGATGATAGGGAACCGAATCAGGCTTCGTCTTGTCGTGCTGGAGCGGATTGTGCTGGAGCGGATACCCACTCCGGAGTGAGCCCCGCCCTGTGCGCTCTGCTCTCATCCCGGCGGTCAGCGCCGGCTCTCGATGGCTTGCAACAACTCCCGTTCGGCCCGTGACAGCCCTTCGCCGCTGTCGCGCCGGGCCGGTTCGATGGCGCGCCGCTCGGTGCGGCCGGCGGGTTCCGCCCGTGCCAGCTCGGTCCGCGCCAGTTCGGAGCGGGGGGGGGCGGGCTCGGCACGGAAAGCGTCGCCCCGGGTAAGAATGCCCCGGCCACGCGGCAAATCCTGACTGGTGTCGAGCAGATCCGACAGGCGGGCGCTCGGTGATCCCGCGCCATCGCCCCGGGTCAGGACGCCGCGACCGCGCGGCAACTCCTGGCCGTCCTCGGTGTCGGCGCCACGCCCGCCGCGCGGGGCCGGCGGCTCGGAGCGGGACAGCGCGCCCCGGCCCCGTTGCGGCGGCTCCGGCGCGTGGCCATGGGCGGGCTCGGTGGGCTGAGCGCGCGACAGCTCGTTGCCGAAGCCGCGCAGCAGCTCCTGGGCGCGGGCGCGCGGTGAGTCGCTGGTCTCCGGGGCGGGCGGCTGCGGACGGCGCGGCGGCGGCGGTGGCGCGGCATGGGACAGCCCGCCCTTGGCCTGATTCGGCGCCTCGGCCAAGCGGCGGGCCAGCGAATCGGCGGCCTCAACCAAAAATTGTAGCTCGTCGCGCAACGCCTGGGCGCGCTCGATGGATTTCTGCAGGCCTTCGCCGGTCTCGGTGGCGGCCCGGCGCATGGTCTTGATGCCGGTTTCGGCGCGGGTGGTGGCCTCGTTGAAGCTGCGGATCAATCCTTCCATCTCTCCCCGGCTTTCGCGCAGATGGATCAACTGGCGATTGAGCTGGATGGCATAGACGATGGTTGCGACCAGCAGGCCGCCAATCAGCGCGTCCAGGATCAGGGATACGGTCGCCGACATTAGTGAGCGGTCTCCTGTTTCGGGAGTTCCTTGTCAATCCGCACGGCGATGTAGCCGCCCTTGCGACCCATGCGACCCTGAAACAGCGGCACCTCGCCGCACCGGAGTTCGATGGTGCCGTCGGGCAGCGCGTTGAGCAGAATGCGGCTGCCGACTTTCCACTCCAGCACCTCGTGCAAGGTCACCGTCATCTCGTCGAGCACCGCCAGCAGATCGACATCGGTGACAAGCAATTCCGAGGCCAAGTGGGTTTCCCAGATCGAATCCCGGCCGAACTTTTCACCCATGAACATCTGGAGCAGCAACTCGCGCACCGGCTCCAGGGTGGCGTAGGGGATCATCAGCTCCAAGCGGCCGCCGCGATCCTCCATGTCGATGCGCAGTTTGACCAGCACCGCGGCGTTGGCCGGACGGGCGATGGTGGCGAAGCGCGGATTGGTTTCCAGCCGGTCGAAGCGGAAGGTCACCGGCGACAGCGGGTCGAACGAGGCGGAGAGGTCCGACAGCACGACATGGACCATGCGCTCGACCAGATTGCGCTCGATGGTGGTGTAGGGCCGGCCTTCGATGCGCATCGCCGCCGTGCCGCGCCGGCCGCCGAGCAGCACGTCGACGATCGAGTAGATCAGCGCCGAATCCACCACCAGCAGACCGAAATTGTCCCACTCCTCGGCCTTGAACACCGAGAGCATCGCCGGCAGCGGAATCGAATTGAGGTAGTCGCCGAAGCGTACCGATGAAATCTGATCGAGGCTGACTTCGACGTTATCCGACGTGAAGTTACGCAACGAGGTCGACATCATGCGCACCAGGCGGTCGAACACCACCTCGAGCATCGGCAGGCGCTCGTAATTGACGAGCGCGCTGTTGACCAGCGCCATGATGCCGGAGTTTTCGCCGTCGCCACCGGCGTCCTGGTCGAAGCCGAGCAGGCTGTCGATTTCATCCTGATTGAGCACGCGGGTAGAGCCGCCGCCGCCGCCGTCGTCCCCGCCGCCGCCGCCATCCTCGGCCAGCGCCGCCCATTCCGCGGCCAGCCGCTCCTCTTCGCTCATTTCAGCCATGGCCCGGCCTCCACCCTACTCGCCACGCCACTGGACTCTCATGACGACCGGAACTTCATTGGATCAGCATTTCCTTGAACAAAACGTCCTTGATTCGCACCGGCTGGGCCGCTGCGACCACCCGGGTCAGCAGCTCCTCGCGCAGGCGGTACATGCCGGCTGATCCGCGCAGATCTTCCAGTCGCAATTCTCTAAGGTATACTTGGAAGTTATCGATAATGCGCGGCATGATGCGATCAAGTTCCGGCCGATCAATCTCGCGGGCAATTTGCAGGCTGATCACAATCTTAAGAAATGTAGGTCGGCGTCCGGTGGTGTTGAGGTTGATCAGCATTTCCGGAACGTCGTAGAAAATCGGGATCGCGCTTTCCTTTTCTTCCGGCTTGGGCGCCTCGACCGGCTTTTCCTCCTTTTTGTTCAGAATGCCACTGAAGTACAGCCCGGCGCCGGCCACCAACAGCAGGACCAGAGGCAGGACCACGAACAAGACCAGTTTCTTGCCGCTGAACTTCTTGCGCGGTAGGTCTTCACCCGACTCATCCGCACTTTCACTCTGGCTTTCCCCATGACCCGCCATTATCGTGGCCCTGAACCGTCAAGAGTTGAAGAACATCGAGCCCGCGTTGCTTGGCCACAGCATAGCCTAGCCCGATGTTATTTCACAAGCACCGAAGTTCACGAGCGGCCGCGACCGGATTTTTCCGCCGGGGGCGGTGGGGAGCGCCTCAGGCGTGTCCGGCTTCACCCGAGAGCATCGGCAATCTGACCCCGATCTTGGCGATGGCGCGTTCCCACTTGGTCTCGAGATCGGCGTCGAACATCAGATGCTCGTCGGAGTCGACGGTCAGCCAGCCATTGGCCTGCATCTCGGCGTCGAGCTGTCCGGGACCCCAGCCGGCATAGCCCAGGGCGAGCAGGCTGTGCCGGGGTCCCCGGCCTTCGGCGATGGCGCGCAGAATGTCGATGGTCGCGGTCAGCGCCACATCGTCGTCGACCATCATGGTGCCTTCACGGATGAAGTCGGTGGAGTGCAGCACCAGCCCCCGCCCGCTTTCGACCGGGCCGCCATAGTGGACCCGCCGGTCCGAGATCAGGCCCGTGGGGTGGATTTCGAGCTGTTCCAGCAGGCTGGCGAAGGTGATCGAGCCAAACAGGCGGTTGATCACCAGCCCCATCGCTCCCTCGGCGTTATGGGCGCAGACATAGACCACCGCGCGCTGAAACCGCGCGTCCGGCATGGCCGGCATTGCGATCAGCAATTGGCCTGTCAGATACTGCGGCATTTTCATTGCGCGAGGCATGCCCGGTTATCCATTGTTCGGGGAGCCGTCCCCAGGTGTAAAGACGTTCGCTCAGCTGTAAAACATCCGCTCGAAGCCATAGAATGAGTTTGGCACCGCCGGGCTGATTTTTCCACCCATATATCGTGGCCGCAGCCGGCCAATTTAACCCCTCCAGGACAAAATGACCGTGACCACGTTGACTGTCTCCGGAGTGCTAGGCCTTTGTGTCGATTGTCTGACTCTTCGGCCGGACCGCCCGCGCCGCGCCGCGCTGGTCTTCGTGGCGCTGATCGCCGTTCTGACGGCGCTGCTGCCCCGCGCCGCCGCCGCCGCCGCGTCGTCGTGGGGGCGGGCCGAGATGGTCGAGGCCCGGCTGGTCAGCGCCGTCGATGCCACCGGTACCGGCGCCACGGTGGCACTCGGGCTCCAGGTGCGGTTGTGGCCGGGCTGGAAGACCTATTGGCGTTCGCCCGGAGACGCCGGTCTGCCGCCGCGCATCGACTGGGCCGATTCGGTCAATCTGGCCGGTGCCGAGATCGCCTGGCCGGCGCCGGCCCGCTTCAGCCTGTTCGGTCTCGAGACCTTCGGTTATGAGGGCGAGTTGGTGCTGCCGCTCACCGCCCGGCTGACCAAGCCGGGAGACAAACTCGATCTCAAGGCGGCGGTCGAGCTGCTGGTGTGCCACGATATCTGCGTGCCCGCCCATTTCGATCTCGCCCTGACGGTGCCGGCCGGTCCGGCGGCCCATGCCGTGGAAGCCGGGCTGATTGCCGAGGCGGTGAACAAGGTGCCCGGAGACGGCGCGGCCGCCGGTCTCTCGCTGGTCGCCCTGCGCGACGCCTCCGGGGCCGAGGGGCCGGCGGTGGAGGTGGTGGCCGAGGCGCGCGAGCCCTTCCTCGCGCCCGATATTTTTCTCGAGGGGGAACCGGGGCAGGCGTTCCGGCCGCCCGAGATGCGCTTCGAGCTTGGCAAGCGCCGGCTGACCGCCCGTCTCGCCATGCTGCCGCCGCCGGCCGGGGCGGCGCGGGTTGCCGATCTCGCCGGGCGGACGCTGACCGCGACCCTGGTCGACGGGCCGCGCAGCCTGGAAGCGCGTGCCGTCGTGGCCGCCGCCGCGCCCGATGGCCCGGCGCTCTGGCCGATGCTCGGCCTCGCCCTGCTCGGGGGGCTGATCCTCAACCTCATGCCCTGCGTGCTGCCGGTGCTGTCCCTGAAGCTGCTGGCGGTGGTCGGTCATGGCGGCGGCTCGGCGCGGGCGGTGCGCGCCGGCTTCCTGGCCTCGGCCGCCGGTATCGTCGCCTCGTTCCTGGCCCTGGCCTTGGCGATGATCGCCCTGAAGGCCACCGGCGCCGCCGCCGGCTGGGGCATTCAGTTCCAGCAGCCCGTGTTTCTCGGGCTCATGGCCCTGGTGGTCGCCGGCTTCGCCGCCAATCTCTGGGGCGTGTTCGAAATTCCGCTGCCCCGCGTTCTCGCCGTCCTGGCCGAGCGCGGCGATGGCGGCGGCCGGCTGGCCGGGCCGTTTTTCACCGGAGTCTTCGCGACCCTGCTGGCCACCCCGTGCTCGGCGCCGTTTCTCGGGACCGCGGTCGGCTTCGCCCTGGCGCGCGGGCCGTTGGAAATCCTCGCGGTGTTCCTGACCCTCGGTCTTGGTCTCGCACTGCCCTACCTGTTGGTTGCCGCCGCGCCCGGCCTCGCCACCGCGCTGCCCCGGCCCGGACGCTGGATGCTCACCCTCCGGCGGGTGCTCGGCTGCGCGCTGGCCGGCACCGCGCTGTGGCTGGGCTGGCTGCTGGCGGTGTCGCTGCATTTCTCCGCCCCCGCCGCCTCCCAGGCCGAAACGGCGCGCTGGCGTCCCTTCGACCTTGCCCAGGTCAAGGCCGAGGTTGCCGCCGGTCACACCGTGCTGGTCGACGTCACCGCCGAATGGTGCCTGACCTGCCTCGCCAACAAACGCCTGGTGCTCGACCGTCCCGAGGTCGCCGGACGCCTGAACGATCCGTCCGGCGCCGTGGTGACCATGCGCGCCGACTGGACCCGCCCCGACGAGGCGATCTCGCGCTATCTGGCCGGGTTCGGCCGCTACGGCGTGCCCTTCAACGTCCTCTACGGCCCCGGCGCGCCCGACGGCCTGCCGCTGCCCGAACTGCTCAGCGCCGAGGCCGTGCTGGCAGGGCTGAAAAAAGCCGCCGGCAAGGCTGGACCCTGACCGCGACGGCCCACACTTCTGGAGAAGCCCCGACTTTTGTGCGGCGCGTCAAAAGGCCGCCATGCTATGGTCGGGGCCTTTCATCAACCGGCCATCAACCGGCCATCAACCGGCCATCAACCGGCCATCAACCGGCCATCAACCGGATCCGCAGCAGAAGGAGTTGAGGTATGGCAGTCGAGGTAGGCAGCGTTTTCCCGTCCGTCACCGTGAAGCACCTGACGGCCGACGGCATGCAGGAACTTTCCACCGGTGATGTCTTCAAGGGCAAAAAGGTGGCGCTGTTCGCGCTGCCCGGTGCCTACACCCCGACCTGTTCGGCCAAGCACCTGCCCGGTTTCATCGAGAAGGCCGCCGAGCTGAAGGCCAAGGGCGTGGCCGAGATCGTCTGTCTGTCGGTCAACGACCCGTTCGTGATGAAGAGCTGGGGAGCCGAACAGAAGGCCGGCGACGCCGTGTTCATGCTGCCCGATGGCAACGGCGCCATCACCCGCGCTCTCGGCTTGGAGTTCGACGCCACCGCCTTCAATCTCGGCATTCGCAGCCAGCGCTATGCCATGATCGTCGAGGACGGCACCATCACGTGGCTGGCGGTCGACAAGCCGGGCTCGTTCGAAGTCTCCAGCGCCGAAGCGGTGCTGGCGGCGTTGTAAGGTTTGGCTTTCGGGTGAATGACTTTTGTCATATAAACGCCGTCATGCGCGGGCTTGACCCGCGCATCCACGCGGCGACGTTGCCGCGAAAGTTGTAAATTATCACCCATCTCGGGCGCATCGGGACGGTGTCACCGCGTGGATGGCCGGGTCAAGCCCGGCCATGACGGATAGAGTGGTGTGATGCAACTTAATCGGTAACCGCTCTGGTCTTTTGGGCACTGAATCGAAAGGGGGCCGTGTAAGCGGCCCCCTTTCTTAACTATTGTCCTGAATGCACAGAGTTGTCATGGTGTGAAGTTGGGCTTCGTCCATTCTTCGCCGTGCTCAAGCTGGGAAGCATCTATCTCAACCGCAGTATCATGCAGGATTTCGCCCCCCATTGCTGCGGCTCCTTTTTCACTCGCCATTCGGCACGACACTCGAAACTCATCCGTCGAAACGTCCCATTTCTTGACTTTGTAGACGGTGATTTTCGGCATGTGGCTATACCCGGAAAGTGACTGAAATCGAAGGGATCAGAGCATCGCTTCCAGCACCCGGTCCGGCGGGGCGTGGCCGTCGCAGAAGGTCTTGATGTTGATGATGACCTTCTCGCCCATGTCGATGCGGCCTTCGATGGTCGCCGAGCCCATGTGCGGCAGCAGCACGACGTTGTCGAGGGCGAGCAGCTTGGGATTGACCGCCGGCTCATGCTCGAAGACGTCGAGACCGGCGCCGGCCAGTTCGCCGCGTTCCAGCATGCGGGTGAGGGCGTTCTCGTCGATGATCTCGCCGCGCGAGGTGTTGACCACCACCGAGTGGGGACGCAGCAGTTGCAGGCGGCGCGCCGACAGCAGATGGAAGGTCCCCGGGGTGTGCGGGCAGTTGACCGAGACGATGTCCATGCGCATCAGCATCTGGTCGAGGCTTTCCCAGTAGGTCGCCTCAAGCTCGGATTCGATGTCCAGGTGGACGCGGCGGCGGTTGTGATAGTGGATCGACAGCCCGAAGCCGCGGGCGCGCCGGGCCAGGGCCTGACCGATCCGCCCGAGCCCGATGATGCCGAGTCGCTTGCCCCATAGGCGGCTGCCGAGCATGGTGGTCGGCCCCCAGCCTTTCCACTCGCCCGAACGCACCAGCCGCTCGCCCTCGGCGACCCGGCGGGACACCGCCAGGATCAGGGTCATGGCCATGTCGGCGGTGTCGTCGGTGAGCACGCCCGGCGTGTTGGTCACCGTGATGCCGCGCTGGCGCGCGGTTTTGAGGTCGATGTGGTCGACACCGGTGCCGAATGAGGCGATCAGGCGCAGGTTCGGCCCGGCCTGGGACAGCACGCGCGCGTCGACCCGGTCGGTGACGGTGGGGACCAGCACGTCGGCGGTCTTGACCGCCTCGATGAGCTGAAGCTGGCTCATCGGCGTGTCGTCCTGATTGAGCCTGGTATCGAACAGCTCCATCATCCGGGTCTCGATGACATCCGGCAGTTTCCGAGTGACGACGACCACGGGTTTCTTCTTATCAGGCATATGCCGGCCCTCTGCAATGACGTGCCAATGCCATACTCGCGGCCGGAGCTTTTGTCCAGACGCACATGCTTCGGGGTAAGCAAATTGCGCAAAAATGCGCTCCCGGGTCAGGATGCGTCGCGGAGCAAAAGAATCTCATACCAACCGCTTTTGTGGCGAGCGGGGGGGTGGCTGGCGGGGCTTCGCGCACTTTTCCTTCGGCGTTCCAGGCCCTTCGGCGTGCGAGGATGTCCGTTTCCGCCGCGATTTCCGCCGCCGTAACACACGCAACCAACCAACGGCCTTGACCCCGGCGGTCTCCCGGCCTTTAAATATGGGGCGCATCGCCCCGCCCTGACCTTGACGAGTGCCCATGGCCCCCGGAGTACGCCACCCGCTTACCGTTGTGCTTGTGGCCTGCTGCCTCGCCTTTGCCCTCCCGGTTCTGGCCGAGGACGCCGACGCGCCGGAAGAGCCCGCGGCCGCCGCGTCCCAGGCTCCGAACGCCAGTGCGATCAAGACCAGCGGCTTGCCGGTGCCGCGCTATGTGGCCATCCGCTCGAACGAGGTCAACGCCCGCAGCGGCCCCTCGGTGCAGTACCCGATTCAGTGGGTGTTTTCCCGCCGGAACATGCCGGTGGAGGTGACCGCCGAGTTCGACACCTGGCGCCGCATCCGCGACAGCGAGGGCGCCGAGGGCTGGGTCATGCAGGGCATGCTCACGGCCAAGCGCTCGGTGATGATCCGCGGCGAAATCCGCACCCTCAGGCGCGACCCGCAAACCACCGGGCGTCCGGTCGCCCGGGCCGAACCGGGGGTGGTCGCCAAGCTCCTGCGCTGCCGCGACGACTGGTGCGAGGTCGATGCCGGCGACTATCGCGGCTGGCTGAAGCGCTCCGAAGTCTGGGGCATCTATCCCAACGAGCGACTCGAGTAGTTCGGCGCGACTCGCGCGGCCCGCGGTCGCGCATCCCAGAGTCGCCTCACGAAGCCTTGCGGAGCGGGGGCGGCTGTGGCACCCTCACCACCCGCCGGCTTGGATGGAAGCGAGAGCTGAGTCCGGCGTGTGTTCAATGGAGCCAGCAGCAATGATCAAGGACGTAGTGAGAACTTCCCGGTGGGCCTTCGACGTCTGGATGGCATGGACCAGCTATCCCAAGGCGAAATGCGAAGGGAAAAAGTAACAGCAAGTCCAGAGAGAGCGGCCAGTCTTGAGTCCGGATGCGCCGACAGTCTCCGCCGCCGCATCCCGGGCCTCCGAGCGCTCTTCGCGCCACATGCGCACCTTTTGATGCGGCAAATGCCCGCTCCCGTGCCCCGCGGGCACCCGGCACCTTGACATCGCTCCGAGTCGGTCACATTATCCCCGCCATCCGGCCCGGGGCCGGGGTCACTCTAGCCGAAGCACCGTTTCAGTTGCCGACTATCAAGTTCCGTTGAGCGAGGCCGCAGTTGCCGGTTTTGGTAAGACGTCCCGGATAATTCTCCATGAAATCCCGTGACCATCGCCAGATCAAGCCTGCCCCCCCTTCGCGTCGTTGCGGCGGTCGCTGGGCGTTTTGTTTCGGGTTGACGGACGTGGTTCTGGCATCGCTGGCTCGAGGGATGGGTTTCATGAAACCAGGCTTGGTACGGACCGAAACGCTGGCTCCGCCGTTCTCGACGTCGCGCTTGTTGGTTCCGGTGCTGCTGACCTTGGTGGTCGCGGCCGTGACCCCGGTGTTTTCGGTGCAGGTGCCGCCGCTCGCGGACTACATCAACCATCTGGCCAGGATGTACGTCCTCACCAACCTCGACAATGATCCGCTGCTGAGCAAATTCTACGGCGTGCAATGGGCCGTGATCCCGAATCTGGTCATGGATCTGATCGTTCCGGTCATCGCCCGGCACGTGAACATCTATCTCGCCGGCCAGACCTTTGTCGTGCTGGTGATGGCGGTGCAGGTCAGCGGCTGCTTCGCCCTGCATTACGCGATTTACCGGCGCTGGTCGGCGTGGCCCCTGGTCGGCTTCCTGTTCCTCTACAACAATATCATGTTGTTCGGGTTCATGAACTATCTGTTCGGGCTGGGCGTGGCGCTGTGGGGGCTGGCGGCCTGGATCATGCTGCGCGAAAAGACCGCGTGGATGCGGACCACGGCGTCGTTCGTGACCGTGCTGATCCTGTTCTTCTGCCATTTGTTCGACGTCGGCGTCTATGGCATGGGCCTGATGTGCTACGAGGGCTGGATTCTGCGCCAGGAGCACCTGGGGGGGCGCCGGCCGACGCGCAAGCGCGTGATCGTCGATGTGCTGTCGTTCGGCTTGCCGTTTTTGCCGGTGCTGCCGCTGATGCTGGTCAGTCCGACCATGGGGCTGGCTTCGGATAATTTCTGGGAGTCCACCGGCAAGCTCGACGGGCTGTACTACATCTTCCAGAACTATTCCGACCTGTTCGACCTGTCGCTGGCGACGCTGGTGATCGGCGGCACGATCTGGGCGGCGCGGACGCGGATGATTTCGCTGCATCCGGTCGGCTGGTACCTGCTGGCTCTTGGCATCGCGGTGTTCATGGCCATGCCGCGCCAGTTCTTCAGCTCCTGGGTTGCCGACCAGCGTTTGCCGATCGCGCTGGTGTTCATGCTGATCGGCTTCGTCGACTTCCGGGACAGTCACCGCTGGGCCCGCTACTTCCTCTATGTGTTCGTGCTGGGGATCGCTTGCGCCCGCTTTGCCAGCGTTTTTCTGGTTTGGCAGCAGCTTGACCACACCTACAGCGACTTTCGCCTGTCGGTGGGCATGATCGAGCCGGGGAGCACGGTGCTGGTGGCCAACGCCGACGAGCCGAGCGGCAGCGATGCTCTCAACGCCCCGCTCAGCCACGCCGCCTGTATCGCGATGCTGGAGCGTTCCAGTCTGGTGTCCACCGCCTTCAGCGTTCCCGGCAAGCAGGTGCTCTCGGTAAAGCAGAAGTACCGCGACCGGGTCGACACCCTGGATGGCGACCCGCCGACCGTGAGCCAGCTGGTCGCCGCTGCCAACCAGGACCGCTCGGCGGCGCCCGATCACTACTGGGATCGCTGGACCGAGCAGTTCGAGTATGTCTATGTCCTTTACACGGACAACCGGGACAATCTCGCGCCGGACCTGATGAAGCTGGTGTACCAGGGGCCGCACTTCCAGCTCTATAAGGTCAATCAGGCCTCCGAGGAAGAGTAGGTCTTGCGCTATTGAGCCGGCCGCCTCGCGGCTGGCGCCGGCCCGCCATGGCGTTTATTTGGCCGGTGCGCCGTCATTGGGCTTCAGCGCGTCGGCCTGCCACTCCCTCAGGGCGAGGGTCAGGGAGATCGACGCCGTTGAGTAGTCCGATGTGATGCTCAGGCGGTTGAGCGCCTCGGCCTTTTGCCCGGTCTTGATCAGCGCGACGATTTGCGCGGCCAGTCCATGAAACTTCGCATGAATATCCACGACCTCCTGATAGCCCGGCAGCGCCTTGGCCGCCGGGGGAATTGAGGGGCCGTAGAGCCACTTGCCGAAAGCGCAGGCGTCGTCCCGGGCCGCGCTGTCGAAACCGGGATCGAACTCCCCGGTATGAATGACGCTGATCAGGCGTTGCCCCCAGGCGCAATGCGCCTTGATTGCCTCGTCGATCTGCCAGTTCAGTGACATCACGATCGTCATCCCCTTCACGTTTGGCGCCATCCCGTCCCGGCCCCGGCGCGCCGTCCAGGCGACGCCAAGTTCCGCATGCTTCCGTAATCTTACTTGAGTGCGAGTCTTTGGCCAGTGCTTTATCGCTGCCGGGGGCGGGCATGGTTTGGCGGCTTTCCAGGCGGACCTGCGCGCATTCGCCACGCGGGCTTGGCCCGTGATTGTGACATCGGCTCGTGCTAGCCTGCGCTCCGGTGCGACGATGCAGGGCCCGCCGGCAGATTGACTCACCAGCGCATGAGACAGTCCATGTTATTGTATAAGCTGGATCATCAGCAGAAACACAGCTTCCTCGAACTTGTTCAGATGCTCTCCAGGTTGGATCGGGCCGTTGCTCCGATGGAGGCCAGTATTATTCGCGAGGCGGCGGAGGAGTTGGGGATTGACACGGAGCCGTCTGCTGCGAGCATTGATATTCGGACGCTGCCGACCATTTTCACCACCAGAGAATCTCGCGTGATTGTCATGGTCGAGTTGGCGCGTTTGGCCAGCAGTGATACCATAATCTGTGTCGACGAGAAGCGTGTTCTTGATAATATCGCCCAGATACTCGGGTTCTCGCACGAGGACCTTGAGAACATCATCAGCTTGGCCCAGGCTCATGCCCGGCTTCGTCATGGCATTCGCAGACTCGCGGCGTTCTGACCGTAAGCGGAGCGGCTCGGTGCTCTGACAGGCTCGTCAGCGCGTCTCTGACCGTGGCGATCACCGGGGTCCAGTCCCCCGGTTTGGACTGGTTGAAGACGCGCATGGTCGGGTACCAGGGGCAATCCTCCCGGCCTGCCAGCCAGCGCCACTGGCCGGCGCGGCGCAACAGCAACCAAACCGGCCGGCCCAGCGCGCCGGCGAGGTGGGCGATCGAGGTGTCGACGCTGATGATCAGGTCCAGATTTGCCACCAGCGCCGCCGTGTTCGCCATCAGCGCCGCCGGATTGGAAAAATCCCCCATCTCGGTCGCCCAGTCGGTCAGGGGCAGGCCGGGCGGAGCGTTGGCCGCCTGCTCCGCTGAATAGCCCTTTTGCAGACTGACAAAGGTGACGCCGGGGACATCGGCCAGGGGGGCGAACTGAGTCAGGCGAATGCTGCGGTCCAGTTCGTTGAAGCGGGGGCCGGTCTTGCGGAAATCCCCGGCCGCCCAGCACAGGCCGACCTTCAAGCCCGGGAGGGCCGACACCCTGCGGCCCCAGGCCGCCGTCAGATCCGGCTCCGGGTGCAGGTAGGGAACGTCGGCGGGAATCGTCGACAGTGTCGTCTTGAACAGCATTGGCAGGCTCAAGAGCGGCACCTTGTAATCACAATGGGGAATTTTAGCGCCTTCGCCTTTGACCCCGTCGGCGACCAGCACATCGATGCCGTCAACACTTGTGAATAAGCGGGCGAGATTCTTCTGGCACAGCACGACAACCTTCGCACCCATCAGTTTGACCAGACGAACATAGCGAATGAACTGGAGGCTGTCGCCGAGACCTTGTTCCCAGTGGATGAAAATGGTCTTGCCCTCAAGGGATGCGCCATCCCAGGGCGGCTGGGGATGATTGTGCGCTTTCACGCCCTTCATCTTCCAGCGCCACTCATATTTCCGCCAACCGGTCTCGAGGTCGCCCATGCGGAGCCGGGTTATGGCCTCGTTGAAGTGGCCCTCCGGATAGTTTGGGTCAATCAGCAGGGCCCGCTCAAGCATGGCCAGGGAGTCCGTGAGGTTTCCCTGGACTTGTAAAGCATTGCCGATGTTGGTCAGCGCCTCGGGATAGTCGGGCCGGATCGACAGGGCCTGCCGATACTTTTGGATGGCGTCATCGACCCGGCCCAACCCCATGAGCGCGACGCCGAAATTGTTGAAGAGTTCCGGTAGCGCGTCATTGCTCCGGATCGCCTTGGCATAGTAGGAAATCGCCTCGCTGAAGTTCCCCTGGGCCTGGAGCGCATTGCCCAGATTGGCCAGGGCGTCGGTTCTGCCGGGCTCGGCGCGCAAGACCTGCCTGTACTGTTCAATTGCCGTATCCAGCTGTCCCGACTCCATGGCCGCGCGACCGGAGGCTATCAAGGCGTCAACAGGACTCGGATCGCTCATGGCAACAACTCCGGACAAGAGAGGCGGTGCTCGTCATCGGTATCACCGGCGGCGGCTCTTGAATATCATGGCTATACTGAATAAGCTTCGAAGAACAGGGCGAAATGACGGCAGGCGCGGGCCTCCGGGTCCGGCATGCGGGGATGGGGGCGGGGCGTGGACGGAAAATCGGGCGACCAGGAGCGGCCATCCTCGACGGGTCCGGAGGCCATGCCGATGGTGCCGGTGTCTTGGGGCGAGTTGATCGACAAGATTACCATTCTGGAGATCAAGCAGGCGCGGCTCGAGGATGCCGGGCGCCGGGCCAATGTGACGCGCGAATTGCTCGAGCTGTCGGCCGTGCGCGACCGGGTTTCCCTGCCGGCCTTGACCGCGTGCGCCATGGAATTGCGCGACATCAACGGCCTGTTGTGGGAGATCGAGGACGCCATCCGCGAGTGCGAGCGGCGCCAGGATTTCGGCGCCCGGTTCATCCAGTTGGCCCGCGAGGTCTATCACACCAATGACCGGCGCGCCGAGATCAAGCGCGAGATCAACCGGTTGCTCGGATCGGCGCTGGTCGAGGAGAAATCCTACCAATCGTATCAGGCCAGCCCGTCGCTTCAGCGCCAGCCATGTTGATTGCGGGCAGCAGATTGCCTGGCCCGGGGCCGGTAAAGTGCTTGCGCTTGGCCGCGGCTCTCTATCTAATGGCGGTCTGATTTCTCGGGTGATTCTAGCCTGTCGCCGCCGTCTCCGGTTGCCGTCCCGCAGTCTCTCCTTATTGATTGGTGCTCGTCACGGGTCGTGGCGGGCAATGTTCTTTTGGTGCCAAGGAAATGACACATGGCGATCGGTACTGTGAAATGGTTTAACACCACCAAGGGCTTCGGCTTCATTCAGCCCGATAATGGCGGCGCGGACGTTTTCGTTCACGTCTCTGCGGTCGAGCGCGCCGGCCTGCGTGGTCTGGTCGAAGGCCAGAAAATCTCCTACGAAGAGCAGCGCGATCCCAAGCGCGGCAAGACCTCCGCGGAAAATCTGAAGGCCGCCTAAGCCTCGGGGTTCCAGGGTTGTCGAAAGGGCACCAGTTGTCTGGTGCCCTTTTCTATGCCGTGACCGCACGGTAGCCGCAGGAGAGTGCCCATGGCCTTCAAGCCCAACTACAATCAGCAACGCGTCGTCCGCGCCCGCGCCAAGGAACAAAAGAAGCAGGAAAAACTGGCGCGCAAACAGGAAGACGCCCCGAAGGCCGAGCAACCGGCCGAGGACGGCGATCTGGCAACCCCGGAGCAGGGAGAGACCAATGGCTCGTAAGAAACAAGTGACCGAGAGCGCCTTCGTGCTGTTCGACATCGTTTATGAAGACGGCCGCCGGACCTCGAACCGCAAAATCCCCAGCGCCGACCTCACCGGCCCCGACAACGACAATATCGCCCGCTGCTTCTTCGAAGCCCAGGACAACAAAATCGCCGAAATGTCCGGCAACCCGCGCGGTCTGATCAAGTCGATCACCCGGTCTGGTTGAGGGGGCGCTGCGCGTCCTCTTCGACAGTCTCAGCGATCCTGCGCCCCATGCCATACGCGCAGGATGGTTACGGCGTCTCCATCTATTTCGTAGACGATGATATAAGGCCGCACCGCGACCAACTCACGGGTGCCGGGTATCCGGCCCCGGCGTCCACGTCGGGGAAAAACCGTCAGGCTGTCGCCGGCAAGCGCGAGTTCGCGGGCCACTTGCCGGGCCGCAACGGAATTCTCCTCGGCGATATAGCGAACGATGCGGATGATGTCCGCCCGAGCCGCGGCTCGCCAGGTCACCGTCACCTCGCCATGTCACCGTCACAGCGAACGGGGCTCCGGCGGCGGGGCGTCGAAGTTGCCGGCCGCCAGTTCCAGCAGCCACAGCCGCATGTCTTCATGAGGCACGGAACGAGGGTCCGCCCTCGCCTCGCCGACGGCGACGGCAAGAGCGGCGAGTTCGTCCTCCTCGTCGTCCAAGTGAGGCAATGGGCGAGCAGACTCAGTCATGACCTGAATATGGCAAGCCCCGCTGGTTTTGTCGAGCGGCGCGCCCCCTCTCACCCCGCCGGCTTCACCGCCACCTTCGGCTTTGGCAGGTCGAGCTTGATGTGCAGTTCCTTCAGCCGCTCCGGCGTGGTCGGGGACGGCGCCTGCATCATCAAATCTTGCGCCTGCTGGTTGAGCGGGAAGCAGATGACTTCACGGATGTTCGGCTCGTCGGCGAGCAGCATGACGATGCGGTCGATGCCGGGGGCGGAGCCGCCGTGGGGCGGCGCGCCGAGCTTGAAGGCCGAGAGCATGCCGCCGAACTTGTCTTCCAGCACCTCGGGGGCATAGCCGGCGAGGGCGAAGGCCTTGTACATCACCTCGGGCAGGTGATTGCGGATGGCGCCCGACGAGAGTTCGACGCCATTGCAGACGATATCGTACTGATAGGCGTTGATGGTCAGCGGGTCCTGGGTTTCCAGGGCCTTGAGTCCGCCCTGGGGCATCGAGAACGGGTTGTGGCTGAAATCGACCCGGCCGGTTTCCTCGTTCAGCTCGAACATCGGGAAATCGGTGATCCAGCAGAAGCGGAAGGCGTTCTTCTCGCAAATGTCCATCTCGGTGGCGATCTTCATCCGCGCCTGACCGGCCAGCTTGTTGGCGGCGCCAACCTGATCGCAGACGAAGAAGATCGAATCGCCGTTCTCCAACCCGGCCAACTCACGCAGCGCCGCCTGGGCCTCGGCGGGCACGAACTTGGCGATCGGCCCCTTGCCGCCCGCCGCCTCGAAGGTGATGTAGCCCAAGCCCGGCGCGCCCAGCTCGCGCGCCCAGTCGTTGAGCTTGTCGAAGAAGCTGCGCGGCCGGTCCGAGACCTTGGGCGCGCGGATGCCGCGCACCACCCCGCCCTTGTCGATGATGCCGCGAAAGGCGCGGAACTCGACGTCCGCGCGCTTGAACACCTCGGTGACATCGCAGATCACCAGCGGATTGCGCAAATCCGGCTTGTCGGAGCCGTATTTCAGCATCGAGTCGGCGAAGGTGATGCGCGGGAAGGCCGGCGGCGTGATCGCCGGGTGGGTCTCGCGGCGGAAGGAGCCGAACTCTTCGAAGACGCCATGGAGCACCGGCTCGATGGCCGCGAAGACATCCTCCTGAGTCACGAAGGCCATCTCGAAATCGAGCTGGTAGAACTCGCCGGGCGAGCGGTCGGCCCGGCTGTCCTCGTCGCGGAAACAGGGCGCGATCTGGAAATAGCGGTCGAAGCCGGCCATCATCAGCAGCTGCTTGAACTGCTGGGGCGCCTGGGGCAGCGCGTAGAAGGTGCCGGGATGATTGCGGCTGGGCACCAGGAAGTCGCGCGCGCCCTCGGGGCTGGAGGCGGTCAGGATCGGGGTCTGGAACTCGACGAAATTCTGCTCGATCATCCGGCGGCGGATCGAGGAAATCACCTGACTGCGTAGCATGATGTTGCGATGCATCTTGTCGCGGCGCAAATCGAGGAAGCGGTAACGCAGCCGGGCTTCCTCCCCGGCGTCGGTGTCGCTGTTGACCTGAAGCGGCAGCTGATCGGCGATGCTCTCGACCTTGACCTCGCCGGCCACCACCTCGATGCGGCCGGTGGGCAGCTTGTCGTTGATGGTCTCGGCGGTGCGCGCCACCACCTTGCCGGTGACGATGATCACGGACTCGAGGCGCAACCCCTCCAGGGTCTTGAAGCCCGGCTGCTCGATGTCGGCGACGATCTGGGTCAGGCCGTAATGATCGCGCAGATCGATGAACAGCAAATTGCCGTGGTCGCGCTTGCGGTGAATCCAGCCCGACAGGCGAACGGTCTTGCCGGCATCGTCAAGGCGCAGGGCGCCGCAGGTATGGGTGCGATAGGGATGCATGGCTGATCAAAAAACCCCGTGAACAAACAGGCGGCAACCACACACCGGAAGAGGGGGGCGTGTCAAGGATGGGGCGAGGCCGATGTCGGGGGAGAGCGCTCCTCCGTTATGACCGGCCTTCGCGATAAGCGGCCAGGGCTTCGGCGACCTCGTGCATTTCGTCGGTGCGGCCGATGGTGATGCGCAGGCAGTGGGGCAGCTTGTAGACGCCCATCTGGCGGACCAGGATGCCGCGCGCCTTGAGGTGGAGTCGCACCGTCTCGGCCTCGCCCCAGGCGCTGAAGTCGACCAGTACGAAGTTGCCGGCGCTGGGATGGACGGTCAGGCCAAGCGCGGTCAGGCGCGCCGCGAACCACTCCCGGCAAACCTCGTTGTGCCGGCGCGCGGATTCGAGAAACGCGGTGTCTTCCAGGGCGGCGATGCCGGCGGCCTGGGCGGCGGCATTGACGTTGAAGGGGCCGCGCACCCGGTGCAGCACTCCGGCGATCTCGGGCGAACAATAGGCCCAGCCCAGACGCAGCGCCGCCAGGGCATAGAGCTTGGAGAAGGTGCGGGCCATCACGAGGTTATTCGCGCTGCGCACCAGTTCCTCGCCGGCGCTGTAATCGGCCTGGGTGACGAACTCGGCATAGGCGGCGTCGATCACCAGCACGACGGTGCCGGGCAGTCCGGCATGCAGGCGTTTCAGTTCGGCGGCGGGGATGTAGCTGCCGGTCGGGTTGTTGGGATTGGCCAGAAAGACGATGCGGGTGCGCGGCGTCACCGCCGCCAGCAGCGCGTCGACATTGGCGGTGAGCTTGGTTTCCGGCGCGGTTACCGGGGTCGCGCCGACGGTGCGGGCGGCGATCGGATACATCAGGAAACCGTGGGCGGGATAGAGCACCTCGTCGCCCGGCCCGGCATAGGCGCGGGTGACCAGGCTCAGCAGCTCGTCCGAGCCGGCGCCGAGCACGATCTGCGCCGCTTCCAGCCCGTGATGACGGGCCAGCGCCGCGGTCAGCGCCGAGGAACCGCCATCGGGATAGCGGTGCAGTTCGCCGGCCAGCGCCTGATAGGCGGCGGCGGCGCGCGGGCTCGGGCCGAGCGCGCCCTCGTTGGAGGCCAGCCGGATCAACCGGCTCACCCCTTCCGAACTGGCCTCGCCGCCGATATAGGGGGCGATCTCGAGAATTCCGGGGCGCGGAACCGGAGCGGTCATGACGGGAAAAACCTCAAGGACGCGCGCGTCCGCCAGGGCTGGCGGGCACGACGGCGCAGACGGGGAGAATGGGGCGATGGATGGGACTCGAACCCACGACCACTCGGACCACAACCGAGAGCTCTACCAACTGAGCTACCACCGCCACAGGGACGCCGTGATATGCCCCAACCGGCGCGGCGCGTCAAGCAGCTCGTGAGCCGCCGGCGCGGGGAATGTGAATTTCCGGCCGGTGCCGCACAGTCGGATCGATTGCCGCCGTTGCCGCCTTTTTTTCAGGCTCAGGTTGAATTATTGATTTTCATGGGAATCGGACTGTTCCGGAGTATCATTGTTTGCGTCAGTGTCGGCCATGAGGCCGGATAGGATTTCGATGCCAACAGCCAGCGACGATCAGACACAGAAGCGGGACATCGCGCCCGATACGGCGGCCGAGGGTGATCCGACCTTCGGATTGCGACGGCTGGCCCAGCAGGAACTCGATGAAATATGCAAACGGCACGTCCGGTTTCTGAGTTGCCTTAACGGGGGCGCCCGCGCCAACCTCAGCCTGTGCGATCTGACCTACCTGGACTTGTCCGGCCGCGATCTCACCAATGCCGAACTCAACGGCGCCCGCCTGTTCCGGGCGCGCCTGCAAGGCACCAAATTCGCCTGCGCCAGCCTGTTCGCCACCGACCTGCGCGAGGCCAACATGGTCGGCGCCAACCTGTGTCGCGCCGATTTGCGCGGCGCCTGCTTTCGCGGCGCCGACCTGAGCGACGCCCATATCATGGATGCCGACCTGCGCGACGGCATGATGATGAAGCCGGGCAAGAGCGGGGCGCTGAAGGCGGTAAGCTATGATAAGAACGCCACCGACGGCTCGCTGGCCAAGTTGACGGCGGCCGACCTGACCTCGTCCAAAATCTCCAATGCCTTCATTGTTCAAACCGATCTGACCGACACCATTCTGCGCAATGTCAAATTGATGCGCGCTGATCTCTCGCACTCGAACCTGACCGGCGCCAATCTTGAAGGCGCCGACCTGACCGAGACCAATTTCACCGGCGCTATTTTCCGCGGCGCCATCCTGACCTCGGCGATTCTCAATCGGACCAAGCTCGACAGCGCGGATCTGTCCGGCGCGATGTTCGATTTCGGCAGTCTGATGAATGCCGACACCAAGGGCGCCAAGCTGCCGCGCCGTCTCGAGTCCCTGGAGGCCGAACTCGGTCAGATATTGTCCGCGCATCTGGCCTGGATCAACTCCGCCGGCAAGGAGGGGCACCGGGCGGATTTCACCTCGGTCGATCTGACCGGCCAGGACCTGACCGGCGTCAACCTCGCGGCGGCCGATCTGGAGGGGGTGATTCTCAAGGGGGCCAACCTGTCCGGCTGCATCCTGACCATGGCGCGCATGCAATTCGCCGATTTGCGCGAGGCCAAGCTGACCGGAGCCGATTTGCGCGGCGCCAATCTGATGCGCGCGACGCTGGTTCACGCCGATCTCAGCCAGTGCCGCGGCGGCCCGATTCATGTCATGGGCGCCAACGGGCATCGCTGGTCGACCAGTCTGGAATATGCCCGCTTGATCGGCGTCACCATGGTCGGCGCCAGTTTTCAGCATGCTCAGATGGTCAAGGCCAATTTCGGTCAGGCGAAACTGCGGGATGTCGACCTGACCTCGGCGGATTTGCGCGACGCCGACTTTACCGGCGCGATGATGAGCGGCGTCAAGACCGATGGCGCGGATCTGCGGGGAACGCGCGGCTTGGGCAACGACGATTGAGGACGGCGCGCGGTAGTATTTCTAAACAAAACGTCAGCGGCGTTACTGAAGGCCGTAATAGATACAAAAGATCAGGATGGCGCTCAGGACACCAATGGCCGAGCCCAACAGCATGCTCCGCTCGAAGCCCGAGCGATCGGCCTCTTCATAGCCTTTGATGGCCCATGGTGGCGGCGGCAGCTGTGTCACGGTCGTGTCCGTTCATCTCTGAGGATTCCGTATCTTCACTGTATCAGGCCGTGTCGAGCCGGACAGTGCGGGGGATCACACTCTGGAACATTTCACGCGGGGGCGTTTCGGCGCTGGCGGGGGCTACGGCTTCATCCAGAACCGGGCCTGATCCTGGAGCATCTTCAAGGCGTCCGGCGACAAGGCCTCCGTCGGCGCCTGCCCCGGTTGGCGTTCGGTGCCGGGCGAAGCGGTGTCTTCGCCGTCCTGCCTCCAGGCTCTGGCTCTGTCCTGGTTGCGCCTCAGGGCGCTTTGCGAGGGGGTGAGCGCCGGGGCCGGACGGTCCCAGCTGGCGTCGACGCCGCCCTGTCCGCCGGGAGCGCCGGCCGCGCAGGCCCCAAGCGAGAGGCCGAGGGCGAGAAGGTACGCACTCTGTCTGACACTCATGGTCCGTTCTCCTGCTCGTCACCGTCACCGTTGAAATAGCACATTTTGGCCGGGCGCACATCTGGTGTTCCGGGCGATGTTCCGTGTGTCATGACGCCTGCCGCAGCAGCGCGACCAGCGGTTCCACCCGCTGGTCCCAGCTGTGGTGGCGTGCGTAAATCGGCATGGCGGCATAGTGAATCGCGGTGAGTTGTGACGAATTGCGCACCAGATTGACCAGATCATGGCGAAAGGCCTGCTGGTCCGGCCCCCAGGGCAGAAACAGGATATTGTAGCGATGGCTGAAATCGCGCTCCAGGAACCGGCTTTGGTCGGTGGCGACGACGCATCCGGCGGCCATGGCGTACCAGATACGCTCGTGCGAGCCCCGACTGTACTTCGCCAGACAGTTCACCAGGATTTTGCTGTGCTTCATCAGGCCGATGACCGTGGAAAACGGCGCCGGGCCATGGCTGACCAGCCCGGGGTGCCCCGCGAGATAGGCGGGGAGCTTGGGCGTCACCACGTGAATCGCGAGGGCCTCGGGCAAGCCCGCCAGCACGTGCTGGCGGCGCCGGGCGCTGGCGATCCGCTCGATGGTCGCGATGATCTGGCACAGGGTGGCGATCGTGAGCGCCGCGCGGTGGTCGAAGCCCCGGCGCCGGCAGGCGTCGTCCCAGGCGGCTAGGCAGGTGGTCAGCGTCGTCGAGAGCTGGTCCGCGGCGTCGAGCAGTGCGCTGGCCACGATCTCGGGCACACCGGGGTTGGCCGCCCGCCAGGCCGCGTCCGAGAGCGGGTCCTCGAGACTGGCGCTGATCAGGAGGTCGATCGGCCGGTCGCGGATCGGCTCGGGGGCACTGTCCGGCTCCGGCCCGGCATGGGGAAAGAACAGCTTGGGAAAGGGCAATCCGAAGCGGTCGGCGGCCTCCAGGTGGCTTTCATCGACGAACCCCAGCAGCATCGCCGTGCTGGCCTGGACAAAGTTGGCAATGTGATAGGCCGGGTGATCGACCATGAACGAAAAGCGCAGGGCGCGCGGATCGCGGATCATCTTGTTGGCGCGGCAGTTGCCGTCGATCAGCAGAAAGCGCTGCTCCGGCTCCAGCGCCGCGAGGAACGCCGGGATCGCGGTTTGCGCCGATGCGGCGTCGAGGGCCGCGGTCACGGCCACGCCCTGGCGCGACAGCGCTTTCGCCATGTCCGCGAGCATGACCTTGCCCCAGGCGCCGGGGGCGTCGGTCAAGTCGATCATCAGACAGTGCATGACGATGGCCCGATCTTTATTTGTGGTGAAACACTGATGATGGCGCGGCGAAGCTCACGATCATCATCGGAACGCTACCGGCGCCCCTGTCAGATGTCACCATTCCTTCATGCCGAAGACCCGTCATCCTTGACCTTTGGCTCCGGCGGGCGTCATGCTTCCGGAGATGTCGGGGGAAACCGACGGGTGGGGAAAGAAAGCAATGGTCGACCATCACAGCGCCTTGATTTACACCATGGTTTTGCTATCGGCTTCCGACGGCAACATGAGTGACGACGAGTTGAACACCATTGGCGAGAACGTGCGGTATCTGCCGGTGTTCAAGGGCTTCGATTTTCACCGGCTGCCCGAGATGACCGAGGAGTGCTTGAAAATGCTCGCCGATCCGCGCGGGCTCGACAAGGCTCTCGAGGTGATCAAGGCCCGGTTGCCGCTCAAGCTCTATGAAACCGCCTATGCCGTCGGCTGCGATATCGTGGCATCCGATCACGACGCCAGCCTGGAGGAGTTGCGCCTGCTGGAAATGCTGCGCGACAAGCTCGGGCTGGACAGTCTGGTCTCCACCGCGATCGAGCGCGGCGCCCGCGCCCGGCACATGGTGCTGTAGGGCTCAATCCTCGCGGTCGCGGGCGTTGAGGCGGGCGGCCAGATCGCGCAGATAGGTGCGATCCATGTCGGCGAAGTCGTCCTCGGCGATGTCGGCGCGCATCGCGGTGAGTTCCTGCCGGGTCTCGGGGCTGAGATTGCTGCGCCGCAGCAGGGACTCGATCAGGTTCAGCTCTTCCGCATAGATCACGGTCAGCCGCTCCGACAGCGGCGGCAAACCGGGCAGGGCGGGCCGGGGCTCGCGGCCCGGATCCCGGATTTCGAAACCGCCGCCCCCGGCCCCGGACTCTTCGCCATCCTCGGGCGGGGGGGTCAACAGGTCCGGCCATGCGGTCTCGGCGGCCTCGAGGCGGCGCTGGATTTCCCGGGCGGCGGCCAGCACTTCGGTTTCGTTCTCGGCGCCCAGCGAGTTCAGCAGGCCGATGAAGCCGGCCCGATCCAGGTAAGGCATGCGCGAAGTTCCTCCGAGTTGATGGCGCTGGAGCGCGAGTTCCGGTACCATGGGTGGGTGGGCGTGCTGTAATACCGGCCCAAGCCCCGATCACAGCAAGACCGTAACGGAGCCGGATCATGCCGTCCTTTGATGTCGTTTCCAAGACCGATGTTCACGAAGTCGATAATGCCCTCGATGGTGTGCGCCGCGAGGTCGGCCAGCGCTTCGATTTCAAGGGCGCCAAATGTTCGATCGAACGGGCCGAGACTATCGTCACGATTCTGGCCGATGACGATCTGAAGTTGAAACAGATGCATGAGTTGCTGCGGGTCCATCTGACCCGGCGCAAACTCGACGTCGGCGCCCTCGAGTTCGGCAAGGTGGAGAAGGCGGCGGGCAACAGCGTGCGCCAGGAGGTGACCATCCGCCAGGGCATCGACAAGGATCTGGCCAAGCAGATCGTCAAGGCGGTCAAGGACAGCAAGTCCAAGGTCCAGGTGGCGATCCAGGGCGACGAATTGCGGGTCACCGCCAAGAAGATCGACGATCTTCAGGCTACCATTCGTTTGATTAAGGAGCTAAACATTGAACAACCCTTGCAGTACCTTAATTTCAGGGATTGAGGCTCCAGCGGTGACGAGGCATCATGGCGATATCGATTCAAGAGCTTGATGAGCATGACCGGGATGCGGTCAATCTGTTGATTCAGGCCATCGAGGCGCAGCCGGAAAAAGAGGCGAGCGAGTTGGCGACCTCGGTGCGCGTCTTGCGCCAGTACCTTGAGTCACCGTCTTATCGGCTGTTTTCGCTGGCCAAAATCGCCTTCGACGACATCGAGCCCGAGGTCAAGCTGGCGATCAGCAAGGATGCCATCGCCATCGCCCAGCAGAACGCCAGCGCCGAGCGGACCAAGGTGTCGCTGAAATCGATCGCCTCGAGCCTGAGCGGGGAGGCCCCGGCCGACGGCAAGAAAAAGAAGAAGTCCCGTTATGCGACGCCGTTTCTGGCGGCCTTGCAGCGCGGGGGGCGGAGCTGAGGCGTAGGGCGCAGCAAGGCATCAAAGGGCGCCGGCCTTTGACCCCGCCACAGGCCGGGAGTCTTTGGTAACCTTAAGTTCGGGTCAGCACGCCGTAAAAGTCATCGGCCAGCGACAGCAGGGAGCGGAAGTCCCAGGTGCCGCAATCCTCCAGGCGTTCGGCCAGCGGCCGCGGGATCGCCTCCAGCCCGAGATAGGCGCCGCTGATGGCGCCGGTCATGGCGGCGGTGGTGTCGGCGTCGCCGCCCCCGGAAATCGCGATGCAGATCGCCCCCATGTAATCGTCGGGCGAGCGCAGGAAGCTGTACAGGCTCCACAGCACGCTGGGAATGACGAAGGGCGAGATGGTGCCCTCGGCGGCGGGCCAGCGGCCGGCGGCTTCATTCTCTCCCGACCGGAGGCCGGTGCGGCTGATCAGCCACAAGGCATCCTCGGGGTCGCGCAGGCGCAGTGTGTGCAGGCGGTCGATCTCGGTGGCGAACCCGGCGTCGACCGGCTTGACCCAGCGCGCCAGCCGTTCGATCAGGCGGTCGGCCTTGAGGGTTCCCGGCATGGTGCGCAGGGCGATGCCGACGGCCCCGGCGATCGCGACCGAACCGGCCACCGCCCGCGGGTCGGTATGGGTGATCCGGGCCTGATCGCGCGCCGCCCGCACCAGATCCTCGTCGCTGCGGGAATACATCCAGCCGATCGGCGCGGCGCGGGTGGCGGCGCCGTTGCCGGCATAGGGAGCGGGAACGCCCGAGCGGGTCCAGTGCACGCCCCGGGCCAACCGGGCGGCGGCCTCGGTGGTGGCCCGACCGCGCCCGACCACCCGCTGTTCGCTGAACAGGGCGGCGATGCGGCGGCTGTAGTCCCCGGCATCGAAGCCGCGACAGGCGATGTAGCTTTCCATCAGCTCGCGCACGAGCTGGGAGTCATCGGTATATTGGCCGAAAGGGTGGGGCGAGCGGCCGATGGTGCCGGCCTTGTCGGTCAGCAGGATTTCCTCGACATATTCCTGGCAGACCTCGCAGGAATGACCATCGACCACGAACCCCAGGGCATCGCCCAGGCACTGGCCGATCAGGCTGCCGGCCAAGCGCTCGCGGGGCGGCGGCGGGCGGACCGGCAGAAAGGCGGACAGCCAGAGGTCGTACCACTCGGTGAACATGGTGCTTTCGGCGATCGGCGTACGGCCGAGTTGCCAGAAGCTGAACTGCCACGGGAAAGCCAGCGAACCGTCGGGCAGCACTATCACGTTTCAACCTCCGTTCCCCGATGGTGTTGGCTCGGCATGTTCCGGCGACCATCCTGGGCAGATTTAGGTTAATAAAAAGCCAAACCCAGGTCAAGTGCCATGACCGAACACCCGATATCTATAATTTTAGCAAAATATCTCCCCGGGTCGGTGCGATTACTATCGGTCACCTTATCCCGCGCCGACGGCGTCCGGATCCCGCACCGACGGCGTCCGGCGGTTGTGCGGGAGGCGCGATGGTCCGGATCGGGGAGATCGCGCCAATCGCCCGGCTTGCCGTTGGCCGTTCATTTGCGTACTCTCCGAAGTATGTTCGCCCAGCAGCTTGCCAATGGCCTGGTCCTTGGTGCCACCTATGCGTTGTTCGCACTTGGCTTCACCCTGATGTTCGGGGTTCTGAAGGTGCTGAACCTGACCTATGGCTTTTACTTCACCGCCGGGGCGCTGGTGGCGCTGGCGGCCTGCCGGACGCTGGGGCTGTCGATCTGGCTGGCGTTGCCGCTGGGCATGCTGGCCGCCGGGGTGCTGGCGGTGATCATCGACACCGCGCTGTTGACGCCGCTGCGCCGGGCGCGGGCGCCCGAGCTGTCCTCGCTGATGGTGACGCTGGGGGCGGTGCTGCTGCTCTACTCGCTGCTCTCGATGGGGCTGGGCACGGAAATCCGGCGTTTTCCCATCGGCACCCTGCCGGGCGCGGCGCTGACCTTCGGCGAGGTCCGGCTGGGGGCGGCGCAAATCCTGATCGTGGTCACCACCGCGATCATGGTCATCGGGCTGTGGCTGCTGCTGAGCCGGACCCGGCTCGGTCTGGCCCTGCGCGCCGTCGCCGAAAACGAGGACGCCGCCCGGCTGATGGCCATCAACGTGCCACGCACCGAAATGCTGGCCTCGCTGCTCTCGGGTCTGCTGGCCGGGGCCGCCGGGGTGCTGATCGGGCTCAACCAGAACGCCATTCAGCCCTACATGGGCGAATTCATGATGCTGCGCGGCTTCGCGGTGATCATCATCGGCGGGCTGGGCGATGTCCGGGGCGCGGTGGCCGCCGGCCTGCTGCTCGGGGTCGCCGAGGTGATGGCGGCGGGCTACATCGATTCCATGGTCAAGGACGGCGTCGCCTTCACCCTGATGGTGCTGGTGCTGTGGCTGAAACCCAGCGGCCTGCTCGGCCGCGCCCGCGTCACGAGGGCCTGACCCCATGCCGGTGTGGCTCGACGATGTCCTCTGGACCTACCAGACCCTGATCCATTCGCTGGGCATCAACGGCCTGCTGGCGCTCTCGATGTATGTGGTGCTGGCGGTCGGGCAATTATCGCTCGGCCAGGCGGCGTTCATGGGGCTGGGGGCCTATACCGGCGCGCTGCTGTCGCTGCACACCGGACTGCCCTTCGCGCTGGTGCTGGCCGGCTCGGCGCTGGTGCCAGCGCTGGCCGCCGCTCTGATCGGCCTGCCGACCCTGCGTCTGACCGGGGTCTATCTGGCCATCGCCACCATCGGTTTGGGCGAGGTGCTGCGGGTGGTCTACGTCAATGCCGAGATCACCGGCGGCGCGCTGGGGCTGAGCGGCATTCGCGACCGCACCGACAGCTGGATGATTCTGGCGTTGCTGGGTGCGGCGCTGGCCGGCTGTTTCCTGGTCGGACGCTCGCGTTTCGGCCGGGCGATGGAGGCGATGCGCTCCGACCAGACCGCCGCCGCGGTGATCGGGATCAATCTCCCGGCCTACCATCTGGGGGCGCTGCTGGCCTCGGCGGCGCTGGCCGGGCTGGCCGGGGCGCTGTCGGCGCACTCCTCGACCTTCATCAGCCCCAACGAATATGCCTTCGAAAACGCCGTGACCATCCTGAGCTTCGCCATTCTCGGCGGCACCGGCTCGCCGCTCGGACCGGTGATCGGCGCCCTGGTGCTGACCGCCCTGCCCGAACTGCTGCGGCCGCTCCACGATTTCCGTGGCGTCTTCAACGGCCTGATCATCGTGCTGGTGGTGCTGTTCCTGCCGCGCGGCCTGCTGCCCTGGCGGATGAAACGGCTGGGAGGGGCGCCATGAGTGGGCGATCAAGAATGCCCGGCGCCGAACATCTTGGCGATGGCCAGCAGCATCGCCTGTCCGAAGGCGACCCCGACCACCCATTTGATCAGCTCGGTCTTGGCCTCGGCGAGCTTCAGTTCCAGCATCGCGATGTCGGCCTTGGTCGCGGCCTGGGTGTCGAGATATTCGGCCAGCGCCTCGACCTGATCCTGGGAGAACCCGGCCTTCTGAAGCTTGATCAGGGCAATCGCGGTCATGATGGCGTTCCGATGGACAACGAAGCGGTTCCGTCGACAAGATTAATCCAGTTCGCGCCCCAAGTCCACCCGTGGAGGGCGCCATGAGCGAGCGACCGGGAGATATGAGCGAGCGACCGGAAGGGCTGAGTGGGCGACTGGGAAACGTGAGCGAGCGACCGGGAGATATGAGCGAGCAGACGGAAAGCAGGGGCGCGCTGCTGCGGGTGTCGGGGCTGAGCAAGCACTTCCGGGGGCTGGTGGCGGTGGCCGGGGTCGGCTTCGCGGTGGAGGAGGGGACGGTGCACGGGCTGATCGGCCCCAACGGCGCCGGCAAGACCACCCTGTTCAACCTGATTTCCGGACTGGTGCCGGCGGACGAGGGCGCGATCGTGTTCGGCGGCCGGGAGATCGTGCGCCTGCCGGTTCATGCCCGCGCCGGGCTGGGCATCGCCCGCACCTTTCAAAACATCCGGATGTTCGAGGATATGAGCGTGCTGGAAACCGTGGCGGCGGGGGCGCACGCCCGGCTGAGCGCGCCGGTCTGGCACTGCCTGTTCGACCTGCCGCGCTACCGGGCCGAGGAGCGGGCGGTGGCCGTCGAGGCGCTGGAGTTGCTGGAGTTCGTCGGGCTGGCCGGGCGGGCCGGCGAGCGCGCCGGCGATCTCGCCTATGGCGAGCAGCGGCGGCTGGAAATCGCGCGCGGTCTGGCCTCCCGCCCCCGGCTGATGCTGCTCGACGAGCCCGCCGCCGGCATGAATCCCCATGAGACCGCCGATCTCGCCCGCTTGCTGCGCCGGGTGCGCGAGCGCGGGGTGACGCTGCTGCTGGTCGAACACGACATGGGCTTCGTCATGGAGTTGTGCGACCAGTTGACGGTGCTCAATTTCGGCCGCCGCATCGCCGGGGGGGCGCCGGCCGAGGTGCGGACCGACCCGGCGGTGATCGAGGCCTATCTCGGCAAAAAGGCGGCGGCCCGGCTGGCGGCGCGCGGAGCCAAGCCATGAGTGCGCCGCTGCTCGAACTCTCCGGGCTGGAACTGGCTTATGGCCATACCCTGGCGGTCAAGGGCGTCGATCTCGTGGTGGCCGGGGGCTCGGTGGTCTGCCTGATCGGCGCCAACGGTGCCGGCAAAACCACGATCCTGCGCGGCATTTCCGGATTGCTCCGGCCGCGCGCCGGCGCCATTCGCTTCGAGGGCCGGGAGATTTCGCACAAAGCGCCCCACCGGGTCGCCGCCGCCGGCATCGTCCAGGTTCCCGAGGGCCGGCAATTGTTCGCCAGTTTGAGCGTCGCCGAGAATTTGCGGCTGGGCGCCTTCCTGCTGCCCGAGGGCGCCGAACTGAGCCGCCGCCGCGAGGCGGTGCTGGAGCGCTTCCCCCGGCTGCGCGACCGGCTGGGGCAGGCCGCCGGCCTGTTGTCGGGCGGCGAGCAGCAAATGGTGGCCATGGGCCGCGCCCTGATGGCCGAACCGCGCCTGCTGCTGCTCGATGAGCCGAGCATGGGGCTGGCGCCGATGCTGGTCGAGGAGATTTTCGCGATCATCGCCGACCTCAAGCGCGAGGGCCGCACCATCCTGCTGGTCGAACAGAACGCCGAAGCGGCGCTGGAAATCGCCGATCACGCCTATGTGCTGGAAAGCGGCCGGGTCGTGCTCTCGGGGCCGGCCACCGACATCGCTCACGATCCGGCGGTGGTCGCGGCCTATCTGGGGAGCCTCTAGAAATTTGCAGTGGTGGAACAGGTTCAACGCCGCTATACGCTGCATCGCAGCAACAGCCGGAAAAGAGGCCGTCCATGTCGTCGTTGATTTCGCTTGAGGGCAAAAAGGGGCTGGTGATCGGCATCGCCAACCGCCATTCCATCGCCTATGGCTGCGCCGCCGCCTTCAAGGCGCTGGGGGCGGAGCTGGCCGTCACCTACCTCAACGAGAAGGCCGAGCCCCATGTGGCGCCGTTGGCCGAGGTTCTCGGGGCTTCGCTGCTGCTGCCCTGCGACGTTCGCGAACCGGGCCAGCTCGAGGCGGTGTTCGAGGCGATCCGCGCCAGCTGGGGCCGGATCGATTTCGTGCTGCACTCGATCGCCTTCGCGCCCAAGGAGGATTTGCACGCCCGGGTCGTCGATTGCTCGCGTGATGGCTTTACCCTGGCCATGGACGTCTCCTGCCATTCCTTCGTCCGGGTGGCCAAGCTGGCCGAACCGCTGATGACCCAGGGCGGCTGCCTGCAAACCGTATCGTTCTACGGCTCGGAAAAGGTGGTCGAGCATTACAATCTGATGGGACCGGTGAAGGCGGCGCTGGAAGCCGTCACCCGTTACATGGCGGCCGAACTCGGCCCCAAGGGCATCCGGGTCCACGCCCTGTCGCCGGGACCGCTGGCCACCCGCGCCGCCTCGGGCATCGACCGCTTCGACGAACTGCTGCACCGGACCGCCGAAAAGGCCCCCTCGGACCGGCTGATCACCATCGACGACGTCGGTTCCTACGCCGCCTTCCTGGCCTCCGACGCCGCCAAGAGCCTCAACGGCCTGGTCGCCTTCATCGATGGCGGCTATCACGTGCTGGGGTGACGCGGCCGGGCATCGTGCTATATGATCCGGCCCCATGATGTCCGATCCGTTTTCCCCCGATGCTCTCTGGTCCGACGATCCGCTGAGCGCGCCCGAGGCGGCGTTCGTGCCGGCCGATCCGTATCCCTATTCGTCCCGGCACCTCGAGGGGCTCAACCCGGTGCAGCGGCAGGCGGTCGAGGCGCTGGACGGGCCGGTGCTGCTGCTGGCCGGGGCGGGCACCGGCAAGACCCGGGTGCTGACCACCCGGCTGGCCCATTTGCTGATGACCCGCCGGGCCTCGCCGTTTCAGGTGCTGGCGGTGACCTTCACCAACAAGGCCGCCCATGAGATGCGCGAACGGGTGGCGGCGCTGCTCGGCGAGGGCGTCGAAGGCTGGTGGCTCGGCACCTTTCACGCGCTGGCGGCGCGGATGCTGCGCAAGCACGCCGAACTGGTCGGGCTCAGCTCCAACTTCACGATTCTCGACACGGACGATCAGCTGCGGCTGATCAAGCAGCTGCTCGAAGCCGCGCATGTCGACATCAAGAAATTCCCGCCCCGTCAGGTGCTGGGGATCATCGAACGCTGGAAAGACCGGGGGGTGACGCCGGAGCGCGTCTCCACCTCCAAGGGCGGCGGCGGTGAGGCGGCGGCAGCGGTCGGGGGCAGGGCGCTCACGCTCTACGCCGAATACCAGCAGCGGCTGAAAACGCTCAACGCCTGCGATTTCGGCGATTTGCTGCTGCACATCCTGACCATCTTCCAGAACCATCCCGATGTGCTGGCCGAGTATCACCGGCGCTTCCGCTATATTCTGGTCGACGAGTATCAGGACACCAACGTCTCGCAATATCTCTGGCTGCGCCTGCTCGCCCAGGGCCACCGCAACATCTGCTGCGTCGGCGACGAGGACCAGTCGATCTATGGCTGGCGCGGCGCCGAGATCGGCAACATCCTGCGCTTCGAGACCGACTTCCCCGGCGCGAGCGTGATCCGGCTGGAGGAGAATTACCGCTCGACCGGTCATATCCTGGCCGCGGCCGGCGGGCTGATCGCCAACAACCGCTCGCGTCTGGGCAAGACCCTGTGGACCGCGGCCGGCGATGGCGAGAAGGTGCGGGTGAGCGCGCTGTGGGACAGCATCGAGGAGGCGCGCTGGGTCGGCGAGGAGATCGAGAGCGCCCAGCGCAAGGGCACGCCGCTGGGAGAGATGGCGGTGCTGGTGCGAACCGGCGCCCAGACCCGCGAATTCGAAGAGCGCTTCATGACCCTGGGCTTGCCCTACCGGGTGATCGGCGGGCCGCGTTTCTACGAGCGCCAGGAAATCCGCGACGCCATGGCCTATTTCCGGGTGATCGTCCAACCCGCCGACGATCTGGCCTTCGAGCGCATCATCAACCTGCCCAAGCGCGGCATCGGACCGGCGGCGCTGCAATCGATCAATCAGCTCGGCCGCGCCCGCGACCTGCCGATGACCACCGCCGCCTGGGCGCTGACCGAGACCGCCGAGCTGAAACCCAAGCCGCGTCAGGCCCTACGCGCCCTGTTGCAGGATTTCGAACGCTGGCGCGACCTGGCCCGGCGGATTCCCCACACCGACCTCGCGCGCATGGTGCTCGACGAATCCGGCTACACCCGAATGTGGAAGGAAGACAAAACTCCCGAGGCGCCGGGCCGGCTCGACAACCTCAAGGAACTGGTCGGCGCCATGGGGGATTTCGAGGCCTTGCAGGGGTTCCTCGAGCATGTGGCGCTGGTGATGGAGGCCAATCAGGGCGGCGGCGAGGACAAGGTCAGCATCATGACCCTCCACGGCGCCAAGGGGCTGGAGTTCGATCTCGTGTTCCTGCCCGGCTGGGAGGAGGGGCTGTTTCCCAACAAGCGCGCGCTCGACGAGCACGGACAGGCCGGGCTGGAAGAGGAGCGCCGGCTGGCCTATGTCGGCCTGACCCGCGCCCGTCGCAAGGCCGTGGTCTGTTCGGCCCATCGGCGGCGCATCTACTCGACCTGGGTCGACACCCTGCCGTCGCGCTTCCTGATGGAACTGCCCGAGCGGAATGTCGTCAGCGACAGCCCCGCGCCGGCCGCGGCCGGCTTTTCCAGCGGCGGCTTCGGCGGCGGCTACGGTGGTTTCCGGGAAAGCGCCGCGTCCTCGTCGTTTTCCCGCCCGCCGCAGTCGCGGCCGCCGGTGCTGGATGGGCAGGCGCGGCGAATCGGAGTCGTCACCCGTCCGAGCCGCTATTCGGTCGGGAGCCGGGTCTTTCACCAGAAATTCGGCGCCGGCACGGTCACGGAGGTGGATGGCGACAAACTGGAGATCGATTTCGATTTCGCCGGGATCAAGAAAGTCCTGGAGGGGTTTGTCAGCAAGGCCGACTGAAGGGCCTTTGCCACATAAACGCCGTCATGCGCGGGCCTGACCCGCGTCTCCACGCGGCGACGCTGCCGCTAACGCTGTGCGTTTGCAGCTATTTCGGGCGCGCTGGGACGGTGGCGCCGCGTGGATGGCCGGGTCAAGCCCGGCCATAACGACTTTCAGGCGCAGAAAAATCCTTCACCCGATTCCCCCAGGGTTTCGTGAACTTGTTGCCACGGCCGCAAAATCAGCTACTATAGTTCCGCGATCGTGTTGGCTTTGGGGGGTGTCCGCCCCGAAAGGTCCGCGCGCAAGCAACAAAACAAGGCTGGCAGGGCGCTTTCGGGCGTTCGAGACTAAGCCGTACAGGGAGGGGCAACCACGTGGCTGTCAGCGCGAACAAGGAACTGCGAAAGCTCGAATGGCGCTCGAATTTGAGTGTCGGGGTGGCATCGATCGATGACGAGCATCAGCTCCTGATCGGTGTTCTCAATCAACTCATCGAAGCGCGGGATACTCCGACCGAGTATACCATTGCGGACCGGGTGCTGCGGGACCTGTTCGCATATGCCGATTACCATTTCGAGCATGAAGAAGAGTTGATGGCGACGTATGACTACCCCGAGCTTAGTAGTCATATGACTCAGCATGCCCAGTTTATCGCGCGCCTGCGTCAGCTTGATCTTGGCTTGTCGATCGGCGATGCCCGGGTGGAGGATCTGGCCCGATTCGTTCTGAACTGGTTCGTGGCCCACATCATGGTCACCGACATGCAGCTCGGCGCGTTCCTCGGGGAGCGGCTGTGCAAGGAGCGTTCGCCCTTCGAGTTCGAGAGCTACAGGCTGGCTTGCTAGGTGGGGCTGGCGCTTCAGGGGCTGATCGGATTCGCGGGCCTGCTGGTGCTGGCGTGGCTGGTGAGCGAGAGCCGCTGGGGCGTCTGCTGGCGGACGGTGGGGGCCGGAGTCGGCCTGCAACTGGCGCTGGCCGTGCTGCTGCTGAAGATTCCGGGGGTTGCCGGCCTGTTTCTGCTGCTCAATGACGGGGTAGAGGCCTTTCAGAAGGCGACCGACGCCGGTACCGGCTTCGTTTTTGGTTATCTCGGCGGTGCGCCGCTGCCGTTCGCCGAAATCCGGCCCGGTGGCGCCTTCATTCTGGCGTTTCGGGCGCTGCCGCTGGTTCTGACCATCTCCGCCGTCGCCTCGCTGCTGTTCCATTGGGGGATTTTGCAACGAGTCGTCGCCGGCTTCGCGGTTTTGCTGCGCGGCACCCTGGGCATCGGCGGCGCCCTGGGCTTTGCCGCCGCCGCGCATGTCTTTGTCGGCATGATCGAGGCGCCGCTGCTGGTACGCCCCTACCTCGAGCGCATGAGTCGCGGCGAACTGTTCGCCATGATGACCTGTGGCATGGCCGGAGTCGCCGGCACCATGATGGCGCTCTACAGCACCATCCTTGGATCGGTGATTCCCAACGCCCTGGGCAACATTCTGATCGCCTCGCTGATCAGCACCCCGGCGGCGCTGGCCGTCGCCGCATTGATGGTGCCGTTTTCGTCCGGTGCGGCGGCGGGCGGCGGCGCGGCGGGCGGCGACCGCTTTGTCCTGGACGGCGAGTCGCGCCCGTCCAGCGCGCTGGACGCCATCGTCAAGGGTACCAACGACGGCGTCGGTTTGCTGGTCAACATCGTTGCCATGCTGCTGGTGCTGGTGGCGCTGGTCACCCTGGTCAATATGGGGCTCGCCGCCCTGGTTTCGGGAGTGGGCGCGGCGCCGGTGACGTTGCAGGGGCTGCTGGGAGCGCTGTTCGCGCCGGTGATGTGGGCGATCGGCGTGCCCTGGAGCGAGGCGGCAACCGCGGGCCAGCTGATGGGCAGCAAGACGGTGCTCAACGAGTTCGTCGCCTATCTTGATCTGGCCGCCCTGCCCGAAGCGGCCCTGTCGCCCCATTCGCGCCTGATCGTGACCTACGCCCTGTGCGGCTTCGCCAATTTCGGCAGCCTCGGCATCGTGATCGGCGGGCTGGGCTCGATGGTCCCGGAGCGCAGGGCCGAAATCGTCCAACTGGGGGGCAAGTCCATTCTGGCCGGCACCATCGCCACCTGCCTGAGCGGCGCCGTGGTCGGGCTGCTGCAATAGGCCCGGCCGGCCGGATCGCCTGCGGCGGTAAACGCCAACGGCGGCGGGGCGCGATTTGTCACGCTGCGCCGGTATCTGTTGTTGACAGCGATGAGAAAACCGCCATATTCCCTCGCCAACGCGGGATGCTACGGCGGACCTCGTGGAAGGGTGGCCGAGTGGTTAATGGCAGCAGACTGTAAATCTGCCCTCTTAGGAGTACGGAGGTTCGAATCCTCCCCCTTCCACCAATAACTCAGCGGGTTTGACCAGCCGCGCACCGGGGCCGCAACGGCGGCGGCCCGGTTTCGCATGGACCGGCGTTTCCATGACAAAATCGACAGAAGTTTCCACCGTGTCTGATCCTGTGGTTGCGGCACGGCTTGCCTTCGACCGGGCCGACGAAGCTCTGGAGCACGCATTGAAGCGCGGCGACTGCGCCGATGCCGACACATGCAATAGCGCGCTCATTCACGCCGATGACGTCTTTGCGAACGCGGTGCCAACCACTGAAGCCGGCGTTCGCCTGAAGTTCGCGGCGCTGGTGAATGCCCTTGTGATTGCGCGCGGCGGCGAGACGCTGACCCGTCACGGCGCCGATAGACTCTTGCTCCATCTCGCCTCTCTTCAAGCCGGTTGGGCCAAGCTTCGTCAGGGGGCATGAATGCGGCCGCAACCGGCGCACGGTTGGCCCTCGGGGGAGTTGTCAGGGGCGCGCTCGTTGGTTAAACAGCTGCGGTGCGGCATTGAAACTTACGCTGGAGCATGTCATGAGCACTCCCCAAACGGGCGTCTGCGCCGAGGGCTCTGATTTCGGTCTTTTCATCACGCTGTCCGTGAACAATGGTCCAGAAGATGCGGCGCGTGTGCGGAAGTCCATCGCGGCATTGCCGAAGCTGACGACGCAGTTCGCCGCCGATCTGCAGGCGCCCTTACTGGTCAGTTCGGCCGGAATCGGCGCTGTCATCTGGGATACGCTCTGTGGCCCCGATCGGCCGGCGGAGCTTGTGCCATTTCAGGCTTTGGTCGATGGCCACCGGCACGCTCCCGCCACTGACGCAGACGTGTTCCTGCATATCCGCTCGGATCGCCACGACGTCAATTTTGCTCTGGCGCGTGAGATTCGGCGCCGTCTTGGTGACGCGGTCAGGCTGGTCGAAGAAATCCACGGGTTCAAGTATCTCAAGGGGCGCGATTTGTCGGGGTTTGTCGACGGTACTGAAAACCCGCAGGGCGCGGAACGGGCCGAGGTTGCTGTGGTTGCGTCCGAGGACCCGGCCTTTTCCGGCGGCAGCTACGTCAACATTCAGCGCTACGTTCATAACCTCCGACACTGGGAGGGGCTCGGCCTTGACGAACAAGAGCGGATCATTGGCCGAACCAAGGCTGACGATATCGAACTGGACGATGAAATAAAGCCGGCAACCGCTCATATTGCCAGGGTGGTGATCGAGGACGATGGGCAGGAGCTGGAGATTCTCAGGCACAGCCTCCCTTACGGGACCACCGATGAGCATGGGCTGTATTTTGTTTCGTATGGCAAGAGCCCCGCACCCTTTCGCCGGATGCTTGAGCGCATGGTGATGAGTGATGCCGATGGCACCTACGATCACTTGCTGGACTTTACCCGCCCTGTAACGGGCGCCATGTTCTTCGCCCCATCACAGGGCTTTCTGGAGGGTCTCGCCTGATGACCACGCGCGGGCTCTGAGCCTCAGGCTTTAACGACCTCGAGCAGCGCCAGCAGCCCTTGGAGCAGCCGGGTTGGTGACGGCGGACACCCGGGGATGTGGAGATCGACCGGAATGACGGCGTCAATCCCGCCGACTACTCCGGTTCCGCCCCGGAACACACCGCCATCGAGGCCGCACGCTCCGACCGCGACGACCCATTTCGGATCGGGGGTGGCTGTCCAGGTCCGTTCGAGAGCTTCGCGCATGTTCACCGTCACCGGGCCGGTGACCAGCAAGACATCGGCATGACGCGGCGAGGCGGTGAAGTGCAGTCCGAACCGCTCCAGATCGTTGTAGACATTGTTCAGGGCGTGAATTTCCAGCTCGCAGCCGTTGCAGGAGCCGGCGTCGACGGCCCTGATGGTCAGGCCCCGGCCGAGCCGGTCCCGCGCGACCTCAGTGACGCGCCGGGCCAGAGCCTGGACATCCTCCTCGAGCACGGGCGGGGGCGGTTCGGCCAGCGATCGGCTCAACACGGCACGGGCCAGAAAACGGAACATCGGGTCAGCCTTTCAGTGACGGGCCTGGAGCGCCTTCAGCGGGAGCGGATCACGCTTCGGGGGGAAGCCCCCCTCGCGACCCGCCCTAGAGATCGTGGCCGGCGTAGGAGCAATTGAACGACTTGTTGCACAACGGAAAATCGGGAACGATGTTGCCGTTGATCGCGGCCTCCAGCAACGGCCACTGGAACCAGGACGGGTCGCGCGGATGACAGCGCCGCACGGTTTTGCCATCCGCCGCCAGCCGCAACCAGACCAGCACGTCGCCGCGAAAGCCTTCGACCAGCGCCACCCCTTCACGCTCTTCGTTGCCGGTCGGGGCGCCGGTCGGGGCGCCAGTCGCCGTGAGTGGGCACAGCACCGGCCCCGCGGGCAGCGACGCGATCAGGCGTTCGATCAGGCTGAGGCTGGACTCGATTTCATGAAAGCGCAGCAGCACGCGGGCATTGACATCGCCCTCGGTCAGCATGGGAACGCCGAATTCCATCTGGTCATACGGTGCGTAGCCGGGCTGAACCCGGGCGTCGAACGTGCGGGAGGAGGCTCTGCCGATGAAGCCGCCGGCCGCGAACCGGTGCGCGAGCCGTGAAGACAGGGCGCCGGTGCCGACGGTGCGGTCCTGGAGCGACGCTTCCTGGTCATAGACCTTCGCCAGCCGCTTGGTCTGGAGATGCAACTTGGCCACCAGGGCCGAGACCCGCGCCGCCTTGTCCTCGGTGATATCGGCGGCGACGCCGCCCGGGACGACGCAATCCATCATCAGGCGATGGCCGAAGCAGGCTTCGGCGGTCCGCAGCACATCCTCGCGCAATTCGCCGCAGCGGGCATGCATGAAGGCGAAGGCGGCGTCGTTGCAGATGGCGCCGATATCGCCGAGGTGATTGGCGATGCGTTCCAACTCGGCCATCAGCGCCCGGATATGGTGGGCGCGCGGCGGCGCTTCGGTCTGCGTCGCCGCCTCGACCGCGCGGGCGAAAGCCAGGGCATAGGCCACCGCGCTGTCTCCGGAAACCCTGCCGACAATCCTGGCCGCCTGTTCGAGGGAGGCGCCGCACAGCAGCTGTTCGATGCCCTTATGGACATAGCCGAGCCGCTCCTCCAGCCTGACCACGGTTTCGCCGGCGCAGGTGAAGCGGAAGTGGCCGGGCTCGATGATGCCGGCGTGAACGGGGCCGACCGGGATGTGATGCAGGTTATAGCCTTCGACCGGCAAGAACCGGTAGGGAAGGGCGGGGTCGTGTATGAGCCAGGGACGGTCGTCGACCGGATCCAGCGGCGTCAGTCCGTGAAGGTCGCGAATGGTCCGCTCCAGCCGGATGGCTCCGGGACGCGCCCAGCCAACCGAGGGAAAGCTGCTCTCCGGACACTCCAGGCTGGCAATGGCGGGCAAACCGCCCTCTTCATCGAAGAGGGCCATGTGGACCCGCGCGACGGGCGGGCCGCCCTCGGCCCACAGCCCGATCAGCAGCCAATCGGCATTGCTGGCGAGGCTGTGACCCAGCAGGACCCAATCCTCGCGCTCCAGCTGATAGCGGGGCCACGGCCGATGCTGCGGCTGGCACCGACCATGCCGCGCGAGAAAGGCGATCAGGCGTGAGGGTTGATCTGGCATGACGATGCTCTCCCATTCACCCGAGCAGCGCGGCAACGTGCTGGAACCACGCCATCAGCGGCGCGGGGATGTACAGCCCCGCGACGATGACCAGAACGAGGTGGGCGGCCAGCGGCGGCAGCACGGAAATCTTGAAGGGCTCGGCTGATCCCGTGGGCTCCCCGAACGCCATGGCCTGGACGCGCTGAATGAGGCAGCCCAGGGCGATCAGCAAACCGAGCACCAGCGGCACCGCCAGCAGCGGTTCCCGGGCGAAGGTGGTCGACACCAGCAGGAACTCGCTCATGAACAGCCCGGTCGGCGGCAGGCCGGCAATGGCGATCACGCCGAGCACCAGACACCAGCCGAGGACCGGGTGGGAGGTGGTCAGCCCCCGGATGCCGGCGATCTCCTGGGTGCCCTTGACCTGGGCGACGTGGCCGATGGTGAAGAACAGTGCCGACTTGGTCAGGCTGTGCAGCACCATGTGCAGGATGCCGGCGAGATTGGCCAGCGGCCCGCCCAAGCCGAAGGCGAAGGTGATCAGCCCCATATGCTCGATCGAGGAATAGGCGAACAGGCGCTTGATATCCCGGCGTCCGTACAGCATCAGCGCCCCGAACAGCAGCGACGCCAGCCCCAGCCCCATCATCAGCGGCCCGGGAGCCAGCGTCTGGTCGTTGGCGCCCATCAGCATCTTGAAGCGGAGCAGGGCATAGAGCCCGAGATTCAGCAGCAGGCCGGACAGCACGGCGGAGATCGGCGTCGGGCCTTCGGAATGGGCGTCGGGCAGCCACGCATGCATTGGCACCAAGCCGGCCTTGGTGCCATAGCCGACCAGCACGAAGACGAAGGTGATGTTGAGCACGGCGGGGTCAAGCTCGGCGGCGCGCTCGCGCAGGACCGTCCAGGCCAGCGCGGCATTGCCGCTGCCGATCACCGACTGGGCGGTGAAGTAGAGCAGCGTCGTCCCGAACAGCGCCAGGGAAATCCCCATGCTGGCCAGAATGAAATACTTCCACGAGGCCTTGATCGCGGCTTCGGTCCGATACAGCCCGACGATGACCACGGTGGCCAGGGTCGCGGTTTCCACCGCCACCCACATCAAGCCGAGGGAGTTGGAGACCAGCGCCAGATTCATGGCGAAGACCATGCCCTGGAACATGGCGTGGTAAAAGCGGGCGTAGGGGCGCCGCAGTCGGCCGATGTCCAACTCGTGGGTGAGGTAGCTCACCGAAAACACGCTGGTGGTCAGGCAGACGAAGTTGGTGATCAGGACCAGATAGATGTTGAAGTCGTCGACGAACAGGTAATCGTTCGGCGCCGGCCGGCTCCAGAGCAGCGCGAGGGAGGCCAGCAGGGTCACCAGAGACGCCAGGACATTGCAGCGCGCCGCCCGCCGGTACCCGGGCAGGAGAAACAGCACGAGCGTGGACAGTGCCGGGACACCCAGGGTGAGGTAGAGCGGATTGACCGAGGTCGCGTCGAACGCGGCGATCATTGGGGGATCCTGCTGTCGGGGTCGAGATAGCGAACGTCCAGCGAATAGAAGCGTTCCCGGATGCGGAACAAGAACAAGCCGAAGACGATGAAGGCGACCAGCACCGCCAGCGCCACCGAAATCTCGACCACCAGCGGCATGCCGTGAACGCCCACGGCGGCCAGGATCAGGCCGTTCTCCATGGCCATGAAGCCGATGACCTGGGTCACGGCATTGCGCCGGGTGATCATCATCAGGACGCCGAGGAACAGCACGGCCATGGCGAAAATCAGGTCGATGGTCACCAGGGCGCCCGAATGCTGGGTGACCGGTTGCATGATCATCACCGCCAATCCGACCAGAGCGACGCCGGCCATCATGGTCAGGCCGGTGCCGAAAACCATTTCGACGGTGCGGTGGACGTTCAGTTTGCGCACGACGTAATGCAGGGCCGCCGGCAGTGCCAACGCCTTGAACACCAGAGCGATGGCCGCCGTGATGTAGAGGTTGGGAGCGTTTTGCACATTCGCCTGCCAGGCCACGGCCAAGCCAAGAATGGTGGCGTGAATTGCGAAGGCATTGATAACCGATGACATCCGGCTTTGGTAAAGAAGGGCGAAATTGACCACCACCATGCTGCCGCCGAGCAGATAGGCGATTTGCAATTGTACCTTCGGATCGCTGAACTCCATGACCGTCTGTCCCAATACCTGCGTTCGATCAACCCGGCGTTCGCGCTTCGGCTCACAGACTGCCGAACACGAACATCAGAATCACACTCAGCAAACCAAACAGAAAGCCGCCGCCGAGCAGATCGGCGAGCCGGAACAGACGCATCTTGGCGAGACAGGTCTCCAGCACCGCCAGCAGCACCGCGCCCACGGCCAGCTTGATCACCCAGATGCCGAGGCCGGCCAGGATGTCCAACGGCGTCGCCGCCTGATGAGCAATGCCCCAGGGCACGAACAGGCAGCAGAACAGCGACAGGTACAGCACCAGCTTGAGCGATCCCGCGGCCTCGATCAGCGCCAGATGGCGGCCGGAATATTCGAGCACCATCGCCTCGTGGACCATGGTCAGCTCAAGGTGGGTCGCGGGGTTGTCGACCGGAATGCGCGCGGTCTCGGCCAAAGAGACGATGACCATGGCGATCGCCGCCAGGAGCACCGAGACCTGGAGGAAGGCCTGATGCTGCGACATATACTCGGCAACGGCGGGCAAGTGCGTGGTGCCGGCGAACAGCGACACCGTGAAGACGATCATCAGCATCGCCGGTTCGGCCAGCGAGGCGATCATCATCTCGCGGCTGGCGCCGAGACCGCCGAAGCTGGTGCCGATGTCCAGCGCTCCCAGCGCCAGCCCGAAGCGAGCGCTGCTGAGCAGGGCGATCAGGGCGATCAAATCGGCGGCCGGGGCGAACAAAAGCTGGGTCGAAAAGGTCGGCACCAGCGACGCCGCGGTCCACACCGCGTTGAACACCAGATAGGGCACGAGCCGGAACAGCCAGGACGCATTGTGCGCGACCACCACCTTCTTGCGGAGCAGCCGGGCAAAATCGCTGTAGACTTGCAGGATCGGGGTGCCGCGCCGCCGCAGCAGCCGGGCTTTTACCCAGCGCACCAGACCGGTGAGGCCAGGGGCGAGCGCCAGCACCAAGGCCGTCTGCGCGATCTGAATCAGCCCTTCGGTGATCAGTTCCATGACATGCCCACCATCAGCAGAATGATCAAGGTGGCAAACATGAAGCCCAGATAGCGGCGGATCGATTGACGCTGCATCACGCTGGTCCACTCGGCCAGGCTCAGGACCAGACGTCCCGGCGGTCGATAAAACCAGTTCCAGGCATAGTCGGTGAGGCGGACCTCGAAGCGGGCTGGCGAGGTGTCTCCGGGCTCCGGCATCGTCACCTCCTCGCGGGCCGCCAGCAGGGCGGTGCCGAAAACCCGCCGGATCGGCTGGGCGAAGCTGCTGGCCGTGTACTGGCTTGATGGCGAGTCGTCGGGAAACCCGCAATCCCACGCCGCGCTGCGGCGCACGCCATGACTGAGATAGCGCCGGATGAGCAGGCTGAGCGTGACCGCGGCGAGAGCGGTCAGCACCAGCATGGCCAAGCCGCTGTAGGAACTGCGTGCGGCATCGACCGGGACCAGCCACAGCCAGTTGGTGCCTTCGGCGCCGGCCATGGTTTCTCCGCTCAGCAGCCGGACCGCCGGTTCGATCAGGTCGAGGATCGGCGCCGGCAGAATGCCGACCAGCACGCACAGCCCGGCCAGGAAGAACATCGCGGTCAGGCTGTAGCGATCGGTCTCGGGCGCCTGGGCCGCCTCCGGCGTGCGCGGACGGCCGAGAAACACGATGCCGAAGGCCTTGACGAAACAGGTCGCCGCCAGCGCCGCCGAGAGCGCCAGCATCGCCGCGACGATCGGAATTTCCATCTTCATCGGCCATTGCGGCAGTTGCGGGCCGAACAGCAGGCCTTGCAGCAGCAGCCACTCGGAGACGAAGCCGTTCAGGGGCGGCAGCGCCGAAATCGCCGCCGAGCCGAGCAGGAAGGCCAGCGCCGTTCCGGGCATGCGGTGGATCAGCCCGCCCTGCCGCTCCATGTTGCGGTTGCCCGTGGCCCACAGCACCGCGCCCGAGCCGATGAACAGCAGGCTTTTGAACACCGAATGATTGAAGACGTGGAGCAGGGCCGCGGTCAGGGCGAGGGCGGCCAAGGCCGGCCGGTGATTGGCGCCAAACGCCAGCGCCAGACCGAGGGCGATGAAGATGATGCCGATGTTCTCAACGGTGTGATAGGCGAGCAGACGCTTTAAATCATGTTGCATCAGGGCCTTGAGCACGCCCATCACGGCGGTGACGCCGCCGATGGCCATGACCAGACCGCCCCACCACCATTGTCCGGGGCCGACCAGATCGAAGGTCAGGCGGATGAAGCCATAGACCGCGACCTTGGTCATGACGCCGCTCATCAGGGCCGAAACCCAGCTCGGCGCCGAGGGATGCGCCAGCGGCAGCCAGATGTGCAGGGGCACGATGCCGGCCTTGCCCCCGGCGCCGATCAGGGCCAGCAGCAGCACGGCGGTGGCCAGCGCCACAGTGTGCGGGGCGCCGCGCATGGCGGAGAAGGCGTAATGCCCCTCGACTCCGGCCAGCAGGCCGAAGGCGAACAGCAGCGCCACCGTCCCGATCCCGGCCATGACCAGATAAATGAAGGCGGCGTCGGCGTTGCCTTTTTCCCGATGGTTGGCCAGCACCAACAGCCAGGACGAGAGAGACATGAACTCCCAGCTGAACAGAAAGACGAATGCGTCATCGGCGACCAGAACCAGCGTCATCGCCGCCAGAAACAAGGGATAGAACGGCAGGATTCGTGTCGGGTCCGGATAATGCTTGTTTGGATGACGACTGTGTCCGAGCGCGAAAAGACTGACCGCGGCGCCGCCAAGCCCGACGACGAACAGGAAGAAAGCCGACAGAACATCCAGTCTGAAATGGGCATGCAGCCAGGGCAACCCGATCGGCAGAATCAGCGCGTCATTGGCCGGGGCGCCGCCCTGGACCAGAAACAGCACCGCGGTCAGAGCGACCGACAGCGAAACCGCCAGACAGCCGCCGTAAATCACCGTGCCGATCGATGTGACCCTGCGACCGGCAACGGCGACGACACCGAACAGGCCCTCAGCGAGCACACCCCACAAAACGAACCCGAGCATCCCACCGATCCTCGCCAGAAGGAGCAAGAGGGCTTGGCAGCCTTCCGCTATGCGCTCCTTCGCTATGCGCCAAGCACCCTATCCGGCAAGTTTCTCGGCTGAAACGGCGGGGAAGTCAGGCGCGCCATCGAGTCAGAAGTGCCATCGAGAATGCCAATAACCAACCTATTGCGTCGACCTCTACTGCGCCGCACAATGGCTGGTCAAGGACTTTTGCCGGCGCGATGACTTGCGCGATGCTGCCGTGCGTTTTACGAGTGGCTCTTTGGTCTCAGATGACGGCGCCCCACGGGGCGGGAAGGTCTGGCCGGGTTGGCTCTCCGTCGATCGGCAGCGTGAAATAAAACGTCGCTCCGAAACCGACGCGGCCCTCGGCGTGGAGGTCGCCGCCATGGCGGCGAATGATGCGTTGCGCGGTGGCCAGTCCAATCCCGAGGCCTGGGTACTCATCGGACCGGTGCAAGCGCTTGAAGGGTTGGAAGAGCTGTCCGGCGTGGGCCATGTCAAAGCCGGCGCCGTTGTCGGCGACGCAGAAGCGGCGCTTGCCGTCGCAGGTGATTGAGAACACCCGAATCTCGGGCTGGGCGGTTTTCCCGGTGTATTTCCAGGCATTGTTTAGAAGATTGCCCAAGACCGCCTCGATGAGCCGATCATCTCCGGTGGCGCTCATGTGCGGCTCGACCTGCCAGGAGAGCGCTCGCTCCGGATCGCTGCGCTTCAACTCTTCCAGCAGCCTGATCGCGAGTGCCGATATGTCGATTTGATTGCGCTGCAAGTCTCCGCGCGTGCAGCGGGACAGGGTCAGGATGCCGTCGATCAGTTCCCCCATCTTCCGGCTGGCGTTGGTGATGTGATCGAGGAAGTCCCGGGGCTCGTTCTCAAGCCGATCGCCATAGTCCTCCAGCAAGACCCCGGCATAGCCGTTGATTGCCCGCAGGGGCGCCCGCAGATCATGGGAAACCGCAAAGGCGAAACTTTCCAACTCCTGATTTGCGGCCGTGAGTTCGGCTGTCCGCTCGATAACCCGTCGCTCAAGATTGGCATTGAGCCGGCGAATCTCTTCTTCCGCCTTCTTGCGGTCACTGATATCCAGCAGACTGACGCGCATCAAATTGCCGCCAACCGAGGGCAGACGGCTCAGGCGGACTTCCGTGAAGACCGTCATGCCGTCGCCATTGACGAATTCATGCTCGATCAAGCGGGCGGACCCTGAGAGGGCGAGCCGGATATTGTCCTCGAAGTCGGTGAACGCGCGCGTGCCGTCAGACTGTTCTGGCGCATAAAAATGCTGCGCCCCCTCCTTGAGCAACTCCTGACGGCGGCACGCGAAGAGTTCCTCCGCCCTGGAATTGGCGTCGACCAGGCGCCCGATATCCGCGTCATAGACCAGGATGGCGTCGGGCGCGCCATTCACCAGCGCCCGGAACCGACGTTCCGCGACGGACTTTTCCGCATAGAGCCGCTCGCTGACCAACAGGGAAAATGACAGTGTCCAGCCGACCATGAAGAGCAGTTGCTCAAAGATGACGCTTTGGTTCACCGTGTTCACGGCGAGAATGTCGTATCCGAGATGATTGAAGACAGACATCGTTGCGGAAATGCAGAACAAAGCGGAAAGCATGCCGATAAATATTGTCGATATCAAATATGATTGGCTCTTCGCTGTTTCACGTGGGTAGCTTGAGTTCTAGCTTTCCGGCGACGAGGTAGATTATCGCGGCCAGGTTGCGGGTAGAGCGGTATCCCCGTGCCTTGGCCTTGGCTGCCTGGACCAAGCTGTTGATGCCCTC
>CAIOBP010000253.1 GCA_903856295.1 uncultured Rhodospirillales bacterium | reverse complement strand
TGGTGGGGTCCAGGGGCAAAACCCCTGGGTTCCCTATATTCCCTCCGTGCCTTACTGCTGGCTCGGTTGAGGCTGCTGCCGACGATACAGCTCGGCGAAATCGATGGGATTGATCAGCAACTGCGGATAGCCACCATTGCGAATGGCGTCGGCAATGATGTTGCGCACGAACGGGAACAGCAGGCGAGGTCCCTCGATCAGCAGCACCGGCCCGTGATGCTCGGGCGGAATGCCGGAAAGCTGGAACAGCCCGGCATAGGTCACCTCGACCAGGAACACCGTGTCCGCACCGGCCTTGGCCTCGACCCGCAGGGTCAGCGCAACCTCGTGAACGCCCTCCCCCGGGGCGCTGGTCTTGACGTCGATATGAACCGCGACCTCGGGCGCGGGCTGGCCGGCCATCAAGGTTTCCGGAGCGCGGGGATTCTCAAACGAAAGATCTTTGAGGTACTGGGCCAGGACGGAAATCGGCAGCGCGGTCGGGCGGCCTTCTTCGGGGCCATTGGAGCCGTTGGGCTTGGTGGCGCCAGTGGGCTGGGCGGGCGAATTTGTCATGGGCTGCAATCTCCAAACGATCGGGTAGGGAATAGCGTCGCCAGGAGCTAGCACGGATGGCGCCCGGCGGCAACGGCTGCTCAGAGTAATCGGGTGAACGGATGACGGGCCGATAGCAGGGGAGCGCCGCTCCCCTGCACCCCCTCGCAAGGGGCCGAAAGGCCCCTTGACCCCTTGACTTTTTTCTGTCCCCCCATCCCGACCGCGCCAGCGGCACCTCTGGGGATGGGGGGACAGAAAAAAACCGTGGGGTCCGGGGAGCCCTTCGGGTTCCCCGGGCAGGGGTTCGGGGGCGGCCGCCCCCGACATCGGCACCGTCATCCGGACACCCGATTACTCTGACCGCTTGGGCGGCAGGTCTTCGAATTCGACGTCGATCACGGTTGTCTGGTCGGTGATGGGCGAGGCGGCCGGCGGCCGGCCCCCCGGCTGGGCGGGTGGGGCGGTTGGTCTGGCTGTTTGAAACTCGGCATGGACGTGGATCGGTCCGCCGGCATAGGCGCGATAGCGGCCGATCAGCCAGATGCCGACCAGCCGGCGGGTGAACGGCGCCAGCACCGCCAGGGCGGCGACGGTGGTGAGAAAGCCGGGAACCAGCAGCAGCACGCCGGCCGCGGCCAGCCAGAGGGCATCGATGATATCGTGGACCGGCGATTGGCCTTGTTCCAGCATCCTCTGAATGCGGGTCAGGGTGGTGATGCCCTGGCTGCGCAGCAGAAGCGCGCCGGCGGCCGAGGTCGCGACCAGCAGCAGGAGCGTGGTCCAGAAGCCCAGGGTGTCGCAGAGCAGGCCGAAGACCGCCAGCTCTGCCACCACGGTCAGAAGAATCGGAGTGCGCAGGGCCATGGCTGTCCTTGCTCTTTCGCGCGTCTCGGCCTATCTAGAGACGGAGAGGGCGTCTGGCTGCGGCGGCACCCTGCCGTCCAGGGTGGCCTTGTGTTAGAGGTAATCCCCCTTGGCGATGGGGTCCAGCCGGAACCCGTCGTTCTGGTGACGATTTGCGAAGGATTCTTTGGGTGGATATTCTGATCTTCGCGATGATTGCCGGTTTCCTGGTTTACCGGCTTCGCAGTGTGCTTGGACGGCGGCACGGCGAGGAGAGGCAGCGCCCGAATCCATTCGCGATCGACCGTAGCGGCGCGGTTCAGCCCGACAATGTCGTTTCGTTGGCCGACCGCGGGCGCCCGGTTCCCGACTCGGGATCAGGCTTGCCCGATCAGCCGTTTTCGTTGGCGGCGGGGTTGGCCCAGATCAAGGCCGCCGACCCGGGTTTCGATGAAAAGTCGTTTATCCAAGGTGCCCGCTCCGCCTTTTCGATGATTGTCGAGTCCTATGCCCGTGGGGATACGGCGGTTCTGCGGCCGTTGCTGAGCGATGGTGTCTACGACAGCTTTTCCGCCGAGATTCGCCGCCGCATCGCCGCTGGCGAGATGCACGAGACCAGCATCGAGCGTATCAAGGAGGCCGATCTGCTCGAGGCGCGGGTCGATGGCCGGATGGCGCAGATCACGGTCAAGTTCGTCAGCGAACAGGTCATCGTCACCCGCGCGGCGGATGGTTCGGTGCTTGACGGCGATCCCGACCGGTTGCTCGAGATCGTCGATATCTGGACCTTCGCGCGCAGCCCCCGCGCCCGGGATCCGAACTGGCTGCTGGTCGAGACCCGCACGCCGAACTGATTCCCTCTTGTTGAAATCCTGATAAGTCAGGATTTCCGCGCCGCGTGGCGGGCGGCCGCAGCCGATACCGGCGCACCGATTGTTTCACTCTTTGTGCGCGCCGGTATGATTCCCCGGTCGCTGGTTCACGCGCGCCCTCACTCGGCGGTGAGGCGGCGCAGCACGTCGTCGAGCTGATCGAGGGTCTTGTACTGGATGGTCAGTGTGCCGCCGTTGCCCCGGCTGGTGATCAGCACCTTGAGCCCCAATTGCTCCGAAAGGCTGTCCTCGAGCGCGAGATGGTCGGCATCCTTGTCGGCGCCGTTTCTGGAGACTGGGACCGGGCGCTTCTCGGGCTGTTCCTCGCCCTTGGCGAGCTGCTCGGTCTGACGGACGTTGAGCCCCTGCGCCACCACCTGCTCGGCCAAAATGATCGGGTTGGGCGCGGTCAGCAGGGCGCGGGCGTGGCCGGCGGTCAGTGCCCCCTCATGGAGCATGAGCTTGATCGGCTCGGGCAGGGCCATCAGGCGCAGGGTATTGGCGATGTGACTGCGGCTCTTGCCCAGTGAGCGGGCCAGGTCCTCCTGGGTGTGCTGGAACTCGTCGAGCAGCCGGCGGTAGCCCTCGGCTTCCTCCAGGGGGGTCAGATCCTGACGCTGGATGTTCTCGATGATCGAAAGTTCGAGCGCCTCGCGGTCGGTCAGGTCGCGAATCACCACCGGAACTTCGTGGAGTCCGGCGGCCTGGGCCGAGCGCCACCGTCGCTCACCAGCGATGATTTCGTAGGCGTTCGGCCGGTCGGGGTGTCGGCGAACCAGCAGGGGTTGCAAAACCCCCTTTTCTTTCACGGATTGGGTAAGTTCAGCGATACTGGCCTCGTCGAACTTACGCCGAGGTTGGAAGCGTCCGGGGTGGAGAAACTCGACCGGAACCTGCTTGGTCTGGCGAACCCGGTCGATCGAGGCATAATCGTCGCTGGCCTCGCCGAACAGTGCCGACAGGCCGCGACCAAGGCTGGCGCGCTTTCCGCCCTCGGATTTCTTAATGTCTTCGCTCACGCCGCCAACCTCTTCTGTTCACGTTTCAGGACTTCACCGGCAAGGTGCAAATAGGCTTGGCTGCCGGGGCAGCGCATATCGTAGATGATTGCCGGTTTGCCATAAGACGGAGCCTCGGAAACTTTGACGTTGCGGGGAATCACGGTCTCGTAGACCTTTTCGCCAAAGAATCCGCGCACGTCGGCGGCCACCGACTCCGAAAGATTATTCCGCTTGTCGAACATGGTCAGCACCACGCCCTGAATGTCGAGCGCGGGGTTGAAGCTTCGCCGGACGCGTTCGATGGTTCGCACCAAATGGCTGAGACCTTCCAGGGCGTAAAACTCGCACTGAAGCGGTACCAGCACGGCGTCGGCGGCGACCAGGGCGTTGAGGGTCAGCAGGCCAAGGGCGGGCGGGCAGTCGATCAGCACATAATCAAAGGTGAGAGTGCTTTTGCGGATGGCGTCGCGCAGGCGAAACTCACGATTCTCGGCATTGACCAACTCGACCTCGGCACCGGACAGCTCGACCGATGAGGTGATCATCGACAGGTCGGGTATCGGTGAGGCGACGATCACCGAATCGAGCGCGACGTCGTCGAATAGGACATCGTAGCTGCCGGCATTGCGCTTGTTGCGCGGAATGCCGAGCCCGGTCGAGGCGTTGCCCTGGGGATCGAAGTCGATGACCAGTACCTTCTTGCCAACAGCGGCGAGCGCTGTGGCCAGATTGATCGCGGTTGTCGTCTTGCCAACACCGCCCTTTTGATTCGCGACGGCGATAACGCGGCATCTTGCCATGACAGGCTCCTGGCCAGTTTGAGTGTCCTAGGTCGGCGACAGTTCATGAAGCCGAAGGACGACGCCCGAGGGATCGGACCGGCTTTCGAAGCGCTGAACCATCATCGGCCGTTGCGTTTCGGCCAATTCGCACTCCGCTTGCCGTCCCTTGAGAAAGAGGCAGACCCCGTTCGTACCCAGAAACGGTAGCCCATACTCGATCAATTGCGCAAGGGGGGCGAGAGCCCTTGCGGTCACGACGTCGACGGTGAAGCGCGGGACCTGCTCGATTCGGCCCGAAAGAATCTCGACTTTCGTTGCCGTCGCTTGGGCGACGGTGCGGAGGAACGCGATTTTTCGCTGGTCGCTTTCGATCAGCCAGACCTTCGGCACGCCCAGAATTGCCAAAACAAGGCCGGGAAACCCGGCGCCACTGCCCAGATCGACCAAACTTTGGGCCGACTCGGGGAGCAACGGTAAAAGCTGTGCCGAGTCGAGAAAATGCCGGCGCCAGACATCGCGCAACGTTCCCGAGGCGACCAGATTGATTTTCGGCTGCCACTTTTCCAGCAGGGCACGATAGGTGTCGAGGCGCTCCAGTGTTTCACGTGAAACGCTGGTGGCGTCCTGGAACGCCTCCCGAGACAGCGGCGGCGGTTCAGGCGGGGGCATTGAAGGCCTCGGATTTTGCAGGCCGGCGCTTGACAAAGCGCAGCAGAGTGATCAAGGCGGCCGGGGTCATCCCCGGAATGCGCGCGGCGGCACCGAGGGTGGCCGGGCGGGCCTGACGCAGCTTCTGGCGTATCTCGGCGGACAGGCTGCCGACGGCGTCAACGTCGAGATCGCTGGGCAGGGCGAGGGCCTCGTCCTTGCGAAAGGCCTGGATGTCGGCGTTCTGACGCTCCAGATAGCCGGCATATTTGCCGTCGATTTCGATCTGCTCGGCAACCAGTGGCGGCAGGCTTTGAAGGTCCGGCCACAGCCGGGCCAGCACGCCGAGATCGATCTCGGGATAGCGCAGCAGATCGGCGGCGCTGCGCCAAATGCCATCTTGATTCACCGGCAGTCCGGCACGCAGCAGGAATGTCGGTGAACCGCCGAGACTTGCGACAAGCTGGCGCGCGCTGTCGAGCGCCGCGGCGTACTGGCGGAAGTGACTGGTGCGCCGTGCCGAGACACAGCCAAGAGCCAGTCCCCGAGGGGTCAGGCGCTGGTCGGCGTTGTCGGCACGCAGCAGCAGACGATACTCGGCGCGCGAGGTGAACATCCGGTAAGGCTCGGCGGTGCCCAGGGTCACCAAATCGTCGATCATGACGCCGATATAGCCCTCGGCGCGATCGATGGTGAAGGGCTCGCGCGCGCCTGAAACCGCCAGGGCGGCGTTCAGCCCGGCCATCAGGCCCTGTGCGGCGGCCTCCTCGTATCCGGTGGTGCCATTGATTTGACCGGCAAGGAACAGCCCCGGCACCCGCCGAGTCTCCAGCGCTGGTGACAGTTCGCGGGGATCGACAAAATCATACTCGATGGCGTAGCCGGGACGGAGCATGACCACCCGCTCAAGCCCGGGGATCAGGGGCAGGATCGCCCGTTGAATGTCGAGGGGCAGCGAGGTGGAAATGCCGTTAGGGTAGACGGTATCGTCGTCCAACCCCTCGGGCTCGAGGAAAATTTGGTGGCGGTCCTTGTCGGCAAAGCGCACCACCTTGTCCTCGATCGACGGGCAATAGCGAGGGCCGACACCGGTTATTTGTCCGGAATAGAGCGGCGCGCGGTCAAGGTTGCTGACGATCAGCGTGTGAACCGCCGTGTTGGTCCAGGTCACGCCGCATGGCAGCTGCGGATTGGTGATCCGCTCGGTGAGGGTTGAAAAGGGCGGCGGCGGGTCATCGCCGAGCTGGCTGTCGATGCCGGCCCAGTCGATGGTTCGGCCATCGAGGCGCGGCGGCGTTCCGGTTTTGAGGCGACCGAGTGCAAAGCCGAGGCGCTCAAGCGCCGCCGACAAACCGAGCGATGGCGGCTCGCCGATGCGTCCGGCCGGCTGGGTGTCGGTGCCGATGTGGATCAAGCCGCGCAGGAAGGTGCCAGTGGTGATGACAACCGCGCCGGCGGCAAAGGTCCGGCCATCGCCGATGGTGACGCCCGTTATCCGACCCTCGCGGTCCGTCGTCAGGTCTTCGGCGCTGCCGGCGCTGATCTCAAGGTTTGGCTGCTCGGCAAGCAGGTTTTGCATCGCTTGCCGATAGAGTTTGCGGTCGGCCTGGGCGCGCGGTCCGCGCACCGCCGGGCCCTTGCTGCGATTGAGGATGCGGAATTGAATGCCGGCCAGATCGATGGCGCGCGCCATCAAGCCATCCAGGGCATCGATTTCCTTGACCAAATGTCCCTTGGCCAACCCGCCGATCGCCGGATTGCACGACATTTCACCGATGGTGCTGAGGGTCTGTGTCAGCAGCAGCGTTCGTGCGCCCAGTCGCGCCGACGCGGCGGCGGCCTCACAGCCAGCGTGGCCGGCACCGACGACAATGACGTCGTAGCGGATCATCAGCGGGTCTCCAACCAACGATGTTTCACGTGAAACATCACTTGCCGATACAAAAGTCACGAAAAATCACGTCGAGCACCTCGTCGACCGCGACCCGGCCGGTGATGCGGCCTAGGGCGCGGGCGGCGAGCCGGATGTCCTCGGCGACCAGTTCGGGCAGTGGCGCCCGCTCGGCCCGGCGCAAGCAGGCGAGGCACTCGTCGAGAGCCGTGCGGTGCCGAAGTCTGGTTAACGCTGGCCGGGCCGAGGTGTCAAGTCGCTGCCCGGCCATGAGGGTGAGGAGGTCGAGTAGCTCGGGCAGCCCGGCGCCGGTTTTGACCGAGAGCGACAGTGCGGGGCGGCCCTCGATGGCGAGGCCGGTCAGGCCGTGGCAATCCGCCTTGCTGACCACCACCGCAGTGTCGGCGTCAACCAGGTTCTGAGTTGCCGCATCAATATGTGGCCATTGTCCGCCGTCGAATACCGCTATCTTGATATCGGCCTGCGCCGCACGGGCCTGGGCACGGCGGATGCCCTCGCTTTCAATCTCATCGCTGCTGAGCCGCAGACCGGCGGTGTCGGCCAGAATTACCGGATAGCCGCCCAAATCCAGATGGACCTCGATGACATCGCGGGTGGTGCCCGACTGGGCGGAAACGATGGCAACGTCGCGCCGGGCAAGAGCGTTGAGCAGGCTGGATTTGCCGGCGTTGGGCGGACCGATGATCGCCACCGACAGGCCATCGCGCAGGCGTTCGCCCCGCCGGCCATCTTCGAGGTGGCAGGAAAGGTCGCCGATCAGGGCCGTGAGGTCGGAGCGGGCGCTGCCGTCGAGGGTCTCGGGCAAATCCTCGTCGTGAAAATCGATCAAGGCTTCAAGATGGGCGAGCAGCCGAACCAGACGCTGGCGCCACCTCTCGTAAAGCCGTCCGAGTTCGCCGCCATGCTGGCGCAGGGCCTGCCGGCGCTGGGCCGCGGTCTCGGCATCGACCAGATCCGCGATCGCCTCGGCCTCGGTCAGATCGAGTTTGCCATTTTCAAAGGCCCGGCGGGTGAATTCACCGGGCTCGGCGAGGCGCAATCCGGACAAGCCCGACAAAACCTCGACAACGCCATCGATGACCGCGCGTCCGCCATGCAGGTGAAACTCGGCGACATCCTCGCCGGTCTGGCTGCGCGGTGCCGGAAACCACAGCACCAGCGCCCGGTCGAGCAAGTCGCCGGTCGCCGGGTTGCGCAGCGCCGCCAGAGTCGCGACTCGGTCCGGTGGTGGCGCCCGGCCGGTCAGGGCGGTCAGGGCAGGCCCCGCACCCGGCCCCGAGAGGCGCAGCACCGCGACCGCCGTTCTGCCGCGACCGCTGGCGAGGGCGAAAATCGTCTCGGAGCGCATGACCTATTTCAAGGTTTGGTGCTGGCCCGGCGGCTCCTCGCCGCGCTCCGGAAGCAGCAGCCGCGCCACCGGCTTGCCGCCGACGATATGAGACTCGAAGATTTCCAGCAGGTCGCTCTCGCTGGTGAAGCTGTACCAGACGCCTTCGGGATAGACCACCAGCACCGGTTCATGACGGCAGCGATGGAGGCATCCGGAAAGATTGACGCGAACCTCCTTGCTCAGACCGCGTTCCTTCACCGTGGCCTTGAGGGTTTTGGCCATGGCCTCGGCATCGAAGTGGCCGCAACCGCGCCGCTGATAGTCATCCGACCGCTTATGGGTGCAGAAGAACAGGTGGGCGCGGTAATAGGGTGCGTGTTCGCTCATGGCCGTGGCTCCCGTCCGAGGGCGATATCGAGTTGGCTCATCATCGTCTTCGTGATCTGCTCGAAGCCCTGGACACTGGTCGGCAGCCAAGTGCGCATCAACGCTTCGCCGTCCATCGCTTGAAGATTGCTGGTCATGCGCTCCTGGAGCTGAGCGACAAAAGCATCCTGAAGCGGCCGAAGGTCCGGCAATCCCAGGAACGCCCGGGCCTCCTCGGGTGTACAATCGACATTGACAGTGATCTTCATGAACGCCGCTCCAGACCTATCTCATGAGGGATGAGAGGAAGAATAGCTCATCCCGCCAAGGAAACTAACCGCCATGTTGAAACTTTCGCCGGCCGTGAATGAAATGGCCCGGGAAACCAGCCCCTATCTGCTTCAGCACCGGGACAATCCGGTCCAGTGGCAGCGCTGGGGCGAGGCAGCGTTTGCCCGCGCCCGCGCCGAGGGCAAGCCGGTGATGCTGTCGATCGGCTACGCCGCCTGTCACTGGTGCCATGTCATGGCGCGGGAGAGTTTCGAGAACCCCGGGATCGCGGCCGAGATCAACCGGCTGGTGGTGCCGGTCAAGGTCGATCGCGAGGAGCGGCCCGATCTCGATCAGATTTATCAGAACGCGCTGGCGGCGATGAACCAGAGCGGCGGCTGGCCGTTGACCATGTTTCTCACTCCCGATCGCGTGCCGTTCTGGGGCGGCACCTATTTTCCGCCGAAGCCGCGCTATGGCCGGGCCGGCATCCTGGAGGTGCTGACCCAGATCGCCGCGAGCTACCGCGACCGGCCGGAGAGCGTGGCGCGCGCGGCGGCGTCTCTCGGGAGCCGGCTGGCCGCGATCAACGCCGAGGTGAGCCAGGGGGCGATCGGGCCGGGGCTCGCCCGCGGCGTCGCCGAGCGGCTGTCGCGGCTGGTCGATCCGGTGTTCGGCGGCATCGGCGAGGCGCCGAAATTTCCCCATTGCCCGGTGTTCGAGCTGCTGTGGCGGGCCTGCCTGCGCACCGGCGATTCGCGTTACCGTAACGCCGTGGTCCTGACCTTGACCCGAATGTCCCAGGGCGGGCTCTACGATCATCTCGGCGGCGGTTTCGCCCGCTACTCGACCGATCCGGAGTGGCTGGTGCCGCACTTCGAAAAGATGCTCTACGACAATGCCCAGTTGATCGATCTGCTGACGCTGGTCTGGCAGGATACCAGCGCGCCGCTGTTTGCCGACCGGGTGGCCGAGACCGTGGCGTGGTTGCTGCGCGAGATGGTGACCGCCGATGGCGCCTTCGCCGGCACTCTCGATGCCGACAGCGAGCACCATGAGGGCCGCTATTATGTCTGGTCGGTCGAAGAGATCGACCGGGTGCTGGGTGTCGATGGCCCCTGGTTTCGCGCGGTTTACGACGTTGCGCCCGGTGGCAACTGGGAGGGCGCGTCGATCCTCAACCGCCGCCACACTCCCGATTATGGCGATGCCGCCGACGAGACGCGACTCCGGGAGTTGCGCCGCCGGTTGCTGACGGTGCGGACGGCTCGGGTGCCGCCGGCTCGGGATGACAAGGTGCTGGCCGATTGGAATGGTCTGGCCATTGCCGCCCTGGCCCGCGCCGGGCTGGCTTTCGAGCGCCCGGACTGGGTGAATGCGGCCGAAGTGGCGTTCGCGCGGGTTTGTGCGCTGCTGGGCACCGGCGACCGGCTGTGCCACAGCTGGTGCGCCGGTCGTGCCGGCTATCCCGGAACCCTCGACGACTACGCCGCCATGATCGGCGCGGCCTTGGCGCTTCATGAGGCGTCCGGGCGCTCCGAGTTGATCGAACGCGCCCGGCACTGGCAGGGCGTGGTTGACCGGCACTTCTGGGATGGCGCGCATGGCGGCTATTTTTTCACCGCCGACGATGCCGAACCGACCATTGTCCGTCCGCGCATTGCCCACGATACCGCCACTCCCAGCGGCAACGCGCTGATGGTCGGGGGGCTGGCGCGGCTGTTTCATCTTACCGGCGACGTGGTTTTTCGCGAGCGGGCGGAGGCGGTGATCGGCGCCTTTTCCGGCGGGCTGGCCCACAATGCCCTGGCGCTGGCCACTCTGCTCAATCAGGCGGATGGTCTCGAGCGGGCGCTGGTGGTGACCCTGACCGGGCCTGCTGAAGATGCCGGGACCACGGCATTGCGGCGCGCGGTGACCCGGCTGTCGCTGCCCGACCGGGTGCTGGTTCCTGTGATCCCCGAGGATGATCAGGGCCAGAGGCTGCCGCCGCACGCCATCATCTGCGCCGGCCAGAGTTGCAGCCCGCCCCATACCGAGGCCGAAACTCTGCGGGCGGCGCTGCTTCTGGCCCGGAGCGGTGGGGAAAATGTTTCACGTGAAATACTCGGGGGCTGAAGCGGTATCCCGCCGATGGGGTCTGACCGGCGGGAAACGGTGTTACTGGGCCAGCCAGAGCGGCGCCTTGAGCTTTTTCAGCAGGGCGCCATGGGCTTCCTGCTCCTCGGCGCTTGGGGCGTGGGGTCGGGCCGGGCGTGGCGTGCGGGTGATCCGGGTCTGGGTCTGAGCCACGGTGCCTGGGCTGGCGAGGGTGAAGCCGGTTTGGCGGCCGCCCAGCAGTTCCAGGTAGACCTCGGCGAGCAGCGTCGAGTCGAGCAAGGCGCCGTGGAGGCTGCGTCCGGAATTATCGATGCCGAAGCGCTTGCACAGGGCATCGAGGCTGGCGCCGGCACCGGGGAATTTCTGGCGGGCGAGTTGCACGGTGTCGATGACCGTGCGGCCGGGCGCGACGCCGGGCAGGGCGAGCCGCTTCAGTTCGGCGTTGAGGAAGTTGACGTCGAAGGTGGCGTTGTGGGCGATCAGCGGCGAATCTGCCATGAAGTCGAGGAACTCGACGGCGATCTCCCGAAACAGCGGCTTGTCGGCGAGGAACGCGGTGGTGATGCCGTGGACGCGCACCGCATCCTCGGGGACTTCGCGTTCGGGATTGATGTACCACTGCCGGGTTTGGCCCGAGGGCAGGTGATTGATCAACTCGACGCAGCCGATTTCGATCACCCGGTGGCCTTCCTCGGGCTTGAAGCCGGTGGTTTCGGTGTCGAGGACGATCTCACGCATGGCGGTTTCCGGCGAAGGGCAGGGGGCGACGAGGCGGCCAGTGATGGCCGGGGCGGGCGCGGATGATTTTGACGATCCGCTTGAGCCGGCGCAAGGCCGGGGCTTTGCCGAGGCCGGTCTGGATGACGAAATCGGCGCGGCGGCGCTTTTCGGCGTCCGGGGTCTGGCGCTTGAGGATGGAAGCGAGCCTCTCCGCGCTCATTCCCGGTCGGGCGAGCACGCGGAGGCGCTGAATGAAGGCCGGCGCGGTCACCACCAGGGTGACGTCGACCCGCCGTTCACCGCCGGTCTCGAACAGCAGGGGAATGTCCAGCGCCGCCACCCTGGTTCGCCGCGTCGCCGCCTGGGCGAGAAAGCGCCGTTCGGCCCGCCGGACCAGCGGATGCAGAATCGCCTCCAGCCTTTTCAGCGCCGCGGGATCGCCGAAGACCTTGGCGCCGAGCTTGGGCCGGTCGACGGCGCCATCGCGAATGACATCCCGACCGAACAGGTGCTCGATCCGGGCCACCGCCGCGCCGCCACGCCCGAGCAGGCCATGGACCACCCGGTCGGCGTCATGCACCGGGACGCCCAACCGGCGCATCATGCCGGCGGCGGTGCTTTTTCCCATGCCGATGGAGCCGGTGAGGCCGAGGATGATCATGCGGTGGGCTCGAAGAAATTCATCGCTGGGGGGCTTTGGCCCACTTATAAATGACGACGGCGGGCGAATAGGCGCCCGCCGTGTCAAGAAGGAGAACGAGGCATGCCCAAAATGCCCTTCCTCCTGGTGCTCCGGTGGAGGGGCTGGCGGCTTAAAATCCGCCTGACCAGAACCCGGGCCTAGGAGTAAGCCGGCGGGTGTACCACCACCCGTCGGCCACCTTCGAACTATAGGTCAATCCGACCCGAAAAACAAGAATCGCCCCGAAAACCCTCCAAACCCTCCAAAAATCTCACCGGCGTTCGAACAGCCGCTCCAGGTCGGCTTTGCGGAGTTCGACATAGGTCGGGCGGCCGTGGCTGCATTGGCCGGAGTGGGGCATTTGCTCCATCTGGCGCAGCAGGGCGTTCATCTCCTCGGCCGAGAGGACGCGGCCGGCGCGCACCGAGCCGTGACAGGCGATGGAGGCGCAGACCTCGTCGAGCCGGTCGCGCAGGGCCGGGGCGTCGTCGAGTTCGGCGAGCTGGTCGGCGAGATCGCGCACCAGGGCTTTGACATCGGCCTGACCGAGCAGGGCCGGCACCTCGCGCACCAGCACCGCGCCGACTCCGAAGGACTCCAACCCAAGGCCGAGCCGGGACAGCTCATCGGCGCGGGCGAGCAGACGGCGGGCGGCGCCGTCGCCGACCTCGACCACCTCGGGCATCAGCAAGCCCTGGGCGGGCAGGGCGCGCGCGCCGTCGAGCAGGGCGGTCTTGAGCTTTTCATAGACCAGACGCTCGTGGGCGGCGTGCTGATCGACCAGCACCACGCCCTCGGCGGTCTCGGCGACGATGTAGGTGTTGTGCAGCTGCGCCCGCGCGACCCCGAGCGGGAAGGCGGCGGGCTCGGGTGGTGGCTGGGCGGTGTCCGCTTCCGGGGTCATCGGCCGCCCGGCGGGCGTCAGCGGTGCCTGCCAGGCGAAGCTCGACTCGGCAAGACCGCGCGGCACCGGTGGCGGCGGCTGGCTATAGCCCGCCCCATACCCGCCCCCGCCATACCCGCCGCCGCCATAACTCGGCCGGTAGCCGCCGCTCGTGGTGGACGGGGTGGGCGCGGGCCGGGGCGCGAGGACATCGAGCGCGGCGCCCGAAACACTGGGCGCGACGGCGGGGCCGGCCCCGGCCAGCGCCTGCCGGATGGCGCCGACCATCAGCCCGCGCACCGACTGCCCGTCGCGAAAGCGCACCTCGGTCTTGGCCGGGTGGACATTGACGTCGACCTCGCAGCCGGGCAGCTCGAGAAACAGCACCAGCGCCGGATGGCGGTCGCGGGGCATCAAATCGCCATAAGCGCCGCGCACGGCGCCGAACAGCAGCTTGTCGCGCACCGGCCGGCCGTTGACATAGAGATATTGCTCGCGGCTGGTCGGGCGGTTGAAGGTCGGCAGGCCGACGAAGCCGGTCAGGCTCATGCCGTCGCGCGCGCCGTTGACCGCCACCGCGCTGTCGCCGAAATCGCGCCCGAGCACGGCGGCGAGGCGGCCGAGCCGGACATCGAGCAGATCGCCCTGACCGGCGGCGTAGCGCAGCGCCGCCTTGCCGCCTTCGCCAGCGGTGAAGCTGAAGGCGATTTCCGGGTGGGCCATGGCGAGGCGCTGGAGCACATCCTCGATATGATCCTGTTCGGTGCGCGGCGCCTTGAGGAATTTCAGCCGGGCCGGCACGGCATAGAACAGGTCGCGGACCTCGACCCGGGTGCCCTGGGGGTGAGCGGCCGGAACCACCGCGCCGACCGCGCCGCCCTCGACGGTGATCGCCCAGGCGCTGTCGGCGCCGCGCTGACGGCTGGTCAGGGTCAGCCGGCTGACGGCGCCGATCGAGGGCAGGGCCTCGCCGCGAAAGCCCAGGGTGGCCACCGCTTCGAGATCGCCATCGGGGAGTTTCGAGGTGGCGTGGCGCTCGACCGCCAAAGCCAGATCGGCGGCCGACATGCCGCTTCCATCGTCGATGATGGTGATCGCCGTCCGGCCGCCGTCGCGCACCAGCACATCGATGCGGGTGGCGCCGGCGTCGATGGCGTTTTCGACCAGTTCCTTGACCGCCGCCGCTGGCCGCTCGACCACTTCACCGGCGGCGATCTGATTGATCAGGGTCTCGGGCAGGCGGCGGATGGTCACGATTCGGTGGCCATCCGCTCGCGCAGCCACAGCAACTGGCCGGCGGTCGAACTGTCGTGATCGGCGGCCGGAGCGCCGGCCAACTCGGCACCGGTGGTGCGGGCCAGCGCCTTGCCCAGTTCGACGCCCCACTGGTCGAAGGAATTGAGGTTCCAGATCACGCCCTGGACGAAGATTTTGTGCTCGTAGAGCGCGATCAGGGCGCCGAGAGTGTAGGGATCGAGCTTCTTGTAGAGCAGGGCGTTGCTCGGCCGGTTACCCTCGAACACCTTGTGGGGCAGCAGCGCATCCAGGCGCGCGGCCGGGGTGCCGGCGGCTTCCAGTTCGGCGCGGGCCTCTCCGGCGGTCCGGCCGCGCATCAGCGCTTCCGACTGGGCCAGCATGTTGGCCAGCAGCAGCCGGTGATGATCGCCGAAGGGGTTGTGCGACTCGGCGGCGGCCAGGAAATCCACCGGAATCGGCCGCGTGCCCTGGTGGAGCAACTGGAAGAAGGAGTGCTGGGCGTTGGTCCCGGGCTCGCCGAAGATCACGGGCGCGGTGGCGTAATCGACCCGGTTGCCGTCGCGATCCACCGACTTGCCGTTGGACTCCATGTCGAGCTGCTGGAGGTAGGCCGGCAGGCGGTGGAGATACTGGTCGTAGGGCACCACGGCGTGGGCCGGGGCGTCCCAGAAATTGATCGCCCAAACCCCGAGCAGCCCCAGCAGCGCCGGCATGTTGGCTTCCAGCGGCGCGGTGTGGAAATGCTCGTCCATGGCGTGGGCGCCGGCCAGCAGACGGTCGAAGCGCTCCATGCCGATGGCCATGGCCATCGGCAGCCCGACCGCCGACCACAGGCTGAAGCGGCCGCCGACCCACTCCCAGAAGTTGAAGGTCGACTCGGGGCCGATGCCGAATTTGGCGACTTCGGCGGTGTTGGCCGAAACCGCGATGAAGTGCTTGCCGATGTCGGCCTCGGTGCCGCCCTCGCCAAGGAACCAGTCCCGCGCGCTGCGGGCGTTGGTCATGGTTTCCTCGGTGGTGAAGGTCTTCGAGGTGATGATGAACAGGGTGGTTTCGGGATCGAGCCAGTCGAGGGTGTCGTAGAGATGGGTGCCGTCGACATTGGAAACGAAGCGAATCCGCAGGTCGGGGTGCTGATAAGGCCGCAGCGCCTCGACCACCATCAGCGGGCCGAGATCCGAGCCGCCGATGCCGATGTTGACGACGTCCTTGAAGCGCCGGCCGGAAAGGCCGGTGACCGAGCCGAAGCGCACACCATCGACGAAGGCGCCGAGCCGCTGCATCACCGCCCGAACCTCCGGGATGACGTCGGGGCCGCCGTCGGGGGTCACCGGGGCGTCGTGACGCTGACGCAGTGCCGTGTGCAGAACCGCCCGGTTCTCGGTGGTGTTGATGGCGCTGCCGGAAAACAGCTGCTCCCGGAGGCCCTCAAGATCGCGCTCGCGGGCAAGGCCGGTCAGCAGCTCGAGAGTTTCGGCGGTGATGCGGTTCTTGGAGTAATCGAGCCGGATGCCGCAAGCCTCAAGACTGAAACGCCGGTAGCGCTCGGGGTCCGCCGCGAACAGCGACCGTGTGGAGACAGCCCCCATGTCGCGGCGATGACGGGCCAGGGCCTGCCAGGCAGGGCTCGCGGTTAAGCTCGGCATTGCTCATTCTCCCCCAGGGTCTCGCGGTGCGGCGGACCATAGCACCATACGCGCCGCAGGGGTAGACCGGGGTACGGCCGAGTGTGCGGGCGCGCGGGTCAGAGTGGCAGCACCCAGGTGGCTTCGCGGCCCTTTTGCGCCTCTAGAACCTTCATTTGCACCCGCTGGCCGGCTTCGAGCTGGCTCAGGCCGCAGCGGCGCAGAACGCTCTTATGGACAAAAACGTCCTTGGAGGAATCGTCGGCGGTAACGAAGCCGAAGCCCTTGTCGGGTTTGAACCACTTGACCGTCCCCGACATTTCGGCGGTCGGGCCGGAAGCGGCCTCGGAGCACCGGCGATCACGTCCGCCGGCACGGGCGCCGTCCGGGCATCCGGCCGGAGCGCCGCCGAGCACCTCGACGATGCGGACCACCTGCGGCCCCTTCGGCCCCTGGGTGATCCGGCATTCGATCTCGGTGCCGTCGGCCAGCTCCTGAAGCCCGGCCCGGCTGAGCACGGAGATGTGAAGGAAAGCGTCCGGAGTGCCGTCGACCGGAGCGACAAACCCGAAGCCCTTGGTGACGTTGAACCACTTCACCAGAGCCTTCGCCTGAAACCCCTCGTGTTCGAACGGTTCGGCATCTTGCTGACTGAAGCGTGACACTGGACAAGTATCCTCGACCAAAGCGCCATGCGCTGTTGAACCAACCGGGACAGCCGGTGTGAAAAAACAGCTCTCCCCGCCACTGAGTATAATCCGCCGTCCAAAGGACGTCCGCCGTGCCGCCCACGGCAGAACAAGCGCAACAAATTCACGGCTTCAAGCCAAACTCTTACAACCACAGATGATCAGTAAAAGAAACCAAGTCCCGAGCTTAGCACTTTCTGTTATGCATATCCACCAGCATCGATCTTCTGCTCTCTATCCGGGCCGAGTTCTCCCTTTCATAATCCTCTAGGTTGCTCTCTCTCATTCTACGATTCGCCTTGTCAATCGCACTCTCCCCAATCCCAGGAACAGAATCAAACAAACCACCGCCTGGAGTAGATGGTCGGTAGTGTTCACGCGAAATCCGGATCGAATTAATGTTTTGCTTTGACATCTCGGATAGATCTTTAAGATACTTAATATGAGTCAACATTTCTGTACAAGTAAGTTTCGAGTCTCCCGCCTCGACTTCATCAACCCTCTCCGTTGTTGCAATCGACAAAGAAGGGGTCGACACATGGCACGCGGCCTGAAATAGCACTAACGCCACCAATATGCATGCCTTTTTCAATGATACCTCCCCCAACCTGCTATACGACATAAAAAGCAATCAATCATGGCGCAGGCGAATCACCCGCGCCATGACGACTGACAACAATCGCTACCTTCTACGGCGCGATTTTTCTGGCTCCGGCTCGGCTTTCGCTGCGACCGGCGGGGCAATTGTCTTTATGGGATTCAGAGCCGTTCCCTCAACTATTATGCAGCTCTTCGCAGCAATGATCATCGGTGTCGTTTCGACGCGCGTCACTTCGTCGATCAAAACAACACCATTGCCAGTCACCAAAGCATCGTCAACGGCGTCCTTCAGATTTGGAACTCCCGTAGGAACTCCAAGGATAACCCACTTGCAGTCTTTGCCTTGAGTGCGAGTGCCCATCTTGGAATCAAGACGGAAATCCGTGAAATCGATGTTCTTCGTTGACACGAAGGTCAAGTCGCCAACTCTCTGTTGGCACGCGGAGAGGCCCATTATCGCCAGGATCCCACACGTGAAGCGCACAATGCGATCAGTACGTTTCATAGACATCCCCCTCCACAGTATAGCACATCTTCCCAAATATTCCGATACTGAAGGCGCTTTCTTCAATACGGGCGTTCAACAAAATATTGCCACGTCCCGCTTCCAACGCTCGGTCAATGGCTTCCTTAACCTGAGGGACGCCCGTTGGAACGAAAAAGATAATGTGTTTACAGTCTTGCCCGGTAGTGTGCGCCATCATCTTTGATTTGTCGATCTTGACGCTGTTCGTGTTGACATTCTTACTACTCAAGGCAGTAAATGAGCTGGTTGATGAGCAGCCCGGCAATAAGCTTGCCATAACCGCAGCAATTGTTATTACAAGTGGTTTACGCATCTCGCCTCCCCTGTACGATTAACATGACGACAACGGGCTCATGGTACAGTGCCCCCCACCCCACTGTCAACATGCGCTACCGCGGTAGTTTGTGAGCATAGTAGGGAAATTAAGTTTCTTTTCCTTCAGGCCGTTTCCGGATCGAATGACATCAAAGGTTGCCGTGTGTACAGTGTCCGGCTGGCCTTGTTTCGGTCTCCGGGATATCCTAATTGCAGCGCCATCACACGAACCGGCCGGCGCCGACACGAGGGGGAATGCCATGAACGAGACCTGCGCAGCCGAGCCCGCCTACCCCTGGCTTGGCCACTACCCCGAGGGCGTCGACTGGCGGGCGCCGCTGCCGCCCTGGTCGCTGACCGACGCCTTCGAGGCGGTGGTGGCCAAATTCGGCAGCCACCGCTTCCTCGATTTCATGGACAAGCACTACACCTATCGCGAGGTCGGGCGGCAGGTGGCCTGCCTCGCCGAGGGCTTGCAGAAACTGGGCATCGGCAAGGGCGATCATGTCGGGTTGCTCCTGCCCAACACGCCTTATTATGTCATCGCCTACTTCGCGATTCTCCGGGTCGGGGCGACGGTGGTCAATTTCAATCCGCTCTATGTCGAGCGCGAGTTGATCCATCAGATCGACGACAGCGGCACCACCATCATGATCACCCTCGACTTGTCGGTGCTCTACGACAAGCTTCAGCCGCTGCTGGGCAGGACCGCGCTCCGGCGCATCGTGGTCTGCCGGATGGCCGACTGCCTGCCCTTTCCCAAGAGCATGCTGTTCCCGGTGGTCAAGCGCGCCGAAATCGCTCACCACATTCCCCACGACGACGCGCATCTGACTTGGTCCAGCCTGACCGCCAATTTCGGCCGTCCCAAGCCGGTGGCCATCGATCCGCTGGAGGATGTCGCGGTGCTGCAATATACCGGCGGCACCACCGGAGTGCCCAAGGGCGCGATGCTCACCCACGCCAATCTCACCGCCAATGCCCGGCAATGCGTGCTGTGGTTCTCCGAGGCCCGGCCGGGCGAAGAGCGGATGCTGGCGGTGCTGCCGTTCTTTCACGTCTTCGCCATGACCGTGGCTCTCAACGCCGCGATGCTGCTCGGGGCCGAGATTCTGCTGGTGCCGCGTTTCGATCTCGATGATCTGCTCGAGCTGATCGGCCGCAAGAAGCCGACGCTGTTTCCGGCGGTGCCGACCATCTACACCGCGATCAACGCCCATCCCGAGCGCGCCGCCCACGACCTGACCTCGATCCGCTTCTGCATTTCGGGCGGGGCGCCGCTGCCCCAGGAGGTCAAGCAGCAGTTCGAGGCCGGCACCGGCTGCGTGGTGATCGAGGGCTACGGCCTTTCGGAATGTTCGCCGGTGGCCTGCATCACGCCGATTTCCGGGCAGTACAAGCCGGGCACGGTCGGGCTGCCGGTGCCGGGCACGGTGGTCGAGATCGTCAGTCTCACCGACGACACCGTGGTGCTGCCCCCCGGCGAGCGCGGCGAAATCTGCATTCGCGGCCCGCAGCTGATGAAAGGCTACTGGAACCGGCCCGAGGACACCGAACGCACGCTCAAGGGCGGCCGGCTGCATACCGGCGACATCGGCATCATGGACGAGGACGGCTACACCGCCATCGTCGACCGCATCAAGGACCTGATCATCGCCGGCGGGTTCAACGTCTATCCGCGCACTGTCGAGGAGGCGATCTACCTGCATCCCAGCATCGAAGAGGTGGTGGTGGCCGGGGTTCCCGACGCCTATCGCGGCCAGACGGTCAAGGCCTACGTCAAGCTGGCCGCGGGCGCGAGCCTCGGCGAGGCCGAACTGCGGACCTTCCTCAAGGACAAGCTGTCGCCGATCGAGATGCCGAAGAAGATCGAATTCCGCGACTCCCTGCCCCGGACCCTGATCGGCAAACTCTCGCGCAAGGACCTGCTCGACGAGGAAAAGCGAAAGGCGGCGGGCGAGGAGTCGTAGCGTTTTCCGGGAGTTCGGCCCCCCGCCATGCCGCCGCGTCATCCTTGACCGAAGGGCGTCCTTGACCGGGAGGCGCTGGGTCTGGTATCCGGCGTGATCCAGGGCTGGAAGTGCCGGCTCGCTTCGGGCGGCAGCGGACGAATCATGGCCGACATTTTTCAAGAAGTTGAGGAAGACCTTCGCCGCGAACGCTATGAGCGGCTCGCGAAGAAGTATGGCACCACCGTCATCGCCGCGCTGCTGTCGGTCGTTGCCGCGACCGCGGGCTATGTGCTGTGGAAGAACTGGCACCTCGCCCGGCAGCAGGCCGCGACCCTGCAACTGGCCGAGGCCGTCGACAGCGCCGGTCCGGCCGGGGCCACCGCCGCCGGCATTCCCAGTCTCGACTCGGTGGTCTCCTCGGCTCCGTCCGGCCCGGCCGCCCTCGCGCGTTTCTACGAGGCCGGCGTCAAGGGGCGGACCGGCGACAGCGCCGGCGCCGTGGCGCTTTACGACGCCCTGATCAATGATGGTGCGCTGCCCGTGGTCTTCCGCGATCTCGCGGCGCTGCTCTCGGTGCAGCAGCAGGCGGGGACGGGCGACCCCAAGGCGCTGACCGAGCGCTTGGCCAAGCTGACCGCCGACACCAATCCCTGGCGTTTTTCCGCCCGCGAACTCGAGGGGTTGCTGGCCACGCGTGCCGGCGACAAAGTCAGGGCCGGAACCCTCTTCCACCAACTTGCGGACGACAGAGACGCTCCCGCCGGGTTACGGGCCAGAGCCGCCGAACTCGCCGCTTTTTTTGACAAGGCGCCATGATGCAGCAGCACGGTTTTGGACGCCTGTCACTCCCGGCCCTGGTCGTCGCCCTGGCCGGTGGGCTGATGCTCTCGGGCTGCGAGGGGGATGGCGGTAAGAAGAAGCTGACCGGCGAGCGGATTTCCGTGCTCCAGAACACCAGCCGGGTCACGCCCGACCCGACCCTGGCGTCGCTTGCGGTCGCGGTGCCGCCCGCCGTCGCCAATGTCGAGTGGCCGCAGGGCGGCGGTTTCCCCGATCACGCCATGGGCAACCTCGCGCTGCCCGGCACTCTGGAAAGAAAATGGCGCTCCAGCATCGGGTCGGGCTCGGGGCGGCTGCGGCTGGTCAGTCCGCCGATCGTCAGCGAGGGCCATATCTTCGCGCTTGATTCCCGGTCGCGGCTGACGGCGCTCACCGAGGCCGACGGCAAGGAAGTGTGGCAGACCGATCTCAAGCCCGAGGACACGCGCGGCAGTTCCTTCGGCGGCGGCATCGCCATCGAGCAGGGGGTGCTGTACGCCGCCACCGGCTACGCCGAGCTGATGGCGCTCAATCCGGCGAATGGCAAGATCATCTGGCGCAAGCACATTCCGGCGCCGGCCCGCGGCGGGCCGACCGTGGTCAAGGGGCGGGTGGTGGCCCAGACCATCGACAATCAGACCGTGGCCGTCGTCGCCCGGACCGGCGATCCCGAGTGGAACCACAGCGGCATTCTGGAGCCCGCCGGTCTGGTGGGCTCGGTGAGCCCGGCCGCCAACGCCAACGCGGTGGTCGCGCCCTATTCCTCGGGCGAGGTCACGGCGCTGCGGGTCGAGAACGGCCGGCCGCTGTGGCAGGACAATCTGGCGACGATTCGCCGGGGCGCCGCCCTTTCGGGCATCGCCGATATTCGCGGCATGCCGGTGATCGATCGCGGGCTGGTGATCGTGGTCAGCCACAGCGGACGCACCGTGGCCATCGACGAGCGGACCGGCGCCCGCGTCTGGGACGCCGAGGTCGGCGGAGTCAACACTCCGTGTCCGGCCGGCGAGTTCATTTTCGTGCTCACCAATGACAATGAGCTGGTCGCCTTGCAGCGCACCACCGGGCGGGTCCGCTGGGCCAAGACGCTCGACCGCTTCGAGGACCCGGAGGACAAGAAATCGGCGCCCGTGGTTTGGTCCGGGCCGGTGCTGGCCGGTGATCGTCTGTGGGTGGTCGGCTCCAACGAGCAGATGCTCGGTCTCTCGCCGGCCGACGGCCGGGTCATGAGCACCATCGAGTTGCCCGCCCCCGGTTTCATCGCGCCCGTGGTGGCCAACGGCACGCTTTACGTCCTGACCGACGACGGCGATCTCGTCGCGTATCACTGACCCGAGCGGACATCGCCCAGTGCCCTTCACCGTCGCCATCGTCGGACGCCCCAATGTGGGCAAGTCCACCCTGTTCAACCGGTTGGTCGGCAAAAGGCTGGCCCTGGTCGACGACACCCCCGGCGTCACCCGCGATTGGCGCGCCGCCGCGGCCAGGGTCGGCGGTCTCGACTTCGTGGTCGTGGACACCGCCGGCCTGGAAGAGGTGTTCGACGACAGCCTCGAAGCCCGGATGCGCCGCCAGACCGAACGGGCGATCGAAGCCGCCGACGTCGTGCTGCTGGTGATCGACGCCCGCGCCGGCCTGACCCCGCTCGATCGTCACTTCGCCCAGTGGTTGCGCAAGGCCGGCACACCGGTGGTGGTGCTGGCCAACAAATGCGAGGGCCGCGCCGGCACCCCCGGTTTGCTGGAGGCGTTCGAACTGGGGCTGGGCGATCCGGTCCAGTTTTCCGCCGAGCATGGCGAGGGACTGGCGGATCTGGTCGAGGCCCTGCTGCCCTTCGCGCCGCCCGAACCGGAAGAGGCCGGTGACGACGGCGCTTCCGAGGTGCCGCCCGCGCCGGCGGCTGCCTCCGATGAGAGTGCGGACGGGGAGGCCGACGAAGCGCCGGTCGCCGAGGACCTGACCCGGCCGCTCAATCTGGCCATCGTCGGTCGTCCCAATGTCGGCAAATCGACGCTGCTCAACAGTCTGATCGGCGAGGAACGGGTGCTGACCGGCCCCGAGGCCGGTATGACCCGCGACGCCATCACCGTCGAATGGCGCTGGCGTGACCGCCAGCTCAAGCTGGTCGACACCGCCGGCCTGCGCCGCCGCGCCCGAGTCGAGAACAAGCTGGAAAAGCTGGCGGTGGCCGACACCCTGCGGGTGATCCGCATGGCCGAGGTGGTGATCCTGGTCATCGAGGCCGCCGCCGGTCTCGACCGCCAGGACCTGACCATCGCCCGGCTGGTGCTCGATGAGGGCCGGGCGCTGGTGCTGGCGCTCAACAAGTGGGACGCGGTGAGCGATCGCCCGGCGGCGCTCGCGCAGATGCGCGACCGGCTGGAAACCTCGCTGCCCCAGGCGCGCGGCCTGGCCACCGTCACCTTGTCGGCCTTGCACCACCAGGGGCTGGAGCCACTGCTCGACGCCGTGGTTCGCACTCACGGCCTGTGGAACCGCCGGATCGGCACCGCCAAGCTCAATGGCTGGCTTCAGGAGGCCATCGCGCGCCACCCGCCGCCGCTGGTCGACGGGCGCCGGGTCAAGCTGCGCTACGCCACCCAGATCAAGGCCCGGCCGCCGACCATCGCCCTGTGGGTCAGCCGTCCCACCGAACTGCCCGAATCCTACAGCCGCTATCTCATTCAGAGCCTGCGCGACACCTTCGGAATGCCGGGGGTGCCGGTTCGGGTGTTGCTGCGCAAAGGCAACAATCCCTACGCCGATAAGTGAGCGGCCATCCCGGCGCCGCCCCGCGATTCGACAGCGCCGGTCATGCGTGCTATCTTGGTCGTCGGAGGAACCGGATGAGTAATCGTGAGAAATTCGCCGACAGAGAACTGACCGCCACGGCGCTGTCGCTGGTGGCCATGAAGCTTGAGTCGATGGATCAGCGGATCGACAAGCGCTTTAACGATGTCGATAAGCGCTTGGACGGTATCGACTCGCGCTTGGACGGTATCGACTCGCGCTTTAACAGTGTCGACTCGCGCTTGGACGGTATCGACAAGCGCTTTAACAGTGTCGACTCGCGCTTGGACGGTATCGACGCGCGCTTGGACGGTATCGACAAGCGCTTTAACGGTGTCGACGCGCGCCTTGATACTCTTGAAGGCGGCCAGACGCAGATCATGGGGCTGCTTCAGAAAATCCTCGATGGCCAAGCCATCCTGCATCAGAATGACATGGAACTGAAACGGCGCCTGGATGCGCAATTGCCGCCCTGGTCCGGGGGTTGAGCCGGCGCCGAGGAAAAGGATTCGCTCCAGGATTTGTGCCATTCTTATTGCGCACAGGCACGATGCCGCCCCATAGTTACTGGCTTGACGAGACTCTCCGACTTCCCGGGCCGAAGCTGCCATCATCATGACCACAACCAATCTGGCTCCGACATCGGTCGACGAAATCGAGATTGGCCGTGACAAAATGTCCCAGGCCGAGCTTGATCAGGTTCTCGATTCTCACGAGGCCTACCTCAAGCACCGCGCTGGCGGTGTCCGGGCCAATCTGAAACTGCGCGACCTGTCCTTTCTTAATTTCAGCGGCCGCGACCTTTCCGAGGTCGACCTTTCGGGCTCCAAGCTGTTCGGCAGCCAGCTCGCCCGGACCAAGCTTCACAACGCCAACCTGTTCGCCTCCGACCTGCGCTCGGCCAATCTTGAGCATGCCGAACTGCGCCGGGCCGATCTGCGCGGCGCCTGCCTGCGCGGCGCCTGCATGAACGACGCGGTGTTCATCGAGGCCGACCTTCGGGGCGGCGTGATGCTCAAACCGGGCAAGGGGGGGGAGTTGAAGCAGCTCACCTTCCTCGAGGGGGCGACCGAACTCGGCTCGGCCAGCGCCCAGCGCGCCGATATGAGCCGGGCCAAGATGAGCAACGCCTTCATTCTTCAGACCGACCTCACCGACTCCATTCTGTGCAACGTCCGCTTCATCAAGGCCAATCTCAGCAATTCCAACCTGACCGGCGCGTCGCTTGAGGGCGCCGACCTCACCGAGGCCAATCTCAGCGGCGCCATTCTCCACGGCGCGGTGATGTCGCGGGCCTGCCTGATGCACACCAATCTGCGCGACGCCGACCTGATCGGGGCGATCCTCGATTTTGTCGATCTGTCCAACGCCGATCTCACCAACACCCAGATGGCCAAGCGCCTGGAGCAACTCGACGGCTCGCTGCGCGACATTCTCGCCGCTCACACCGCCTGGATCGACAGTTCGGGCCATTCCGGAAAGCGCGCCGACCTGTCCAAGCACGATCTCAGCGGCCAGGATTTTTCGGGGTTGAACCTCTCGGCGGCCAATCTCGCCTACACCATCCTCAAGGGGGTCAATCTCGCCAAGACCGCGCTGGTGATGGCCGATCTTTCCTTCGCCGACATGCGCGAAGTCGACGCCAGCTACGCCGACCTCCGGGGGGCCAACCTCACCCGCGCCACCCTCAGCGGCGCCAAGCTGATCAGTGCCCGGATGGGGCCGGTGGAAATTTCCGGCTCGACCACCGTTTCGCACTGGACCGCCAATCTGGAGAGTGCCCGTCTGAACCGGTGCGCCCTCGGCGGCGCCGATTTGCGGCTCGCGCGCCTGACCCGCGCCGATTTCACCCGCGCCGATCTGCGGGAGGCCGACCTGCGCAAGGCGGTGCTCAACGAGGCCAACCTGACCTATGCCGATGTCCGCGGCGCCAAGCTCGACGGCGCCGAGTTGCGCGGCACCGTCGGCCTCGAGTCCGAGTAGGCTGGGCGATGTCTGAGACCGGCAACGACAAGCCGCAGAAGCCTGCCGGGGACGAGGGCAAGCCGCCCGGCGAGTTCGAGGACGATAGCAGCACCTTCGGCCTGCGCCGGCTCGGTCAGCGGGAGGTCGAGGAGGTCTGCCTGCGCCATCTGCGGTTTCTTCAGGGCCGGAACGGTGGCGCCCGCGCCAATTTCGGCCTGTGCGATCTCGCGCATCTCAATCTTTCCGGCCGCGACCTCACCAGCGCCGAACTCAACGGCGCCCGGCTGTTCCGCGCCAATCTGCGCGGGGCCAAGCTCTCCTGCGCCAGCCTGTTCGCCGCCGATTTGCGCGAGGCCGATCTCATCGGCGCCAATCTCGACCGCGCCGATTTGCGTGGCGCCTGCCTGCGTGGCGCCGACCTCAACGGCGCGCAGATCATGGATGCCGACCTGCGCGACGGCATGATGCTCAAGCCCGGCCGAAGCGGCGAGCTCAAGGCGGTGTCCTATGAAAATCACTCCACCGACGGCTCGCGCGCCCGGATGAGGGGGGCCAATCTCAGTTTTTCCAAGATGGCCAACTCCTTTGTCGTCCAGACCGATCTCACCGACACCAATTTGCGCAACGTCAAGCTGATGCGCGCCGATCTGTCCCACTCGAACCTGACCGGCGCCAATCTCGAGGGCGCCGACCTCACCGACGCCATCTTCACCGGGGCGATCTTCCGGGGCGCGATTCTGACCACGGCCATTCTCTACAACACCAAGTTCGAGAGCGCCGACCTGTCCGGCGCCTTGATCGACTTCGCCAGTCTCGCCAATGCCGACACCAGCGGCGCCAAACTGCCGCGCAGCCTCGAGTCGCTGAACACCGAACTCAGCCAGATCATCGCGGCCCACCTGATCTGGATCGACAGCACCGGCAAGAAGGGACAGCGGGCCGACCTTTCCAACGTTGATCTCACCGGTGAGAACCTCGCCGGGGTCAATCTGGCGGCGGCCGAGCTGGAAGGGGTGATCCTCAAGGGCGCGGATCTCACCGGCTGCATTCTGACCATGGCGCGCCTGCCGTTCGCCGATTTGCGCGAGGCGAAGCTGATCGGTGCCGATTTGCGCGGCGCCAACCTGATGCGCGCCACCCTGATTCACGCCAATCTCAGCCAATGCCGGGGCGGCCCGGTGGATATTCTGGGCTCCAGCATCCAGCAGTGGCCGACCAGCCTGGAGCACGCCCGGTTGGTCGGCACCACCATCACGGGCGGCAGCTTTCCCAGCGCCTTGCTGATCAAGGCCAACTTCAGCCGCGCCCGGCTCACCGACCTGGATCTCAGCGGCGCGGATCTGCGTGACGCCGACTTCACCGGCGCCACCATGACCAGACTCAATTTCGAGGGTGCCGACACCCGGGGCATCCGGGGGCTGGGCGATAACGATGAGTGGTCGCGCGGCGGCAATTAGGCCTTGCGGGTATTTCCGGGCGCCGCCTTAACGATTTGTTGGATGATCGCGGCTAGAGTGCCCCCACGTCATCCATGGATATTCCCCGCAATGCCGGTCAACCGCCCCTACCAGATCGCCGCCGAACTCCTGACCAAAGCGGGGTTGCGGCCGACCCGGCAGCGGGTGGGGCTGTCGCGCCTGCTGTTCGAGCATGGCGACCGCCACATTACCGCCGAGCAACTGCACGGCGAAGCGAAGGCGGCGGGGCTGCGGGTGTCGCTGGCCACCATTTACAACACCCTGCACCAGTTGACCGCCGTCGGCATGCTGCGCGAGGTGGTGATCGAGGCCGGACGCTCCTACTTCGACACCAATGTCTCGATGCACCATCACTTTTTCCACGAGGGCGCCGGCTGGCTGCTCGATGTTCCCGGTTCGGCGGTGATCCTGGACTCGCTGCCGGCCCCGCCGGCCGGAACGCATGTCAAACAAGTGGATGTCATCATTCGTCTTGGCGGGACTCCGGGCGAAGACTTGGCCGTTCCGCAATGAGGCAAATATAGTTCGTTCGTATCCCGCGCGATGATTGTCTTTTGTCACGAACTTGACTCGGGCTTGTCGCAGGTGCGATAAGATGCGGACCGGCCGTGTGCGGCCACATTCTGCTCCAACCGGGAGGGACCGGCAGATGGCGCTCAAGGGAACCAGGACCGAGGCCAATCTCAAGGCTGCGTTTGCCGGCGAGAGCCAAGCCAACCGCCGGTATCTCTATTTCGCCCAGAAGGCCGACATCGAGGGGCACAACGACATCGCGGCGGTGTTCCGCTCGACCGCCGAGGGCGAGACCGGCCACGCCCACGGTCATCTCGAATATCTGGAGGAGGTCGGGGATCCGGCCACCGGCCTGCCGATCGGCGATACCGTGCTCAATCTCAAGGCCGCGATCGCCGGCGAGACCCACGAATACGCCGAGATGTATCCCGCCTTCGCGCGCACCGCCCGCGAGGAAGGGTTCGACGAGATCGCCGACTGGTTCGAGACCCTGGCCAAGGCCGAGAAGTCCCACGTCGGCCGGTTCCAAAAGGCCCTCGACAGCTTGTGATCGTCTCCGATATGGATCGTTACGCATCCGAACGCATTGAGAGAGGCCATGCTCTGGTTGCGCTGGAACGGTCGCGCCGGCTGGGCCTGCCCGAAACCATGCGCGCCCCACAGGCCGACGACCGTGATTAGCCGTGTCCTCTTTCTCCTGCTGGCCCTGCTCCTGCCAGCCGGCGCGCGGGCGGCGACGCCCCAGGCGCTGCCGGCCGCTGGCACCGGCGTGGTCAAGGAGGTGGTGACGGGGGATACGCTGGTGCTGGCCGACGGCCGCACGGTGAAGCTGACCGGTATTCAGGCGCCCAAGGTCAATGCCGGCCGCACCCGGCCCTACAAATGGCCGCTGGCCGACGAGGCGAAAAAGACGCTGGAGGCCCTCGCCCTGGGCCGGTCCGTGACCCTGCGTTTCGGCCCGGTTCACCAGGACCGCCACGACCGGCTGCCGGCCCAGCTGACCCGCGACGATGGGCTGTGGCTGCAAGGCGAGATGCTGGCCCGGGGGTTGGCGCGGGTCTACGCCTCGCCCGACCTCGCGGCGCTCGGCGGCGAGTTGTATGCCCGCGAGAGTGCCGCCCGCGCCGCCCGGCTCGGCATCTGGGCCTTGCCCTTTTTCGCGGTGCGCGATCCCGAGGGGCTGGGGCACGATTACGACAGTTTCCAGATCGTCGAAGGCCGGGTGCTGGCGGTGGCGATGGCCAAGGGCCAGCTCTACCTTAATTTCGGCCCCGACTGGCGGACCGACTTCACGATCCGGGTGCCGCGCCGCTCGGTTCGCGCCTTCCGCCAGCTTCACGGCGATCCGGCCAAGCTCCAGGGGACGACCATCCGGGTGCGCGGCTGGATCTACCGCCACAACGGCCCCGAGATCGAACTCGTTCACCCGGAACAGCTGGAGCGGCTCGAGCCGCCTCCGGTCCCATCGCCTCCGGTTCCGGCCCCGCCAGCCCCGATCCTATCGCCTCCGGTCACGCCGATGTTGGCCCCGGCCGGCCATTGAGCTTCACGCCCCGCAGACGAATATATGAGGAAGGTTTCTCGGGTGACGCGGAGGCGAGAATTTCAAATGGGTGGCTCGTTAATCCGCATGTCATCAAGCCAAGTTTCTTCGGTAAAATCGGCATTGGAGCGGTAGAAGTTCGTGAAAGGCTCGTCGCGATTGTCGGCGAAAAAAAACCCATAGAGACCGAATTCTCCCGTGTCCTTAAAGTGAACGCCGTAGCGATTTTCAGCGAAGTGATAGACCCTGCGCACAATGAGCGTAGCCGTCTCGTATTTTAAGCTTTCGTTTTCGTATTGACGATAGGTGTAAAACTCGTGGATCGCAGCCTTTAGTCTTCTCTTTAGCTGTGTGTCCTTGTACTTTCGCACATAGTTCTCGAGGTGTGATAATTCCTTGTCGCTAATCGGGCCCTGCCTGGGCCAATCCTCATTGATAGCCACTTGAAGTGCTTGGAAACGAATAATGGTAGTGTAGTGGTTCGCAATTTCATCATAATTGCTCCAACTCAGTGCATCGGCGTATAATGTGTAGTCATGAGAATCTATCAAATCAAAATCTACATACCACGGAAATTTCTTGGAAATACCGGCGCGCTGGCCATATTGCTCGGTTCGATTCATCGAATCAATTGCTGTCACGGCCCCGAGTGCTTCCCGATATATTTGAAGATTCCGGTCCGGGTCTCGCCTGAACAGCCAATTAGCAAGTTCTCGGCGCAGTATAGTCAGGGCAAAATTCCGGTCGAGAGCCAGTTTGAGGTTTTGGTCCTGGATGGTCGGCTGGAAAAGGAGTGCGGCTCCCTTAAAGCCGAGGATCAAGCCAATGCCGATGCTCCCAAGCGCTACGCATGCCAGCCAAAACCAAGTCACATTAGCCTCTCAGCAGTCATGCATGTTCGTTCGGAATAAGGTTTTCACGCCCCGCAGGCGGCGATCAGCTTGGCGTCGAAGCATTGGATGTGAAACATCAGCCAGGTGTCGAGGTCGAGGGCGGTGGTCATCGACACCGGCTTGTCGCCGCTGCGGATGGCTTCGGTGAAATCGATCAGCGACCGGAGCAACCGGGCGTGGTCGCGCCGGTGCGCCTCGGCGTCCTGATCGGTGAGAAAGCGCATGATTTCGCCCTCGCGGTCGAAATGCTCCCGGGTCTGCCCGGCCAGCGCGTCGAGGCCGGCGCAGATCGACGGCACATCGGGCTCCGGGGCCGCCATCAGCCGCAGGATGCCGTCGATCTGTTCCATCATGGTGGTGTGATCAACCGCGATGAAGAGGCGCGCGGCAGAGGCATCCAGCACGTTTGCGCTCATTCATCCGCTCCCGCCCGAGGTTCCCCCCTGGCTACTCCAGAGCGGGTCATTTGTCAAAGCGGCGGACGTTGCTGACCATCAGGGTATAGAGCTGGGTCACCAGCTCGCTGGGGCGTAGCCGGCCGAACGGCATGTTGTCGTGAACATAGGGCACCAGCCCCTCGGGCGGCTTGGTCGGCACGATTTCGTAGCCCGCCTTCTGCACGGCCTGAATCACGGCGGCGGCCTGCTTGCTGTAGTTCTCGTTGAACATAGAGCTGTCGGCCTTTTTGATCGCCGCGGCGATGATGTCCTGGATGACGGCCATTGATCCTCTCTCCCAACCCTCGACCGCTCAATGCTGTGCCACGGCGGCGGCTTTCCGTCAAATCCCCTAGAGCAAGATCGCGAAGAGATGGAACCACCTCGCAGCATGAATCTTGCTCTAGCTATTTGATTTTAGAGCGGGATTCACACATTGACCGAGTCCGGTCAATGTGATCCCGCTCTAGAGCAAGATCGCGAAGAGGTGGAACCACCTCGCAGCGTGAATCTTGCTCTAGCTATTTGATTTTAGAGCGGGATTCACACATTGACCGAGTCCGGTCAATGTGATCCCGCTCTAGAGGCTTCGGCGGAGTTGCATTGCCGCCGTGATCGTATTACCTCAAGGGCCGCATGTTGATTTTCCAAGGACGGACTCTGTCATGGGTTACAAAGTTGCGGTGATCGGCGCCACGGGCAATGTCGGACGGGAAATACTCGCCACTCTCGCCGCTCGCCAGTTTCCGGCTTCCGAGGTTGTCGCGCTCGCCTCGTCGCGCTCGGTGGGCAAGGAGGTTTCCTTCGGCGAGAAGACCATTCTCAAGGTCCGCGATCTCGACACCTATGACTTCGCCGGTACCGACATCGCGCTGTCTTCGCCGGGCGCCAAGGTTTCGGCGAAATATTCGCCCAGGGCCGCCGCGGCCGGCTGCGTGGTGATCGACAACACCTCGCACTTCCGCATGGACCCCGATGTGCCGCTGGTGGTGCCCGAGGTCAATCCCGAGGCGATCGCCGGCTACACCAAGCGCAACATCATCGCCAACCCCAATTGCTCGACCATTCAGATGGTGGTGGCGCTGAAGCCTCTGCACGATCTGGCCACCATCAAGCGGGTGGTGGTGTCGACCTACCAGTCGGTCTCGGGCGCCGGGCGCGAGGGCATGGACGAGCTGTTCAACCAGACCCGCGCCATTTACGTCAACGACCCGATCTCCCGCACCAAATTTACCAAGCAGATCGCCTTCAACGTCATTCCCCACATCGACGTCTTCATGGATGACGGCGCGACCAAGGAAGAGTGGAAGCTGGTGGTCGAGACCAAGAAGATTCTCGATCCCAAGATCAAGGTGATCGCCACCGCCGTGCGGGTGCCGGTGTTCATCGGCCATTCCGAGGCGATCAATCTCGAGTTCGAGAAGCCGATTACCGCCGACGAGGCCCGCGAGGCCCTGCGCAAGGCCAAGGGGGTCACGGTGATCGATCATCGCGCCGACGAGGGCTATGTCACGCCGGTCGAGGTCGCGGGCGACGATCCGGTGTTCGTCTCGCGCATTCGCGAGGACAGCACGGTGGAAAACGGTATCGTTTTGTGGGTGGTCGCGGATAATCTGCGCAAGGGCGCCGCACTCAACGCCGTGCAGATCGCCGAAGTGCTGGCGCGCAAATATCTCAAGACGTGAAACGAGGGTGGGGCCGGATGCGTAAGAGATTTGCCGCCATTGCCGCGGTGCTTCTGTTTTCATCTCCGGCCCTTGCCGAGGGGGTGCATGGGCTGTCGCTTTACGGACCGCCCAAATATCCCGCCGGGTTCAAGCAGTTCGACTATGTCAATCCCGATGCGCCCAAGGGGGGCGAGCTGCGGCTCACCACCCTCGGCGGCTTCGACAATCTCAACCCGTTCATCATTCGCGGCGAATCGGCGGCCGGGGCGGGCATGGTCTTCCAGTCGCTGACCGAGGGCAGCAACGACGAGCCGTTCAGCGAATATGGCGTGCTCGCCGAGACCATCGATCTGGCGCCGGATCGCTCCTGGGTCGCCTTCACCCTGCGCCAGCAAGCCCGCTTCAGCGACGGCACCCCGGTGACCGCCGAGGATGTCATCTGGAGCTTCGAGACCTTGCGCGACCAGGGCTTGCCGCATTACCGGCTCTATTACGCCAATGTTTCGAAGGTGGAACGGATTGGCGAGCGCGGGGTGAAGTTTTCTTTCAGTGGCCCGGCCAATCGCGAATTGCCGCTGATCATCGGCCAGCTCCAGGTGCTGCCCAAGCATTGGTTCAGCGAGAAGCGGCCGTTCAACAGCACCACCCTGGAGGCGATTCCGGGCAGCGGCCCCTATCGGGTCGACACCGTTCAGGCCGGGCGGATGATCTCCTACCGCCGGGTCGAAAACTGGTGGGCCAAGGAGTTGCCGATCAATCGCGGCCGTTTCAATTTCGACGTCATCCGCTTCGACTATTTCCGCGATGCCGATGTCGCCTTCGAGGCGTTCAAGGCCGGGGCCGCCGACTTCCGGCTTGAGAACAGCTCCAAGAACTGGGCGACCGGCTACGACGTGCCGCCGGTCAAGGATGGTCGGATCGTCCGCGAGGAAATCAAGCACCAGGATCCGCAGGGCATGCAGGGCTTCGTCTTCAACAGCCGTCGGCCGCTGTTCGCCGACCGCACGGTGCGCGAGGCGCTGGCGTGGCTGTTTGACTTCGAATGGACCCAGGCCAACATCATGTATGGCCAATATGCCCGGACCAAGAGCTATTTCGCCAACTCCGAACTGGGCGCCGACGGCCCGCCGACGGCGGCCGAGCTGAAAATCCTCGAGCCCTATCGCGGCAAGGAGCCCGAGGAGGTTTTCACCAAGGCCTTCGAACCGCCCAAAAGCGATGGCAGCGGCAATATCCGCGCCGGTCAGCGCATGGCCTTCGAGTTGTTCCACAAGGCCGGCTGGGACCTGAAGGAGGGCAAGCTGGTCGGGGCCAAGACCGGCCAGCCGCTGAGTTTCGAGATTCTGCTCGACAACCCGATCTTCGAACGCATCGTCCAGCCCTATGTCCGCAATCTCAACCGCGCCGGCATCACCGCGACCATCCGCATGGTCGACTCGGCGCAGTATCAGAACCGGCTGAATAGTTTCGATTACGATATGATCATCGGGAGCTTCGGGGAGTCGCTGTCGCCCGGCAATGAGCAGCGCAACTACTGGACCGCCGAGGCCGCCAGCCAGGAAGGCAGCCACAATCTGGCCGGGGTGAACGACCCGGTGGTCGACGAGCTGGTGGCTAAACTCATTGCCGCGCCCGACCGCGAAACCCTGGTCAACACCACCCGGGCGCTCGACCGGGTGCTGCTCTGGGGCTGGTACGTGATTCCCCAGTGGCACAACGATCATCACCGCGTCGCCTACTGGAACCGCTTCAGCCACCCCGAGACCCCGGCCAAATACGGCCTGCCCTTCGAAGCAACCTGGTGGGTCGACCGCGCCAAAGATGCGGCGCTGCACCGGTAAGCCCCGATGGCCGCCTATATCCTCAGACGCCTGCTGCTGATCATCCCGACCCTGTTCGGGATCATGGTGATCAACTTCGCCATCGTTCAGCTCGCGCCCGGCGGGCCGATCGAGCAGATCATCGCCAAGCTCCAGGGCAGCGCCGTCGATCCGACCACCCGCATCGGCGGCAGCGCCACCGGCGACATGCAGACCGCCGCGCCCCAGCCGGGCCAGATGACCGCCGACAGCACCACCAGCCGCTATCGCGGCGCCCGCGGGCTCGATCCGCAATTCATCAAGCAGCTGGAAAAGGAGTTCGGCTTCGACAAGCCGCTGCCCGAGCGCTTTTTGCTGATGATGCAGCATTATCTGGTGTTCGATTTCGGCAAGAGCTACTTCCGCGACCAGCGGGTGGTGGATCTGGTGTTGCAGAAGATGGCGGTTTCGGTGTCGCTCGGCTTGTGGACGACGCTGCTGATTTATCTGGTTTCGATTCCGCTGGGCATCCGCAAGGCGATCTCGGACGGCTCCTCCTTCGACGTTTGGACCAGCGCCGTGGTCATCGTCGGCTACGCGATTCCCGGCTTTCTCTTTGCCGTGCTGCTGATCGTGCTGTTTGCCGGCGGCAGCTATCTGTCGTGGTTTCCGTTGCGCGGGCTGGTCTCCGACGATTTCGCCCTGCTGCCCTGGTACCGGCAGATTCTCGATTATTTCTGGCATCTGGCGCTGCCGGTGACGGCGCTGCTGGTCGGCGGTTTCGCCAGCCTGACCATGCTGACCAAGAATTCCTTCCTGGAAGAAATCAACAAGCACTACGTCACCACCGCCCGCGCCAAAGGCTTGACCGAGGGCCGGGTGTTGTATGGCCACGTCTTCCGCAACGCCATGCTGATCGTGATCGCCGGCTTTCCCGCCGCTTTCGTTCATCTGCTCTTCACCTCCAACCTGCTGATCGAGGTGATCTTCTCCCTCGACGGGCTGGGGCTTCAGGGCTACGAGGCGGCGATCACCCGCGACTATCCGCTGATGTTCGGCACGCTCTATTTCTTCACTCTGCTCGGGCTGGTGATGAATCTGATCGGTGATTTGATGTATGTCGCGGTCGACCCGCGCATCGATTTCGAGGGCCGGAGCTGATGGCCGAAGATCGCTTCCTGGGCATCCGCATCACGCCGCTGACCCGCCGCCGGCTGCTGAATTTCCGCGCCAACCGCCGGGGCTGGTGGTCGCTCTGGCTGTTCCTGGGGCTGTTCGGCTTCAGCATGTTCGCCGAGTTCATCGCCAACGACAAGCCGCTGCTGGTCCGCTACGATGGCGGCTGGTACCTGCCGGTGTTCGCCAGCTATCCCGAGACCACCTTCGGCGGCGAGTTCGCCACCGACGCCGATTATCGCGATCCCTTCGTGCGCAAGCTGATCGAGGGCAAGGGCTGGATGGTCTGGCCGCTGATTCCCTACTCCTACCAGACGATCAATTACGATCTGCCGGTTCCCGCCCCGGCGCCGCCCTCGGCGGCCAACTGGCTGGGCACCGACGATCAGGGACGCGACGTCGCCGCCCGGCTGATCTACAGCTTTCGCATTTCGGTGCTGTTCGGTCTGACCCTGACCCTGTTTTCCTCGGTGGTCGGGGTCGCGGCCGGAGCGGTCCAGGGCTTCTTCGGCGGGTTGGTCGATCTCTGGTTCCAGCGCTTCATCGAGATCTGGTCGGGCATGCCGACGCTCTATCTGCTGATCATCCTGTCGAGCATCGTCACACCCAACTTCTGGTGGCTGCTGGCGCTGTTGCTGCTGTTCAGCTGGATGTCGCTGGTGCCGGTGGTGCGCGCCGAGTTTCTGCGCGCGCGCAATTTCGATTATGTCCGGGCCGCGCGGGCGCTGGGGGCGGGTGACATCACGATCATGGTCAAGCACATGCTGCCCAATGCCATGGTCGCGACCCTGACCTTCCTGCCCTTCATCCTCAACGGCTCGATCACCACCCTGACCGCCCTCGACGTCCTCGGCTTCGGCCTGCCCCCCGGTTCACCCTCTCTTGGCGAGTTGTTGGCCCAGGGCAAAAACAACCTCCAGGCGCCCTGGCTGGGCCTGACCGCCTTCATCGTTCTTGCCGGCATGCTCAGCCTGCTGATCTTTATCGGCGAGGCGGTCCGCGACGCCTTCGACCCCCGCAAGCGCTAAAGAGGCGGTTTCCAAAGGCCCCCGGCCTTTGGCGGGTCCAGGGCGGAGCCCTGGCCTTTTTACCCCCTCCGACCCACCGCGTCGAACCCGGCACACAGAGCGGCGCTAGGCCCCGGCGCCGCGTCGTCGCTCTCCGAAAAGCCATCCGACGATGGCGGATTGCGCTCGGTGGCGTCTTTGAAATACGAGGTCAGCAAGCCGACGACCTTGTCGGTCAGGGTTTCCCCGGGGACTCGCAACGCCGCCCGGCCACAGGCCTGCTCACCGGAAAGCGTTTCACGCTTGCAAAAATCATCGAACGCCGCCCAATCGGCGCCGCTCAGACAAAAATCATGGGAGGTCTCGCCGACCCGATAGGTCCGAGTTTCGCGGCGGCTGGGCGGGGCATCTGAGGCTGGAGCGGTCATCGGGAGCACTCGAGGGCTTCGTAATCAGTGACGTGATTATGCACACGATTGTATGTGCCGTTCAATATCCTAACGCCGCCTGCCACAGCAGAAGGGGGCGCGCGCTCCCTTCAACCTCGTAGGTTCGTTCAGAACTTACGACGGAGTCGTGCCCGATGATGGCCGTCATTTTGATGATCTCACGGTGGGACGTTTAATAATAAGATGTCGCCATTTGATAGCATAATCTATCAATCCCGTCACAAGCGCTCTGATCGGGCGCCTGGGTTGTCGCGGGCGGGTGGTCTTTCTTGACGGTTCGCTCCCAACCAAGGGCAAACCGTGACGCTGGGCCGCTATTCCGTGTTTTTTTTGCGCTCGCGTCATGCTAACACGGCTGCGATGTCGGGCTTTATTTCTGAGGATGGCGGCGATGACGGAGTTTCCAAAAAAGACCCTTACCGACTGGACGGCGCTGGCCGGCAAGGATATCGGCAAAGGCGGTACGGTCGACCAATTGCTGTGGCAGACCCCCGAGGGGCTGACCGTCAAGCCGCTTTACACCGCCGCCGATCTTGAGGGGCTGGAGCTGGACACGCTGCCCGGCTTCCCGCCCTATACCCGCGGTCCGCGCGCCACCATGTATGCGCACCGGCCTTGGACGATCCGCCAGTATGCCGGCTTCTCGACCGCCGAGGCCTCCAACGCCTTCTATCGCAAGAATCTGGCCGCCGGGCAGATGGGCCTGTCGGTGGCCTTCGACCTTGCCACCCATCGCGGCTATGACAGCGATCATCCGCGCGTGGTCGGCGATGTCGGCAAGGCCGGCGTGGCCATCGACTCGATCGAGGACATGAAGGTGCTGTTCGACGGCATCCCGCTCGACAAGATGTCGGTCTCCATGACCATGAACGGGGCGGTGCTGCCGGTGCTGGCCGGCTACATCGTCGCCGCCGAGGAGCAGGGCGTGGCCCAGGACAAGCTCGCGGGCACCATTCAGAACGACATTCTGAAGGAGTTCATGGTCCGCAACACCTACATTTATCCGCCGACGCCCTCGATGCGCATCGTCGCCGACATCATCGAGTACACGGCGCGCAACATGCCGAAGTTCAACTCGATCTCGATTTCCGGCTATCACATGCAGGAAGCCGGGGCGACTGCGGTTCAGGAACTGGCCTTCACCATCGCCGATGGCCTGGAATACGTCCGCTCCGCCCTTTCCAAGGGGCTGAAGGTCGATGAATTCGCGCCGCGCCTGTCATTCTTCTTCTCGATCGGCATGAATTTCTTCATGGAGGTCTCGAAGCTGCGCGCCGCCCGCCTGCTGTGGTCGCGCCACATGAAGCGCCTGTTTGATCCCAAGGATGTGCGCTCGCTGGCCCTGCGCACCCATTGCCAGACCTCGGGCGTGTCGCTGACCGAGCAGGACCCCTACAACAACGTCATCCGCACCACCATCGAGGCGATGGCGGCGGTGCTCGGCGGCACCCAGTCGCTGCACACCAACGCGTTTGATGAAGCGCTCGGCCTGCCCACCGATTTCTCGGCGCGCATCGCCCGCAACACTCAGCTGATCATCGCCGAGGAGTCGGGGATTCCCAAGGTGGTCGATCCGCTCGGCGGCTCCTACTACGTCGAGTCGCTGACCGCCAGCCTGGTCGCCGCCGCCGACGAGCTGATCGCCAAGGTCGAGGGCATGGGCGGTATGACCAAGGCCGTCGAGTCGGGCCTGCCCAAGCTGCTGATCGAGGAGGCCGCCGCCCGCCGTCAGGCCGCCATCGACCGCACCGACGAGGTGGTGGTCGGGGTCAACAAGTATAAGGTCTCCAAGGCCGACGCCTCCGATGTCGACGTGCTCGATATCGACAACAGCGCCGTGCGCGACTCCCAGATCGCCCGGCTCCAGAAGATGCGGGCCAGCCGCGACGACGCCGCGACCAAGGCCGCTCTCGCCGCCCTGACCGCGGCCGCCGCCGATGGCTCGGGCAATCTGCTCGACCTGACCGTGAAGGCGACTCGAGCCCGGGCCAGTGTCGGCGAAATCTCCGATGCCCTGGAAACGGTCTATGGCCGGCACAACGCGGTGAGCAAGACCGTGTCCGGCGTCTATGGCGCCGCCTATGCCGCCGACGAAGGCTTCAAGGCCATCCAGGCCGAGGTTGCCGCCTTCGCCGAGGCCGAGGGCCGCCGCCCGCGCCTGCTGGTGGTCAAGATGGGCCAGGACGGCCATGACCGCGGCGCCAAGGTCATCGCCACCAGCTTCGCCGACATCGGCTTCGACGTCGACGTCGGCCCGCTGTTCCAGACCCCGGCCGAAGCCGCCCGTCAGGCGATCGAAAACGACGTTCACGTCATCGGCGCCTCCTCGCAAGCCGCCGGCCACAAGACCCTGATGCCCCAGTTGATCGAAGAGCTGAAGAAGCAGGGCGCCGGGGACATCCTGGTGGTCGCCGGCGGCGTCATCCCGCCCCAGGACTACGACCACCTCTACAAGGCCGGCGTCGCCGCCATCTTCGGACCGGGCACCAACATTCCGGTCGCGGCGAAGAAGGTGCTGGAGCTGTTGAAGAAGGGCAAGTAAGCGTACCGAGCGACTCGGGGGAAGGCGGTTCCCCCGAGTCATCGTAACGATTTTTTTGGCTGGGACGTCGATTGTAAAATTTTTTTGGGTCACGTAAACGTTTTTGACGCTTCTCACTCATTTTTGACGTCGTTTTGACGACCAGAAAGCCGCCATGCTCTACCGCCTCAGTCCCGGTGAGCGCTACATCGGCCAGATGGGCCTGCGAGAACGCTTCGGACTGCGCTCGACCAAATCATTGCTGCTGCGCTGATCTCTTTTGGGTTCGTCTTCATCCACCCGTTTGAAGACGGAAACGGCCGCATTCACCGCTTTCTCATTCATCACGTTCTCTCCCGTCACAGTATCACCCCGCCCGGCACCATCTTCCCAGTTTCCGCGGCGATGCTGCGGGACATGCGGGGATACGACGCCGCCCTCGAGTCGGTTTCCTCCGCCATCCTGCCCTTCATTGATTGGCAGTGGAAGGATGGGCTGGTCGGGGGCGAAATCGAGGTGCTGAACGACACCCTGGACTATTATCGCTTTCTCGACTTCACTACCGTTGCCGAATATCTCTATGAAAAGATCATCGAGACGGCGCGCAAGGACCTGCCTGAGGAGTTCCGCTACCTCGCCCTTTTCGACCGCGCTTTCCGTGCCGTCGATGACCGGCTGGACGGCGTTCCCCACAGCAAGGTAACGCTGCTGGTTAAGCTCTGCCTCAACAACCAGGGCCGACTTGCCAAAGGCAAGGACCGCGAACGCCTCTTCCCCATGCTGACCGACGCCGACATCGAGGCCGCCGAGGCGCTGGTTCAGGAGGCGATGGCAGCCGCTACCCCAGAAACCCCCGCGTGATCCGTACCGCTTCGGCCAACCCGACCCGCTGGACCTCCACCCCCGGCGGGAAGGCGCCATTGAGCCGGCTGGGCATCAGCGGGTCGAGGAGCACGAAGACGCCGGTGTCGTCGGCGCGGCGGATCAGGCGGCCGAAGGCTTGCTTCAGGCGCAGGCGGGTCAGCATGTCGTCGTAGCGTTTGCCGCCGAAATGGGCGCGCCGGGCCTTGTGCAGAATATCGGGGCGGGGCCAGGGCACGCGGTCGAAGACGATCAGATGGAGCGAGCGGCCGGGGACGTCGACGCCGTCGCGCACGGCATCGGTGCCGAGCAGACAGGCGCTGTCCTCGCCGCGGAAAATGTCGATCAGGGTGGCCACGTCGAGGCCGTCGACATGCTGGGCGTAGAGCGGCAGGCCGGCATCGTCGAGGGGCGCGGCGATGCGGGCGTGCACGGCGCGGAGGCGGCTGATGGCGGTGAACAGGCCGAGGGCGCCGCCCTTGGCGGCCAGGAACAGCTCGCGATAGGCGGCGGCGACCTGCCCGAGATCGTCCTTGCGCACGTCATTGACCACCAGGACGCGCGTGTGCGCCGGGTAGTCGAAGGGCGAGGGCACCGCCACCCGCAACGCCGGCCGCGCCATATGGACCGAGCCGGTGCGCAACTCCGCCGCCTGCCAGTCGCGCTCGGGGTCGCCGCTGCCGTCGGTCAGGGTCGCCGAAGTGATGGCCAGGCCGTGGGCGGTGCCGAGCACCACCTGGCTGAGCGGCAGCGTCGGGTCGACGAAATGGCGATACATGCCGACATCGACGTCGCGGCCCTCCATGCGCTCCAGCCCGAACCAATCGACGAAGCCGACCGGCGTCGGCGCCCCCAGCGCCTGGACCATCGCCTGCCAGGGCCGCACGGTCTGGTCGGTGCGCCGGGCGAGCCCGCGCGCCAGGGAGTCGATGCGCCGCCGCTGCTCGGATTCGAGATTGGCCGACTCGTCCTCCAGCAGTTCGGCCAGGGTGGTACCGAGGTCGGTCAGGGGCCGGGCCAGCCGGCCCAGCGCCTCGGCCAGCGCCGCCGCCGCCTCGGGAACGCCTTCGCCCAGAGGCATCGTTTCGGTTTCGAGACTATAGGGCGAGTCCCTTCCTCCGGAACGCGCCAGCACCTGTCGGCGCACGGCCTGGAGAAAGCGCTCGGTCGGGCCGTTGGGCGTGTCGGCGGCCAGCCGCATCCGCCAGCCATCGCCGGGCAGGGCGCGGGAAGCTTGCAGCACCTCGTCGATCAATTCGGCGGCGCGGGTACTGTCGCCGATCAGGTCTTCCAGGCGGCGGCGCAGGCCGCGCGCCCGGCCGCCGCCGCGGCCATCGGCATCGGCGCCGAGCAGCCAGCGCCGCAGCTCTCTCGTTTCGAGTCCGGTAAGATGCGCGGCAAAGGCGCTGTCGGCGGCATCGAAGACGTGATGGCCCTCGTCGAAGACATAGCGGGTCGGCAGCCAGCTGTCGTCGCCGCCGCCCTGGGCGGCCTGGATCATCACCAGGGCGTGATTGGCGATGACGATATCGGCGCGTCGAGCGCGGCGAACGCTCTTTTCGATAAAGCAACGATTATAGTGCTCGCAGCCGGAAAAGATGCACTCGCCCCGGCGGTCGGCCAAACCCAGGGTGCCGGGGCGCCCGAGGACATCGACCAGCCAGCCGGGAAAGTCGGAGCCCTGAAGATCGCCGTCGCGGGTGGCGGCGATCCAGCGCGCCACCAGCCCGAGGGCGATGCGATAGCGCGGGTCGAGCCCGCTCATCCGCACCGCCTCCTCGAAATTCAGCAGGCAGAGGTAATTCTCCCGGCCCTTGCGCAGCACCACCTTGCGCGCCTTGACCGTGGGGTCGGGATAGAGCCGGTCCAGCTCGTCGTCGATCTGGTGCTGAAGGTTGCGGGTGTAGGTGGAAATCCACACCGTGCCCCGGTTCTTCTCGGCCCACAGGCTGGCCGGAGCGAGATAGCCCAGGGTCTTGCCGACTCCGGTGCCGGCCTCGGCCAGCACCATGTTCGGCACCCCGGCATCGGGCCGGGGCGCGAAGGCGGCGGAGAGGGCGTCGGCATAATCCGATTGCTGGGGCCGGGCCTCGGCGGTACCGGCTCCGCGCCGGGTCCGGACCAGTTCGGACAGCCGCCGCCTCGCCTCGGCCGGTTCCACCGGCTGCTGGGCCGGCGGCGGCTCGGGCGCTTCCACCGACCATTCGGGCAGACGGCGCCACACCCCCAGCCCGGCCTCGGCGAATTTGTTGGCCGGGCCGCCCGGCGCCCCCAGCGCCGCCAGCACCGGCGTTGCCCAGCGCCAGCCGACCGTGCCGAGCGCCCAGGCCAAGGCCACGGGATCCGAGCGCTCCTCGCCACGCGGCTGGCTCAGTCGTTGCAGCAGCGCTTCGGTGGCCTGGATCAGGGTCAGCGCCTCGGCGGCGAGATCGGCCGGCGGCGGCAGCTCGAGAAACTCGGCGAGCCCGCGCGGCGTCGGCAGGCAGAAGCGGGCCGGACAGACGAAGGCGAACAGCTCCAAAACATCGAACACGTTCAGCCGGTCGTGACCGAGGCCGAGCCGCCGCGCCAGCGCCGGAGCATGACAGACCAGCGTCGGCGCCGCGGCGAGACGGCGGGCGGCGGCGGCGAATTCCAGGGTTTCGACCTCGCCCTCGGGACTGAGCCGGACGGCATGCCGCGACCCGGCGACCAGCGCCGGGGCATCGGGCATCAGCAGGCGAGAGGGGGCGCGCTCCATGGAGGACTTTCGGGGGAGATGGCTTCGGGCGGGTCACGCAGGGGTGGGCGCGCCATTATGGGGCTGGAGGCAGCTGTTTGGCGAACGACTTCGCCGGCACCGGCCGTCCGGTATGAAAGCCCTGAACCATGTCGCAGCCGCAGCCGCGCAGAAACTCGAGTTGTCCCGTCGTCTCGACGCCCTCGGCCACCACTTTGAGCTTGAGCCGGTGGGCCATGGCCACGATCGCCTCGGTCAGTGCCGCCGCGTCTTCGTTGACGGTGACGTCGCGGATGAACGACCGATCGATCTTGAGGGAGTGCAGCGGGAAGCGGCGCAAATAGGACAGCGACGAATAGCCGGTGCCGAAATCATCGACGGCGAACCCGACCCCCATCTCCACCAGCTCGCGCAGGATGGCGGCGGTGCGCGGCACATCCTCGATCAGCAGGCTCTCGGTTATTTCCAGCCTGAGCCGGGCGGCGGGCAGCCCGGTCTTGCGCAGCACCCCGTCGACGGTGGCGACTAGGTTGGCGGTGCGGAACTGGCGGCAGGAGACGTTGACCGAGATGTAGTCGATCTTCAGCTTGGCATCCAGCCATTCGCGCATCTGGCGGCAGGCGGTCTCCAGCACCCAGGCGCCGATCGGCACGATCAGCCCGGTCTCCTCGGCCAGCGGAATGAACTGGGAAGGCGCGACATCGCCGAGATCGGGGTTGCGCCAGCGCGCCAAAGCCTCGCAGCCGATCACGGCGCCGCTCGCGACCTCGACCAGCGGCTGATAGCACAGGTGAAGCTCGTCCCGCTCCAGCGCCCGGCGCAGTCGCGAATCCATGGAAATCCGGGCGCGGGCGCGATTGTTCAGCTGCTGGGTGAAAAACCGGTAGGTCGCCCGGCCGTCGGCCTTGGCCTGATACATCGCCGAGTCGGCGTTGCACATCAGTATCTGGGCATCGCTGCCGTCGAGCGGCGACACCGTGACCCCGATGCTGACCGTGCTGTAGATCTCGTTGCCCTCCAGCCGGAACGGCACCGTGAAGGCATCGGCGATCTTGCCGATCACCACCTCGGACTGCATCGGCGTCTTGAGGCTGGGCAGGATGACGATGAACTCGTCGCCGCCGAAACGGGCGATGGTGTCCTCGTCGCGCAGGCAGCTCCGGATGCGGTCGGCGGTCTCGCGCAACAACTGATCGCCGGCGGCGTGGCCCAGCGTGTCGTTGACCTCCTTGAAGCGGTCGAGGTCGATGAACAACAGCGCCACCATCGCACCGTCGCGGCGGCTGTGCGCCAGCGCCTGGGTCAAGCGGTCGAACGCGAGCAGGCGGTTGGGCAGGCCGGTCAGGTCGTCGTAGTTGGCCTGGCGCAGCAGCCGCTCCTCGTACTCCTTGCGGACGGTGATGTCCTCCTTGACCGCCAGGAAGTGGGTGATGGTGCCGTCGGCGGCCTTGATCGGCGAAATCTGCGCCGATTCCCAATAGGTCGAGCCGTTCTTGCGGCGATTGAGGAACTCTCCGCGCCATTCTCTGCCGGCGAGGATGGTCTCCCACATCTGCTGGTATTGCTCCTGGCTGGTGTGGCCGGAGCGCAGCAGGCGCGGGTTCAGCCCGACCACTTCGCGGGCGCTGTAGCCGGTGACATCGATGAACTTGGGATTGACGTACTCGATATTGCCGCGAACGTCGGTGATCACCACCGAGGCCGGGCTTTGCTCGACCACCATCGAGAGCTTGCGCAGGGTGGTCTCGGTCAGCTTGAGCGCGGTGACGTCGGCGACCACCACCACGGTGCAGCCGTCGCGGGTGCGATACTCGCTGACCTGACTCCAGCGGCCGTTGCAGTGGTTGAGAAACGATGGCCCGTGGGGGACGCGGTGGCGCCGCATCTGCTCGGCGATCCAGTCTTCCTGGCGTCCCGCCGACTCGGAGAACACCCCGCGCCCGGCGACGCCCCGGATCACCGCCTCGAAGGAGCGGCCGGGAGCCACCCGGTCGGCCGGGCTGAAGAAGGTCTCGGCGTAACGGGAGTTCCACAACAGCAGGCGATCCGAGGTGTCGAAGAGCGCGAAGCCTTCGGAGATGCTTTCGATCGCGGTTTCCAGGCGGATCTGGGTCTCGTGGACCTCGGTGTGGCCGGCGCCCATGCCGGCGACCATCCAGCCGACGCCGCGATAGCCGAGAAACCCGCCGTCAAGATCGAAGCGCGGCGTGCCGGCCATGGTCACCAGCACCATCTCGCCGGAGGTCGCGGGAAAGGCGAGGCGGATATCCCGCACCGGCCGCCGCGACCGGAAATCGCCGACCCGCCGCTCCCATCCCGCCGGATCCGCCCGGCCGCCGCCGATCAGCCCGAGATGACGGCCGAGCACGCGCGCGCGCGCCACCCCGGTCAGCGCCTCGAAGCCATCCGAAAGGGCCGACAGGCGAAGGTCGGGTCCGGTCTCCCAGCTCCAGTCGCCGGACCAGAACTCCGCGGTGCCATCCAGAGCCGGCGAGCCCCAGGCGCCGGTGCCGCCGGATACGGCTTCCGCGCGGTCGATGCAGGTCATCAGCAAACCGCCACCGACAAGGAGCTGTTCGCGGACCTCCAGGCGCGCGCCGTGAACCTTCAGGCGCTCGGTAACATCCGCACACCCCAGGTTGGTTTCGATCATGTTTTGGCTGTATCCAAGAACGGCGCCAAACGAACGATTGCAAAAAACCAGCTTCAAGGTGCAATCAAAGATTCCAATGCCCAGATCTAGCCGGTCCAAACCGTCCTGGATCGCAACATCGATCCCCCACATCGGAAAGTTTGGCTCTTCGCTGTTTCACGTGGGTAGCTTGAGTTCTAGCTTTCCGGCGACGAGGTAGATTATCGCGGCCAGGTTGCGGGTAGAGCGGTATCCCCGTGCCTTGGCCTTGGCTGCCTGGACCAAGCTGTTGATGCC
>CAIOBP010000252.1 GCA_903856295.1 uncultured Rhodospirillales bacterium | reverse complement strand
GACCGCGAGGCCGCCCGCGCCGCCGACGCGGCCCTCAAGGCGGTGGCGCCTCAGCCGCCGGTGCCGCCCCCCACCCCCGGCGCAAAGGCCGCGACGGTCAAGGACGCCGATAAAAAGAGAGGGCAGCGCTGATCATTTTCCGGCTGCGGCACCTTTCGGAGACTCGCAGAATGTGAGATGAAAGGCGCCGGGACCGGCCCTCGCCGCGAAGCGCCATAAGACATGTCGGGCATCAAGACATGTCGGGCATCGCAGTATCCGCCCGACAGTATCGATCCGAATTGCCCGACGAGAGAGAAACGGGCTATCCAGGCTCCGGAGCACCAATGAGCGACCTCGAATTCCACCGCATCAAGCGACTGCCTCCTTACGTGTTCGCGGAAGTCAACGCCATGAAGGCGCGCGCCCGCGCCGCCGGCGAGGACATCATCGATCTCGGCATGGGCAACCCCGACCAGCCGACTCCGCCGCACATCGTCGAGAAGCTGATCGAGGCGGTGCAGGATCCCAAGACTCACCGCTACTCCAACTCGCGCGGCATCCCCGGGTTGCGCAAGGCGCTGTCGGCCTACTACAAGCGCCGCTTCAACGTCGCGATCGATCCCGAGTCCGAGGCGGTGGTGACCATCGGCTCGAAGGAAGGGCTGGCCAACCTCGCCCAGGCGATCACCAGCCCCGGCGACGTGATTCTGGTGCCCAATCCCAGCTACCCGATTCATCCCTTCGGCTTCATCCTGGCCGGCGCCGCGATTCGCCACATGCCGGTCGGCCAGGACTACTCGTTCATGGAGACCCTGGAGCGGGCGGTGAAGCACAGCGTGCCCAAGCCGATCGCCCTCGTGCTCAACTACCCCTCGAATCCGACGGCCCAGGTGGTCGATCTCGACTTCTACCGGCCGATCGTCGAGTTCTGCCGCAAGCACGGCATCTATATCCTCTCGGACATCGCCTATTCCGAAATCTATTTCGAAGACAAGCCGCCGCCCTCGGTGCTGGAAATTCCGGAGGCGCGCGAGGTCACCGTCGAGTTCACCTCGATGAGCAAGACCTACAACATGCCGGGCTGGCGCATCGGCTTCGCGGTCGGCAACAAGAAGCTGATCGGGGCTCTGGCCCGGATCAAGAGCTATCTCGATTACGGCGCCTTCACCCCGATCCAGGTCGCGGCGGCGGCGGCGCTCAACGGCCCGCAGGATTGCGTCGCCGAAATCCGCGCGCTCTACAAGGCGCGCCGCGACGTGCTGATCGAGGGGCTGGCCGCGGCGGGTTGGAAGGTGCCGAGCCCACCCGCCAGCATGTTCGCCTGGGCGCCGATTCCGCCCCAGTTCGCCCATATGGGCTCGCTGGAATTCTCCAAGGCGCTGCTCCAGTACGCCAAGGTCGCGGTGTCGCCGGGCATCGGCTTCGGTGAATATGGCGATGGCCACGTCCGGCTCGCCCTGGTCGAGAATCAGCAGCGCATCCGTCAGGCCTGCCGCAACATCAAGCTGTTCCTCTCCAGCAGCACGGCGACGACGCTGGCCGCCGCCGATCCCGCGACTCGGGCCCAGATGATTTCCGATCCGCGGAGCAAGGTAGTGTCATGACCTCTTCATTCAAGGTTGCCGTCGCCGGGCTGGGCATTGTCGGCGGCGGCACGGTACGGCTGTTGCAGCAGCAGGCCGGGCTGATCGAAAAGCGAGTCGGCCGCCGGGTCGAACTGGTGGCGGTGAGCGCGCTGGTGGCGCCGCCCGACCTGGATCTCACCGGACTCCGCTGGTATCCCGACGCCGTGACCATGGCCGCCGAGTGCGAGGCGGACTTGGTGATCGAGTTGATCGGCGGCGCCCACGGCATCGCGCTCAAGGTCTGCCAGACCGCGCTCGGGGCCGGCAAGCACGTGGTCACCGCCAACAAGGCGATGCTGGCCTATCACGGCGCCGAGTTGGCGGCTTTGGCCGAGAGCAAGGGCGTGTTCCTGGGCTTCGAGGCTTCGGTGGCCGGCGGCATTCCGGTGATCAAGGCCCTGCGCGAGGGGTTGGCGGCCAACCGCATTCTCGAGGTCCACGGCATCCTCAACGGCACCTGCAACTACATCCTGACCCGGATGCGCAAGGAGGGGCTGGATTTCAACGCCGTGCTCGCCGACGCCCAGGCCCTGGGCTATGCCGAGGCCGATCCCTCCTTCGACATCGACGGCATCGACGCCGCCCACAAGGTGGCGATTCTGGCCTCGGTGGCTTTCGGTTGCCCGGTGCGCTTCGCTCCGGCCAATGTCGAGGGCATCCGCCATGTCTCGGCGCTCGACATGAAATACGCCGAGATTCTGGGCTACCGCATCAAGTTGCTCGGCATCGCCCGGCGCTCCGGGGATGTGCTGGAGCAGCGGGTTCACCCCTGTCTGGTGCCGGTGGACGCGCCGATCGCCGGAGTCGAGGGCGTGTTCAACGCCGTGACCATCGTCGGCGATTTCGTCGACAAGGTGATGCTGGTCGGACGGGGCGCGGGCTCCGCCCCCACCGCCTCGGCGGTGGTCGCCGACGTCATGGATATCGCGGCCGGGCGCGCCTCGGCGGCGTTCGGGGTGCCGGTGGCGGCGCTCGATCCGCTCGAGCCGGCGCCGCTGTCGGTGCGCACCGGAGCCTACTATCTGCGCCTGATGGTCCGCGATCAGCTCGGCGTGCTGGCGGCGGTGGCCAAGGCGCTCAGCGAGGCCGGGGTCTCGATCGCCAAGGTCTTCCAGGACGAGCGCTCGCCGGGCGAAAAGGTGCCGCTGGTGCTGACCACCCACGATGCCGAGGAGGCGTCGATGCAGCGCGCGCTCGCGCTCATCGCCGAGCAGGACTCGCTGCTCGAACCGCCGCGCATGATTCGAATCGAACAATTCTGACCCCCTCTTAAACAAGACCAGCCGGGAGACGACAAGGATGTCTGGAGATATGAGGATGGACCGCAATCTGGCGCTTGAAGCGGTTCGCGTCACCGAGGCCGCGGCGCTGCGGGCCTCGCTGCTTATGGGCCGGGGCGACGAGAAGGCCGCCGATCAGGCCGCGGTCGACGCCATGCGCACCGCCCTCAACAGCCTTTATATCGACGGCACGGTGGTGATTGGCGAGGGCGAGCGCGACGAGGCGCCGATGCTCTACATCGGCGAGAAGGTCGGTCTCGGCAAGGGTCCTCGGGTCGACATCGCGCTCGACCCGCTGGAAGGCACCACCATCACCGCCAAGGGCGGCCCCAACGCGCTGGCGGTGATCGCGTTCGCCGATCAGGGCGGCTTCCTCAACGCCCCCGACGTCTACATGGACAAGCTGGCGGTCGGCGGCGGCCTGCCGGCGGGCGTGGTCGACATCGACGAGAGCCCGATGACCAATCTGCGCAGTCTGGCCAAGGCCAAGCGCTGCGAGGTCTCCGACCTGCTGGTGTGCATCCTCGACCGCGACCGTCACCGTGAACTGATCGCCAAGGTGCGCGAGACCGGCGCCCGCATTCAGCTGATCACCGATGGCGACGTCAGCGGCGTCATCGCCACCTCCCAGCCCGATAGCGGCGTCGACATGTATGTCGGCTCCGGCGGCGCCCCCGAGGGCGTGCTGGCGGCGGCGGCGTTGCAGTGCATCGGCGGCCAGATGCAGGGCCGGCTGCTGTTCCGCAACGACGACGAAAAGGCCCGGGCCGCCAAGTGGGGGGTCAAGGACCTGAACCGCAAGTACGAGATTCACGATCTCGCCCACGGCAATGTCATGTTCGCGGCCACCGGCGTCACCACCGGCAGCTTCCTGCGCGGTGTCCGCCGCTTCGCCGGCGGCGCCTACACCCACTCGGTGGTGATGCGCTCCCAGACCGGCACCGTGCGCTATATCGAGGCGCACCATAACTTCACGGTCAAGACCAACCCGGCGGCGTAAGACGGCGGGAACCTTCGGCGGTCAGGAGCTGCGGCCCCTGATCGCCGCCGGGGCCGGCGGCCCCGGACCCCGGTACCGGTGTTTCTTGGAGTGCTCGGGGTGACGGAGAACGACACGGCGGTTGTGTATCTCGCGCGCGGCACAGGGGCCGGCCTGGAAGCCGCCGAGGCGTTTTTTCAGTCTTATCAGGACCATCCGGCGGAGCACCCCCACCAGCTGGTGGTGATTCTCAAGGGCTGGGACGGGATTGCGGGCCGTGAGACCGTCGAGCACCGGGCGCGCGACGCGGCGGCGCGGGTGATCGGGCTCCCAGACGACGGGCTGGATTGGGGCGCCTACACGCGTGCCGCCGGCCTGTTGGATCAGTCCTGGCTGTGCTGCCTCAACAGCCACAGCCGGATTTGCGCCGATGGCTGGCTGGCGCATCTGCACCGGGCCGCCGAAGCGCAGGATGTCGGAGCGGTGGGCGCCACCGGTTCCTGGGGCACCAACATCCCGGTTTTTCGCTTTCTGGCGCCGACCATCGCCGATTACTGGCGACACAAGGGGGCGCTCAAGGGGCTGACCGCCGGGCTGCGGCTTTATCTGCTGCGCTATCCCAAGCAGTCCCTTCAGGGCCGATCCTGGTTTCCCGGCTTCCCCAACCCGCATTTGCGGTCGAATGGCTTTCTGGTCCGGCGCGCTCTGTTCACCGCCTTCACCGGCCAGCGGCCAATTCCGACCGACAAACGCGACGCCCTGAGCCTCGAATGCGGCCACACCGGGTTCAGCCGCTTTCTGGCCGCCCAGGGCCTGCGGACATTGGTTGCCGGCGCCGACGGCCAAAGCTACGGCCGGGACCAGTGGCCCGACAGCCGGACCTACTGCGTCCCCGACCACTCGAACCTGCTGGTTTCCGACAACCGGACCCGCGCCTACGATCAGGCCGCGCCCTTCTCCCGCCGCGCCATCGAACGGGCCACCTGGGGCAAAACCTTCACCCCCCTATAAAGCCGGTTTCCAAAGGCCCCCGGCCTTTGGCAGGCCAGGGCAGCGCCCTGACCTTGAGCCCCTTCCCCCCCTACCGCGTCGGCACCGGCGGGTCCTGCGAATAGTCGTAAAACCCCTTGCCGGTCTTGCAGCCGAGCCAGCCGGCTTCGACATATTTGACCAACAGCGGGCACGGGCGATACTTGCTGTCGGCCAGCCCCTCGTAGAGCACCTGCATCACCGAGAGCACGGTGTCGAGACCGATGAAATCGGCCAGTTGCATCGGCCCCATGGGGTGATGGGCGCCGAGCTTCAGCGCCAGATCGATCGACCCGACCGTCCCCACCCCCTCATAGAGGGTATAGATCGCCTCGTTGATCATCGGCAGCAGGATGCGATTGACGATGAAGGCGGGGAAATCCTCGGCACTGGCGGCGGTCTTGCCCAGCTTGGCCACCACATCCTTGGCCTGAGCGAAGGTGTCCTCGTCGGTGGCGATGCCGCGGATGATCTCCACCAACTGCATCACCGGCACCGGATTCATGAAGTGCAGGCCGACGAACTTCTGCGGCCGGTCGGTGACGGCGGCCAGCCGAGTGATGGAAATCGACGAGGTGTTGGTGCCGATCAACGCCGTCGGCTTGAGATGCACGCACAGCTTCTTGAGAATTTCGCGCTTGACCGGTTCGTTCTCGGTGGCCGCCTCGACCACGAGATCGCAATCGCCGAAGACATCGTAGTCGGTGCCGGTGACGATGCGGGCGCAGGCGGCGTCGCGCTCCTCGGGCTTGAGCTTGCCCTTGCTCACCTGGCGTTCGAGGTTGGCCGCGATCTTGGCGGCGGCTTTGGCCAGGGTGGTTGCGGAAATGTCCAGCAACCGCACCTGATAGCCCGCGACGGCGCAGACCTGGGCGATTCCCGTCCCCATCTGGCCGACGCCGATAACGCCGATCTTCTCAATCATGGCACAACCTCTGCTTTTCGAACCGGCTTATCCCAGCAACTGGGTCAGCTCCGGCACCGCCTTGAAGAGATCGGCGACCAGACCGTAGTCGGCGACCTGGAAGATCGGCGCCTCCTCGTCCTTGTTGATGGCCACGATCACTTTCGAGTCCTTCATGCCGGCGAGATGCTGAATCGCCCCCGAGATGCCGACCGCGATGTACAACTCCGGCGCCACCACCTTGCCGGTCTGCCCGACCTGGGCGTCGTTGGCGATGTAGCCGGCATCGACCGCCGCGCGCGAGGCGCCGATGGCGGCGTTGAGTTTGTCGGCCAGCGCCTCCAGCACCTTGAAGTTCTCGGCCGACCCGACGCCGCGCCCGCCCGACACCACGACCCGGGCCGAGGTCAGCTCCGGACGCTCGGACTTCGACAGCTCCTGCCCAACGAACACCGACAGGCCGGCATCCCCCGCCGAAGCCAGCGCTTCGACCGTGGCGCCGCCGCCGGTGGCCGCGACCGCCGGAAAGGCGGTGCCGCGCACGGTCAGCACCTTGATGGCGTCGGCCGACTGCACGGTGGCGATGGCGTTGCCGGCGTAGATCGGCCGCTGGAAGGTGTCGGGACCGTCGATGGCGATCACCTCGGAAATCTGGGCGACATCGAGCAAGGCGGCGACCCGCGGCGCCAGCGTCTTGCCGGCCGAGGTCGCGGGAAAGAGCAGATGGCTGTACCCGCCCCGGGCCAGCCCGACCAGCAGCGGCGCCAGATTTTCGGCGAGACCGTTGGCGTAGTCCGCCGCGTCGGCCAGCAGCACCTTGGCCACGCCGGCCACCTTGGCGGCGGCCTCGGCGACGGCGGCGCAGCCGGAGCCGGCAACCAGCAGATGCACGTCCCCGCCCAGCTTGGCGGCGGCGCCGAGGGTGGTCAGAGTCGCCGACTTGAGCGCGGCGTTGTCATGTTCGGCGATAACCAGGATGGCCATGTCAGATCACCCGCGCTTCGTTCTTGAGTTTCTCGACCAACGCCTCGACCGAGGCGACCTTGACCCCGCCCTGGCGCTTGGGCGGCTCGGCCACCTTCAGCGTCTTGAGGCGCGGCGCCAGATCGACGCCGAGATCCGCCGGCGACATCGCCGCGATCGGCTTCTTCTTGGCCTTCATGATGTTGGGCAGCGAGGCGTAGCGCGGCTCGTTCATGCGCAGATCGACGGTGATCACCGCCGGCATGGTCAGCCGCAGCGTCTCCAAACCACCATCGACCTCGCGGGTGACGGTGGCGTGGCCGCCGGCGATCTCCAGTTTCGAGGCGAAGGTCCCCTGGGCCCAGCCCAGCAGCGCCGCCAGCATCTGGCCGGTCTGGTTGCAGTCGTCGTCGATGGCCTGCTTACCCAGAATCACCAGGTCGGGCTTTTCGGTTTCGACGATCTTCTTCAGCGCCTTGGCCACCGCCAGCGGCTGCAGCTCAAGATCGGTGACCACGTGAATCCCCCGGTCGGCACCCATGGCCAGCGCGGTGCGGATGGTTTCCTGCGCCGCCTGAATGCCCAGGCTGACCACGATCACCTCGGTGACGGTGCCGGCCTCCTTGAGGCGCACCGCCTGCTCGACGGCGATCTCGTCGAAGGGATTCATCGACATCTTGACGTTGGCGGTCTCGACGCCCGAACCATCCGGCTTGACGCGGATTTTGACGTTGTAGTCGACGACACGCTTGACGGGAACAAGGACTTTCATCGGTCACCCTTTGGCCGGCGGAACCCGAGGCACCATAGGATTTGCCCCCCGCCCTGTCAATCGAACTGGGGACAAACTGGGAATACCCGGACATCACGAACCGGGACCGGTAGCGATATCGCTGGCAGGATAATCGGGGATGGTGATATACTCGCGGATAGGAAGAATCTGGCGGGTTACTATCCAGGCGCGATCCCCTCGTCAGGATGGCTTGGGAGGACTCAGAATAAACACATGCTGGAAATACTAGTTGCCGACGATCACAAGCTGCTTCGTGAGGGGTTGAAACCGTTCCTGCGAGAATTGGGGGACGACGTTGCCATTCTTGAAGCCGCCAATTTCAGCGAAACCCAGGGCGCCGCAACCTCAGCCCAGGATTTGCGCCTGATTTTGCTCGACCTTTCGATGCCGGGGATGAACGGCATGCGCGGTGTCGAGGCCCTCCATGGCGAGCATCCCGACGTGCCGCTGGTGATTCTCTCCGGCGATTCCCGGCGGGAGACCGTGCTGAGCGCGGTTCAGGCCGGGGCCTCCGGCTTCATTTCCAAAACCGTGAGCGGCGCGGCGATGGTCAACGCCCTCAGGCTCGTGCTCTCGGGGGAAACCTATCTGCCCTCCAGCGCCATCGCCGAGGATGATTACAGCGCCGACTCCGACACCGGCGGTCGCGAGGCCAACGGCCGCGCCGCCTTGCCGCTCGACGGCCTCTCGCCCCGTGACCGCGAGATTCTCGCCCTGGTGGTCGAGGGACTGACCAACAAGGAAATCGGCCGCCGCATCGGCCTCCAGGAGGTCACGATCAAGGCCAACCTGCGCAGCCTGTACCGCCGCATCGGCGCCGCCAACCGTGCCCAGGCCGTCCGCATCGCCCTGCAAAACCGGTAGCCGCGAGCCCGGGCCGGGGCCGCTGTAATCATCAGTGCGTACTCACATTTACCAATACCCTCTCGCCTCCGGAATCCGCACATTGGTACCATACCGGTGAGGATGGAGCGCGCCCGAACGGCGCCGGGAGTCGACCTCATGAGGAACGGAGCACAAGAGCACGCAATGAGCCGCATCTGCTGCCTCAAGCCCGCCAACGCCAATGGCCCCACGCCGGAGCAGAGCGACACCGCGATCAATCTGGCCGGAGAGATTCTGCTCGACCTGGACCAGGAGGGCGCGGCGCGCGGCGTTCCGGGCAGTCTGGTCCGGGAATGCCTGTTCTTCAGCCTGATTCCCAGCCTGATGGACGAAGCCCACGGCTACCGCACGGCCGACGACCTGACCGAGGCGGTCAGACGGGCGGCGGAATCCTGGGCCGAGCTGCGCGAAGACAGCCGCCTCCGTACCCCGGCGCTCTAAAAACAAATAGTTACAGAGCGGTTATTTCCGAGCGTCGCCCTACTCCCAAGCGGCGGCGGCTTGGTCGTCCTCGGCGCGGGCGTCGACCCAGCGGCCGCCCTCGGCGGTTTCCTCGCGTTTCCAGAAGGTGGCGCGGGTCTTCAGCCAATCGATGAGGAACTGGCAGGCGGCGAAAGCATCGGCGCGGTGCGGACTGGCCACCGCCACCAGCACGATGCGATCCCCCAGGGCCAACCGGCCGTGGCGATGCACGATCAGGCAGCCCGACAGCCGCCAGCGCCGCCGGGCCTCGGCTTCGAGCGCCTCCAGCTCGCGCTCGGTCATGCCGGGATAATGCTCCAGCTCGAGGGCGACCAGCGGTGCCGCCCCGGCCAACTCCCGCACCAGCCCGAGAAAGCTGACCACGGCGCCGATCCCGGCATCGGCCCGCCCCAGCGCCTCCAACTCGGCGCCGACATCGAAATCCTCGATCTGGACACGTACGGTCATGGCGGATCAGCCTCCGGTAACCGGCGGGAACAGGGCGACCTCGTCCCCCGCCGCCAGCGGATGGCCAGGACGGACATAGGTCTGATTGACCGCGACCCGGACCAGCGCCGGATTGGCCAGCGCCGCCGCGTAACCGGGACCACGCCCGGCGAGCCAAGCCAGCAGGCCGGCGACGTCGCGCACCCCGGCGGGCGGGTCGACCTCTTCTCCGGCCAACCCGATCCTGGTCCGCAGCCAAGCGAAATAGAGCAGCTTCATCGGCGTCCTGCGACTATAGTGGTGGCGCTCGCCGATGGTAACGGATCGCGGCGGCGGCGGGAAAGAGTTTCAGGAGCGCAGGCATATGAGCATCGTCCGGATCGGCATCGTCACCATCTCCGACCGCGCCAGCAAGGGCGTCTATGTCGACCGGGGCGGACCGGCGATCATCGAGGAGCTGAACCGCATCCTGACCACGCCCTGGCAGCCGGAAAGCCGCCTGATCGCCGACGAACAGCCCGAGATCGAACGCACCCTCGCCGAGTTGTGCGACGCCTGCGGCTGCCCGCTGGTGGTCACCACCGGCGGCACCGGCCCGGCGCCGCGCGATGTCACCCCCGAGGCGACCGAGGCGGTGTGCGACAAGATGATGCCCGGCTTCGGCGAGGCCATGCGCACCGCCAGCCTGAAATCGGTGCCGACCGCGATCCTGTCCCGCCAGACCGCCGGCATTCGCGGCCGCAGCCTGATCCTCAATCTGCCCGGAAAACCGACGGCGATCGCCGAATGCCTGGGCGCGGTGTTCGCCGCCATCCCCTACTGCATCGACCTGATCGGCGGCCCGCTCCTGGAAACCAACCCGGCAGTGATCAAGGCCTTCCGCCCCAAAGTCTAGGGTATCCAAAGGCCCCCGGCCTTTGGCGGGTCCAGGGCGGCGCCCTGGCCTTCGGCGCTACTTGTCTTCCATGACCATGACGGCGCCGGTCTCGCCCTTGGCGAGGCGCTTGAGGTGCAGCGCCGGCAGCGGGCTGTCGGGCCAGCGCTCGGCGAGAGCGGCCAGCAGGGTAGGCGCGGCCGGGTCCGAGACCACGAGTTTGGCGTAAGCCTCACGGTAGGCTGCGCAAAAAGCCTCGTCGGCATCGGGCGTCAGGGGCAGGAACACCGGAATCGCCACATGCTTGCCCTTGAGCACCACCTCGGCCACCGGCAGAAAGCGGTGCCTGTGGCAACGCCCCATCGCCTCGCCCCCGACGGCGATGGAGGTGCCGAGATACTTGTTGAGACCTTCGAGACGGGCGGCGGTGTTCACGGTGTCGCCGATGGCGGTGTAGTCGAAGCGGGCGCTGCCGCCGAAATTGCCGACCACCGCCGGGCCGCTGTTGACGCCGATTCGAGTCTGGCCGAAGCCGGCCTCGGCATGCTCGGCGCGGAAACGGGCGGCGAAGGCGTTCATGTCCAGAGCGCAGGATACCGCGCGGTCGGGATCGTCCTCGTGGGCGACCGGCGCGCCGAACAGCGCGACCACGGCGTCGCCGATGAACTTGTCGATGGTGCCGAGATGCGTGAGCACGATCGCGCTCATGCCGTCGAGATAGCTGTTGAGCAGCGCCGCCACCTGATCCGGCGGCAGGCGCTCGGACAGGGTGGTGAAGCCGGCGATGTCGGTGAAGACGAAGGTCAGCTCGCGCCGCTCGCCGCCAAGACGCAGCTTGCCCGGATCCGCCTTGATCTCGGCCAGCACCGCCGGCGAGACGTAGCGCTGAAACGCCGACTCGATGAACCGGGTCTCGGCCAGCCGCCGCCGCCCGGCGAGCACGCTGCCGAACCCGACCGCCAGCACCAACGCCAGCGACGGCGCCAGCGGCGCCGCCACCGGTCCCCCGGCATAGGCGAGGAGGAAGCCGCCGACCCAGGGCAGCGCCAGCGCTCCGAGCGCCAGCCCCAGAGTCGCGACGAGCGGCAGCGACAACGCCGCGATGGCCATTCCGGCCCCGGCGGTGACGGCGGTCAGCGCCGCGGCGTCGGTGAAAGTCCAGGACGGCCGGGCGCGGCCGTCGATCAACTGGGCCAGGGCGAAGGCATGGATGAACACCCCGGGAATCGTGCCCTCGCGATTGCCGAAGGCGGCGGCGAACGGCGTGCGGTGACGGTCCTCCTGGGGCAGATCGGAGCCGACCATGATCGCCTTGCCCCGCAGCCATTCGGGCGGCAGCGCGGCGGCGATATGCGCCGGATAGGCGGGAATCGCCGGAGTGGCGGCGTCGGGACCGCGCCGGTAGACGATCGGCGCCGTATCCCCGGGCACCGCCTTGCCCATGGTCCGGGCCACCTCGCAGGGCAGGCAGTAACGGCCCTCCTCGGGGGCCAGGATTTCACGCACCGTGCCGTCACGGTCATCCTTGCGCAAATTGGCGAGGCCGGGATGCACTGGCCGGGTGTAATCGGCGAGATAGGCGCTCTGGGCCGGAGTCAGACCGGCGCCGGCACCGGCCCAGGCGGCGACGATCGGCAACTTCGCATCGCGGAAGGCCTGGGCCAGCAGCGCATCCTTTTCGGGCTCGGTCGGCTGGTCGAACAGCACGTCGAAACCGATCGCCCGCGCGCCGGCCCGATCGACGGTGCGAACCAGTTCGGCCAGAAAGGCCCGATCCACCGGCGAGCGATAGGGAAACTGCGCCAGCGTGTCCTCGGTGAGGGTGAGAACGACGACATCCTGATTCTGCGACTCGGGCGCGGTGGTGAACACGGCGAAAAGATCGGAGATCCAGTTCTCGATCGCCGCGACCGGCACGAAGAAACGCGGCAGCGCCAGGGAGAAGCACACCACCGCTCCCAGCAACGCGAGTTCGGTTATGACGCGGCGGACCTTGCTCACTTCGCTCTCCCGCTAGCCGATTGCACCGAATGGAAAGGCCCTGCCAAAACAGGCGGGGCGTTCAATACCGGGCCGACAGACTGAAATAGACCCGCGATCCCGGATTTTCGTTGGTGGTGGTCTTCCAGGTCAGCGGCGTGGTGAACTCGACATTGCCGCTCACCCGCTCACCCAGACCAAGACGAAGACCGCCACCGGCGGAACCGAGATATTGAAAGGTTTCGCTGCGGTCGTCGACGTAATTCCAGGTCTTGCCGTAATCTCCGAAACCGTACAACTGAACGTATTTCAGCCACGTCGCCTCGACACCCGGGGTGTATTGAAGCTCGCCCTTGTAGGAAGCGCCCTTGTCGCCGGTAATCGCCGAAGAATCGAAGCCCCGGCCATAGGTCTTGCCGCCAACACCGAACTGCTCCGCCGAAACCAGCTTATTCGGGGTGTACTGGCTGTCCGCCGCCAACAGCACGCTGAAATTGCCGGGCAAGGGCTGCACCCGCTGCGCCGAGGCCGTGACCTTGGAGAAGGTCAGCTGGGTGTCCAGCCGGCTCTTGTCGGAAACATAAGCGCCCATGCCGCCGACGGCCTGACCGAATCCGGCTTGGAACAGGTTGCTGCCCTGCCAGGAGTCCGAGATGTCCCAACTGGTCCCGAAGCTGACCATCCGCACGCGATCGGTGCTGATCGGCGCGCCGTTGGCGTGGGTCCAGCTGTTGCGCAGGGTGAAGTCGCCGGTCAGCCGCAGGGTTTCGGAGCGGCTGCGGATCAGCGGATAGGCCAGACCGGTGTGCAACGTCGAGCTTTCGCTCTTGATCCCGTACTGAGCGACCGTGCTGCCGGGAATCGACCAGTTGCGCCGGGCGCCGACGACCAAGGTGGTGCCATCCAGGCCGAGCAGTTCGGTGTGGCTGAGATCGAGATAGCGCAATTCGTCGACGTGGGGAGCGATGATGCCCCGGATCGAGGTCTGGTCGAACACTCCGAACTGATCGTTCAGGTCGACCGAGGCATCGAGCTGGAACGGACCGACCGAGGGCGTGCCGCGATTGTCCAGCGTCACATTGGCGCCCACCGGCTTGCGCTCGATGACCACCGTGAGATCGGAACCGGCCTCGCCGCTCTTCGCCGGCTTGAGCACCGTGTGCACCGAGATTCCCGGCAAATCGTCCATCAGCATGACGTAACGTTCGAGCACCGCCGAACGCAGCGGCCGCGCCTCCCGGATTCGCCTGGCATAATCGTTGAGGATGCCGAAGCCGTCGGTATACGGCCCCTCGAAGCGCACGACGCTGACGTAGCCCTCGACCAGCGCCATGTGGACGACGCCGCCGGCGATGCGCTGGGCCGGAATGACCGCCAGCGACAGCACATAGCCCTCGCTGCGGTACTTGGCGGTGATGGCGTCGCGGACCTTGTAGAGGTCCAGCAGCGAAATCTGCTGGCCGAGCAGGCTCTGATACAGCGGCAGCAGCTCCGCCGCCGCATAGACCGTGCCGCCATCGAACACCAGATCCCGCAACACGAGCCGGATCGCGCCGGCCTTGTCGGGCGCTGGCGCCTGCTCGGGAGCGGGAAATTCGACCGGCGGCAGCGACTGGGGCGTCGCCGGCCGTTCGAAGCGCTGCTCCAAACGCCCGGGCGCGACCGAGGGCGGCAGGGACTGGGCGGCGACGGCGCCCGAATAGGCCAGAACGCCCAGCGCGGCCGCGAGCAGCCGGGAAAAACACCGTGACATCAAGCTGCCGTCCATGACCCTGGGATACCGCACCACCGCCTCCACAGTCCCGATCACCCGGTTGCTCCGGCCCGCAGTCAACGGACCGTGTTAGCAGAATCCGGAGGCCTCAGCCCAGAACAAAGAGTCTCCCGGAGAAAATCGCAAGGCTGGACGACGCCCCGGAACCATGCCACCCTGCGACGATCGGCTGGGAACCCCGCCCCGGCCGGCCGGATTTTCCGCGTTTCCCGCCGCCAACGGAGGACACCGATGTTCACCGCACTCGCCATGCAGCTCGGACCATGGCTGGACGTTATCGTGACCGGAGGCATCGCTCTCGTCACCCTCGCCGCCGCCACGGTGGGCACCATCGAGACCGGCAATGTCGGCATCGAAACCCGGTGGGGCACGGTGGCGATGCAGGAAATCCAGCCCGGCCTCTATGCCGCGCCGCTGGCCTCGGTCGATCAATACTCGACCAAGGAAATCGCGGTGCTGATCGACAACCTGACCCCCAAGGCCGCGGACAATCTGTTCATCCGGCACATGGACGTCACGGTCTATTACCGCGTCATGCCCGGCCGGGTGGCGCCCCTGGTGATCAAATACGCCAACCAGAGCGAAGCGCTGGCCGACAGCACCCATGTGATGGGACCCTGCTACCGGCTGGTGCAGACCCTCGCGCGCAACGCCATCTACCAGGAGGTGGCCATGATCAACAGCCTCCAGGTCCATCAGCAGCGGGAGCAAATCAGCGCCCATGTCGAGGCGCGGCTGCAACGGGAGCTGGACGCCAACGACCCCAGAACCTTCCAGGTGACCCGGGTGGTGGTGCGCACCGTGGTCACCGATCCCGCGATCGAACAGGCGATCCAGGATGCGGTGAACCAGCAGAAGCGACTCGAAGCCATGGAAATCCGCACCAAGATCGCCCAGAAGGAGGCGGAAATCCGCCTGACCGAAGCGGTGGGCATCGCCAAGGCCAACGAGGCGATCAATCACAGCCTGACTCCGGAATACCTCCAGCACGAGGCCAACGAATCGCTCAGGCTGTTCGCGCGCAGCGGCGGCACCGCCACCATCGTGCTGCCCGCCAGCATGAGCGCAACACCACTGATCAGCATCCCGCCCGCCGGAAAAGTGGCGCCGGCCGTTAGGGAGTAAATCCGGGCGTCGGCCCGGGGAGGACAACCTGACGCAGGCCGGGTTTAGGCATTTGTTAAACGCTCATGGTTAAGCTCGGCTCCATCGCGACGAATTCCCTGGCGCGACGAATTCCCTGGCTGGGTGGAGTGCCCCCATGTCTTCCCGGAATATCGGCCTGCCGTCTGGCCGCAGCACAGCATCATCCCCCATCGCGCCGCCCGGCTCCTCGGGCGGACAGGAAGCCCTGCGTTCGGGCCCGTTGCCCATGACCGAGCAAGATCTGCCGCCGCCCGGCACCAAACGCTGGGTGATGCGGCGCAAGGCCGAGGTGGTCGAGGGCGTCCGCTGCGGACTGATCAGTCTCGACGAAGCCTGCCGGCGCTACACGCTGTCGGTGGAGGAGTTCCTGTCCTGGCAGCGGCTGATCGACAGCCACGGCGTGCGCGGCCTGCGCGCCACCCGCTTGCAGGACTACCGCTCGAATGAAGACCCGGCCGATGGCGATGGCCTGTCCGAGAGCGGCCTTGCCGACTGACGCCGGCGCCCGGCCTGTCGGCGCTGCCGGTTTGCTCCCGCCCGCCCACCGGGGGTAAGCTGCGTCCTGAGACTGTCCGGGAGCAAGGAAGGGCGAAAACGGGCCATGCGCAGACTGAAACGCCCCGCCATCGCGGCGGTCGTGATCGTGCTGGTGGTGCCCGCCCTGGTTCTGGCCGGCGGCTGGCGATGGCTGCTCACCGGCCTGCCCGACTATGGCCGGACCCTGACGGCGACCGATCTCAGCGCGCCGGTGCGGATCGTCCGCGACATCCACGCCGTGCCGCGCATCCAGGCCGCGACCATGAACGACGCCTATTTCGCGCTGGGCTACGTTCACGCCCAGGACCGACTGTGGCAGATGGACATGACCCGCCGGCTCGGGGCCGGCCGGCTGGCGGAAATCATGCCCGGCGCGCTCGGCGACTGGGCGTTGCGCTCCGATCGCTCGATGCGCACCCTCGGCCTCTACCGCCTCGCCGAATCGAGCTATGCCGCTCTCGCCCCCGAGGTGCGCATGGCTCTCGACACCTACGCCGCCGGAGTCAATTTCTGCCTGGACACCTGGACCGGGCCGCTGCCGGTCGAGTTCCAGCTGCTCGCCTATCGCCCGGAGCCGTGGCGCCCGGCCGACACGCTGGTCTGGGGCAAGCTCCAGGCGCTCCAGCTCAGCGGCAATTTCCGTGAGGAATTGCTGCGCTCGCGCCTGATGCCGGTGCTGACCACCCGCCAGCTCAACGACATCTTTCCGCCCGGCGGCGGCCCCGCGACCCTGGCCGACGCCGGGGGGGCGACCGGGGAGCGTTTCGCCGCCCTCGCCGAGCGCGTCGCCGCCGCCCTGCCCGCGCCGCTCGGCCCGGCCACCGCCTCCAACGCCTGGGTGGTCGACGGCGCCCACAGCACTACGGGCAAGCCGGTGCTGGCCAACGACCCCCATCTCGGCCTGCAAGCGCCGATCCTGTGGTATCTCGCCCGCCTGGAAACCCCGGAGCTGACCCTGACCGGCGCCACCGTCCCCGGCGTGCCGTTTCACCTGCTCGGCCACAACGGCACCATCGCCTGGGGCGCGACCTCGACCGGCAGCGACACCCAGGATTTGTTCGTCGAACGCATCAACGGCGACGATCCGGCGCGCTACGACTCCCCTCTCGGCGCGGTGCCGTTCGAGGTTCGCACCGAGAGCATCCGGCTGCGCGACGGCAGCAGCCAGACCGTGACCATCCGCTCGAGCCGGCATGGCCCGATCCTGCCCGACGATAGCCCGCTCGCCAACCCCAAGACCACCCCCGGCTTCGCCATGGCGCTGGCCTTCACCGGGCTGTCCGGTGCCGACACCAGCTCCGAAGCGTTCTTCCGCCTCAACCGCGCCCGCGACTGGAGCGGCTTCACGGCGGCGCTGCGCCTGTATCAGACGCCCCAGGTCAATTTCCTCTACGCCGATACCGGCGGCAGCATCGGCTTCATCTCGCCCGGTCTGGTGCCGGTCCGGACGCGCGGCAACGGCCTGCTGCCGGTGCCGGGCTGGAGCGGCGCCTGGGAATGGACCGGCACCGTGCCCTTCGAGGCGCTGCCCCAGGCGGTCAATCCGGCCTCGGGACGCTTCGTCAACGCCAACAATGCTCCGGCCGGGCCGGACTATCCGCATCTGCTGGCGGCGCGCTGGCCGGATCCGGCGCGCTTCGAGCGGATCAATAGCCTGCTCGACAAGGCCGGGCCATATTCGGTGACCAGCGGCGTGGCCATGCAGAAGGACATCGCCAATCTGCCGGCCCGCCGCCTGCTGTCCCTGATGCTGCCCCAGCCGGGCGCGGATACCGACACCTTCTCGCGCACCGCCCGGCAGGCGGTGGCGCTGCTCCGCTCCTGGAACCTGCAAGTCCGGCGCGACCAGCCGGCGCCGCTGATCTTCTCATGGTGGCTGCGCGAGCTGAACCGGGCGCTGTTCGCCGAACGGCTGGGGCCGATGTTCCATGAGTATTGGGGCCTGCATCCCCGGGTGGTCGAGCACATCCTGACCGAAACCCCGGCCTGGTGCGATCTGCCCGGCCGCCCCGCCTCCCGCAGTTGCTCCGACCTGCTGCGCACCAGCCTGGAATCCGCGGTGAGCGAGCTGACCGCCCGTCACGGTCAGGACCCGGCCGGGTGGCGCTGGGGCGACGAGCATCAGGCGGCGCTCTCCCATCCGCTGTTCCGGCGGGTTCCCGGCCTGGGCTGGCTGTTCGCCCTCGGGGTTCCGGCCGACGGCGACGCCTTCACCCTCAACCAGGGCGCCAGCGCGGTCGCCGACGAGGAGGCGCCCTTCGCCGACATTCACGGGCCGGGCCTGCGCGCCGTCTACAATCTCGCCGATCTCGATCAGTCGCTGTTCATGATCGCCACCGGCCAGTCGGGCAATCCGCTCTCGCCCTATTACGGCGATTTCGTGCAATCCTGGCAAAGCGGCTCGATGGTCGCCCTCGGCGCCGTCAGCGCCGGCGCCCCCCTCGCCACCACCGAACTGCGGCCCCGCTAGCCCCCGCGCTCCCCCGCGCTCAATGCCCACCGCCACTGCCGCCCGGGCGGGCGCTGTGAATCATCGGCATGGTCAGCAGGCCGAACAGAAACACCCCGGCCATCACCAGCAGACAGTCGCCATAGGTGATGGCCAGGGTCTCGCGCTTGACCAGTTGGACCAGGGTGGCCATGGCGGCCCCGTCGGGGTTCGTCAGCCCGAGGGCATCGAAGCGGGCGGACAGCTGATCGACCAGCCCCTGAACCACCGGCCGCGCCAGATTGATCTGCTCGCCCAGCCGGTTGAAGTGCAGCGCCGCCTGATGGAGCACCAGGGTGTTGATCACGGCCAGCCCGATCGCCCCGCCGAGATTTCGCATCAGATTATAGAGACCGCTGGCGTTCTTGAGCTTGTCGGGAGGCAGCCGGCCCAGCGACAGGGTGTTGATCGGAATGAAGCACAGCATCAGCGACACCCCGCGCAGCGCCTGGGGCAGAAACAGCTCGTTGAAATCGGAGTCCGCCGTGAGCTGGCTGTTGAACCACAGACCGAGCGAGAACAGCCCGAAGCCGCAAGCCATCATCAGGCGCAAATCCATGTGCTTGGAGAGCGCTCCGGCCAGCGGCGCCGAGAGGAATTGAAAGGCTCCGGTGACGATCATGATCACGCCGATCTGAAGACTGTTCAACCCGCGCACCTGGGCCAGAAACAGCGGCATCAGATAGACCGAGCCGTAAAGCCCGACCCCGAGAATGAAGCTGTAGATGCAGCCGAAGGCGAAGTTGCGGTCCTCGAAGGCATGCAGTTGCACGATCGGATTCCGCGCGCTCAGCACCCGCCAAAAGAACAGCGCGCCCGAAACCACCATCACCGTGGTCAGGGTCAGGATCGAGCGATCCTCCAGCCATTCGTTGCGCGGCCCCTCCTCGGCGACATATTCGAGGCTGCCGAGAAACAGCGCCATCAGAAACAGCCCGAGCCAGTCGAAGCCGTCCAGCAGCGAATAATCGTGATGATCGACATGGACCAGCTTCCACACCGTCACGGTGACGAACAAGCCGGGCACGATGTTGATCAGGAACAGCCAGTGCCAGGAATAATGCTGGGTCAGCCAGCCGCCGAGCGTCGGCCCCAGCGTCGGGGCCATGGTCGCGACCAACCCCATCACCACGCCGACCAGCGGCCGCTTCTCCACGGGAAAGAGCAGGAACGAGGTCGAGAACACGGTCGGAATCATGGCGCCGCCGATGAAACCCTGGGCCGCCCGGAACACCACCATGCCGCCGAGCGAGCTGGAACAGGCGCAGGCCAGGCTCATCAGCGTGAAGCCGGCGCAGGACAGCGAGAACAGCACCCGCGTCGACAACAGCCGCGACAGGAAGCCCGAAAACGGGATCATGATCACTTCGGCGATCAGATAGGAGGTCTGAACCCAGCTGATTTCATCGGCGCTGGCCGAGAGCCCGGCCTGGATTTCCGACAGCGAGCTGGAAACGATCTGGATGTCGAGGATGGCCATGAACATCCCGACCACCATGGTCATAAACCCGGCCCACTCCCGAAACCCGACCGGCTTGCCGTCCATCTCAGCCGCCTCCCCGGGTATCGACGCTCACCACCACCGACAGCCCCGGCCGCAACCCGGACGAGGGCGGCAGGAAGATCCGCACCGGCACCCGCTGGACGATCTTGGTGAAATTGCCGGTGGCGTTCTCGGGCGGCAGCAGGCTGAAGCGCGACCCGCTGGCCGGGGCGAAACTGCCGACCGTGCCGGCGAGGTCGAGATCGGGAAAAGCGTCGACGCTGACCCGCGCCGACTGTCCCGGCCGCATGTGCCGCAGCTGGGTTTCCTTGAAATTGGCGTCGACATACAGCGCGCCCAGCGGCACCACCACCATCAACTGCAAGCCCGGTCGGGCCAGCACCCCCAGTTGCGCCAGACGATTGCCGACCACACCGTCGATCGGCGCCCGGACCACGGTATGGCCGAGATCGGTGCGCGCCAGCACCAGTTGCGCCTCGGCCTGCTGCAACCCGGCCTCGACCTCGCGGCGCTGGGCCTGAATCACCCCCAGCTGATCGGATTCGGCGGTCAGCGCCGCCTTGGCCCGGCTCAGGGCCGCCACCGCCTTGGCGTGATCGGCGGTGACCACCTCCAGCCGCTGCCGGGTCGCCCAGGCATCGGCGGTCAGGGAGCGGGTGCGCTCCAGCTCCAGCGCGGCCCGGCGCAACTCGGCCTCGGCCGAGACCACCCCGGCGCGGGCCTGCTCGATCACCGAACGCTGCCAGGCCAGCCGCGCATCGTTGGAGGCCAGGGCCGCCCGCTGGGCCGCCACCCCCGCCGCCGCCTGATCGACGCGGGCGCGATAATCGCTGTCCTCGAGCACCGCCAGCACGTCGCCGGTCTTGACCGGCTGATTGTTCCCGACCGGCAGGTCGCGGACATATCCCGAAATCTTGGCGCTGATCGGCGCGATGTCGGCCAGGATATAGGCATCCTCGGTGGTCTCGAGGAAACGGCCCTCGGTCCACCAGCCCCAGCCGGCGTTCGCCCCCCCCAGCAGCGCCGCCAGGGCTAGCCCCCCCAGCACCACCCGCTTGCGCCCCGCTCCGGCCATCGCCGCCTCCCCGCCCATCGTTCTCCGCGAGGATGCCCGCCACCGACTCGGCGGTCAAGCTGAACTGAACGGTTCAGTTTTGCGTTTTTCGCAACGCACACTCCCGGCACCCGCGATTGCGGCGCCGGCCGGCTTGTGTCAGAGAGGGCGGACGTTTCCCGCCCCTCCTCCCTCCGGACCCCGCCATGGCGCCAGCCCAACCGACCGCCGAACCGCCGGCCACCAAGGCCGAACTGGTGGTGCAGGCTGCGCGGCGGCTGTTTCTGGAGCATGGCTACGGCGCCACCTCGATGGAGGCGGTGGCCCGCGCGGCCGGGGTTTCCAAGGCGACGCTCTACGCTCACTTCGCCAGCAAGGCCGAGTTGTTTTCCGCGATCATCGCCACCGAGTGCCGCCGCATCGCCCCGACTGTCGACGATGGCGAGGTCGACACTCTGCCGGCGCGCGAGGCCCTCTTCCGCATCGGCCGCACCCTGCTGACACTGGTGCTCTCACCCCAGGCGCTTTCCGCCTACCGGGTGGTGGTGGCCGAGACGCCGCGCTTTCCCGAACTCGGCCGCGCCTTCTACGAGGCCGGGCCGGCGACGACCCTGCGCGTGCTCGCCGGCTACCTCGAGCGGGCCACCGCCCGCGGCAAACTCACGGTCGCCGATCCCCACACCGGCGCCGTTCTGCTCGCCGGCATGATCCGCAGCCATCTGCAACTGTGCCGGCTGCTCGGGGTGCGCGACAGCGTCGACGAGGCCGAACTCGACCGCCACGTCCGCGCCGCCGTCGACCTGTTCCTCACCGGCTGCGGCAACCGGAGCTGAGCGGCCGGCGCGGCAAAAACTGCCGCTCCGTCCTGGAACTTCCTGCCGAACCGCGGCGGAATCCCGGCGTTACCGCCCGGCATGGGATTTGCTCCTGCCCTGGAATAATGGTGATCGCCACCATGTTCATTCCCGGAAACAGAGGAATTCACATCATGACCGCCCTCGCTTCCCAGGCTCCCGACGCCCTGCTGCGCCACCTCGCCAAACAGGCCCTGAGCAAGGCCGAGCGCGCCGCCGACACCGCGGAACGGATCGGCTGGCTCTGCCACTACGCCGAACTGCAATTCCGGGTCGCCGACCTCGCCAACACCGGAGATGACCGGTGAACCTGCTGATCATCATTCTCGGCGTGGTCTTCGCGGTCGAACTGCTGCTGTGGGACGACCGCCCCTCGCGCCGCTGATCCCGTCCCGGTGCCCTGGGGCCGGGGGCAAGGACTCCGGCTCCGGGGTGATTCATAACTCCGACCGTCACATTCGCACTTTGACCGGCAGGCCGGCGCTGCTACCATCGCCCGTCGCGTTACGCGATCCCGTTAACCTGCCGACAGTATCGCCTCATGTCCCGTGATTATCGCCCCACCGTGTTCCTGCCGCGCACCGGCTTTCCCATGCGGGGGGGGCTGCCCACCAAAGAGCCCGAACTCCTGAAGCGCTGGGCCGACACCGGCTTGCAGCGGCGCCTGCGCGAGACCTCGGCCGGACGGCGCAAGTTCATCCTGCATGACGGCCCGCCCTACGCCAACGGCAACATTCATATCGGCCACGCGGTCAACAAGATCCTCAAGGACGTGATCAACCGCTCCTGGCAGATGATGGGCTACGACGCACCGTACGTGCCGGGCTGGGACTGTCACGGTCTGCCGATCGAATGGCAGATCGAGGAGACATACAGAAAGGCCGGGCGGGACAAGGATCAGGTGCCGATCCTGCAATTCCGCGCCGAATGCCGCCAGTTCGCCCAGAAATGGGTCGACATACAGGCTGCCGAGTTCCAGCGACTGGGCGTCGCCGGCGACTGGGTGCGGCCCTACACCACCATGACCAACGCCGCCGAGGCCCAGATCGTCCGGGAAATTCACAAGTTCCTGGTCAATGGCGGGCTCTACAAGGGCGTACGCCCGGTGCTGTGGTCGGTGGTCGAGAAGACCGCCCTCGCCGACGCCGAAGTCGAATACCACGATCACGTCTCGACCACGGTCAATGTCCGCTTCCCGGTGCTCAAGCCGTCGCGGCCGGAGCTGGCCGGGACCAAAGTGGTGATCTGGACCACCACCCCCTGGACCCTGCCCGGCAACCGCGCCGTCGCCTATGGCCCGAGCTTCGAATATGGCGTGTTCCGGGTCAACACCGTCGCCGAGGGCAGCTTGGCCGAGCCGGGCGAAACCCTGGTGGTCTGCACCGCCCTGGCCGACGCCACCGCCAGCGCCGCCGGCATCGCCGACTGGAACCTGCTGCACCGCCTGCCCGGCGAGGCGCTGGCCGGCACGATTTGCCACCATCCGCTGCATGGCGACGGCTACGATTTCGAGGTACCGCTGCTGCCGGGCGATTTCGTCACCACCGAGACCGGCACCGGCTTCGTTCACATCGCCCCCGGTCACGGCGAGGACGACTTCCAGCTCGGCCGCAAGTGGGGCATCGAGGTTCCGGAAACCGTCGGCGAGGATGGCCGCTTTTTGGAGCGGGTGCCGCTGTTCGCCGGCCGCGCGGTCTACACCGCCGAGGGCAAAAAGGGCGACGCCAACGGCGCGGTGATCGGCGCCATCACCCTGAAAGGCGGGCTGCTGGCCCGCGGCACCCTGGAGCACTCCTACCCCTGTTCCTGGCGCTCCAAGGCGCCGCTGATTTTCCGCACCACGCCGCAATGGTTCATCTCGATGGAGAAGAACGACCTGCGCGGCACGGCGCTGAAGGCCATCGACGACACCCGCTGGGTGCCGCCCCAGGGCCGCAACCGCATTCACGCCATGGTCTCGGGCCGCCCCGACTGGTGCATCAGCCGCCAGCGCGCCTGGGGCGTGCCGATCGCGCTGTTCACCGCCAAGGCCGACGGCAAGCCGCTGACCGATCCGGCGGTGCTCGAGCGCATCTCCTCGATTTTCGAGGCCGAGGGCTCGGACTCCTGGTTCGCCCGCCCGGCCCAGGACTTTCTCGGCGACACGTACAGCGCCGAGGCGTACGATCAGGTCTTCGATATCGTCGATGTCTGGTTCGAGTCCGGCTCGACCCACGCCTTCGTGCTCGAGCACCGGGCCGAGGAGTTGGGCTCGCCGGCGACGCTCTATCTCGAAGGCTCGGACCAGCATCGCGGCTGGTTCCATTCCAGCCTGCTGGAATCCTGCGGCACCCGCGGACGCGCCCCGTATGACACGGTGCTGACCCACGGCTTCGTGCTCGACGAGCAGGGCCGCAAAATGTCCAAGTCGCTGAAGAACGTCACCGCGCCCCAGGCGGTGTACGACCAGCAGGGCGCCGACATCCTGCGCCTGTGGGTGGTCGGCTGCGACTATTCCGAGGACATGCGCATCGGCCCCGAGATCATCAAGTTCCAGGCCGATCTCTATCGCCGCCTGCGCAACACCCTGCGCTATCTGCTGGGTGCACTCGACGGCTTCACCCCGGACGAACGGGTGACCAACACCTCGGACATGCCGGAGCTGGAACGCTGGGTCCTGCACCGCCTGACCGAGCTGGACACCGACGTACACCGCTATATCGAGGCGTACGACTTCCACAGCCTGTTCACCGCCCTGCACACCTTCTGCTCGGTCGAGCTGTCGGCGTTCTATTTCGACGTCCGCAAGGACGCGCTCTATTGCGACCGCCCGGGAGAGCTGCGCCGCCGCTCGGTGCGCACGGTGATGGACACGCTGTTCTCGTGCCTGACCGCGTGGCTGGCGCCGATTCTGTGCTTCACCGCCGAGGAGGCGTGGCTGGCCCGGCCCGGCGCCACCGGCGCTCCCGAGGACAGCGTACACCTGCGCAGCTTCCCCGAGGTGCCGGGCGCGTGGCGCGACGACAAGCTGGCCCGGCGCTGGGACGTCATCCGCCGGGTCCGCCGGGTGGTCACCGGCGTGCTGGAACGGGCGCGGGCGGACAAGATGTTCGGCTCCTCGCTCCAGGCCGATCCGATCGTGTATGTCGACGCCGAGACCGCGGCGCTGCTGGCCACCTGCGATTTCCACGACGTGGCCATCACCTCGGCGGTGCGGATCAGCACCGATCCCGCCCCGGCCAACGCCTTCACCCTGGAGGACGCGCCGGGGGTGGCGGCGGTGGCGGAGCTGGCCTCCGGCGCCAAATGCGACCGCTGCTGGAAGGTGTTGCCCGAAGTCGGCGAGCATTCCGAGCACCCGACCCTGTGCCCGCGCTGCGTCGGAGCCGTGTCATGAGCAGCACCTCCGCGCGCCTCACCCTCGGCTTCGGCATCGCCGCCGCGATGGCCGCGCTCGACCAGCTGGTGAAATGGTATGTCGTGACCCAGCTGATGCAGCCGCCCCGGTTCATCGAACTCACCGGCTGGCTGGATCTGGTCATGACCTGGAACCACGGCATCAGCTTCGGCCTGTTCTCGGGCGAGGCCATGCCCTATGCCCTGGCCGGGGTGTCGCTGGCGGTGATCGGCCTGCTGGTGGTCTGGATGATTCGCGATCCCAGACCGGCGGCGGCGGTCTGGCTCGGGCTGGTGATCGGCGGCGCGCTGGGCAATATCATCGACCGGGTGCGGCTGGGCGCGGTGGCCGACTTCATCGACGTCCACGTCGGCAGCTGGCACTGGCCGGCCTTCAACATCGCCGACAGCGCAATCACCGTCGGCGTCGCGCTGATCCTCATTGATGGATTGTTCGGCCAGCAGGAAATGTCGTAATACTCTGCCGGAGCCCCGGCGCCATCGGAACGGATCGCGGCGCGACCAGTCAAGACCATTAAGGCAGTGCCATGAACGGGAACGGACGCAGGAAGATGGAACGGACCGCACCCCTTGACCGCAAGCCGGCCGCCCGGCGGTTCACGGCGACGCTCGCCTGCCTTGCCGCCGGCTCGCTGATGCTGGCCGGATGCAGCGGCTGGCGCCAGACCTTCGGGCTCGATCACGCGCCCCCCGACGAATTCACCGTGGTCACCCAGCCGCCCCTGAGCCTGCCGCCGGATTTCAATCTCCGGCCGCCTCGCCCCGGCGCGCCCCGGCCACAGGAGATCGGCACCATCCAGGCCGCCTCCAGCACCGTCTTCGGCATCACCCAGGCGCCGGGCGCCGAGCGCGTCAAGTCGGCCGCCAGTCCCGATGAGGTGGTGTTTCTCACCCAGGCCGGGGCGAAGAACGCGCTGCCCAACGTCCGCGCCACCATCGACGCCGAAACCCGCAACCTCGTGGACGCCGACAAGAGCTGGGTCGATCGCCTGATCTTCTGGCAGAAGCAGGAACCGCAGACCTTCACCGTCGACGCCGCCGCCGAGGCCAAGCGCCTGCAAACCAACGCCGCGCTCGGCAAGCCGGTCACCACCGGCGGCACGCCGACCATCGAACGCAAGCGCAAGGCGCCGCTGGAAGGGATTTTCTAGAGCGGTGCCGCCGGCGCCTGAAGGTCAGGCGCCGGGCTCCGACTCGCCCGTAGCCCAATGCCTTGAGAACAGCCGGCCCTTTCCCCGCAGGAGACCGCCCTTGTCCGACTCGCTTCTCCGCCTTGGCATCAAGCGCGGATGCCTTGTCGCCGCCTTCGCCCTGACTCTGGCCACGACGGCGCTGCCGCCCTCCCCCGCCGTCGCCAAGGGCGTCTATTTTCCCGAGAGCTTCACCCTCGCCAACGGCTTGCAGGTGGTGGTGGTAACCAACCGCCGGGTGCCGGTGGTCAGCCACATGCTCTGGTACAAGGTCGGGGGCTATGACTGCCCGCCGACCAAGTCCGGCATCGCGCATTTTCTTGAGCACCTGATGTTCAAGGGCACCCCGAGCGTCGGCCCCGGCGACTTCTCCAAGATCGTCGCCCGCAACGGTGGCCGCGACAACGCCTTCACCTCCTTCGACTACACGGCCTACTTCCAGAATGTCGCCCGCGACCGCCTCGAGCTGGTGATGGGCATGGAGGCCGACCGCATGGTCAACCTCCGCCTCACCGACGCCCTGGTCTATCCCGAGCGCGACGTGGTGATGGAGGAGCGCCGCCAGCGCACCGACGACCTGCCCGGCGACCGCCTCTCGGAGCAGCTGGAAGCGACGGTGTTCGTCAACCATCCCTATGGCACGCCGGTGATCGGCTGGGAGCATGAAATCAAGGGCTTGACCCGGGAGGATGCCGAAGCGTTCTACCGGACGTGGTACGCGCCCAACAATGCCATCCTGGTGGTGAGCGGCGATATCGACGCCGCCGAGCTGCGGCCGCTGGCCGAGAAGACCTATGGCGCGATTCCGGCCCGCGCGGTGCCCGAACGCCTGCGCTTCGAGGTCCCGGCCCTGACCGCCGAGCGCCGGATCATCCTGCACGATTCCGAGATTCGCGAACCTTCGGTGGTGCGGGAAGTGCTCGCCCCCTCCTACACCCATGGCGACAGCGATCAGGCCTACGCCCTGGAGGTGCTGACGGAAATCATGAGCGGCGGCCCCACCGGCCGCCTCAACCGCTCCCTGGTGGTCGATCAGCGGATCGCGGTGAGCGCCGGGCTGTCCTACAACCCGACCACGCGCGGCGCCGCGACCCTTGAAGTCCAGGCCACTCCGGTGCCCGGGGGCGAGATCGGCAAAACCGAACTCGCCCTGACCGCCGAGATCGACACGCTGCTGAAGGACGGCGTCACCGACGAAGAGGTGGCCACCGCCAAGAAGCGCATGCTCGCCGCCGCCGTCTACGCCCGCGACAGCCTGCAGGGACCGGCCTACGCCATCGGCATGGCCCTGGCCACCGGCCGCACGATCGATGACATCGAAAGCTGGCCCGACCGCATCGCCGCCGTCACCACCACCGCGGTCAATGCCGCCGCCCGCGCCGTGCTCGGCGCCCAGGGCGGGGTCACCGGCCAATTGCTGCCGGCCGACGCCACCACCGCCAAAGGAGAATGAACGCCATGGTGAACGCCCGCACCGTCCGCCGGCTGGTATCCGCCCTGGCCCTGGTCGCGGCTTCGGCGGCGCTGCCCCTCCGCACCGCCGAAGCCCTTGAGATTCAACGGGTAGTCAGCCCCGGCGGCATCGAAGCCTGGCTGGTCGAGGATCACAAGGTGCCGGTGATCGCCGTCGAATTCTCCTTCGCGGGCGGCGCCAGCGCCGATCCCGCCGACAAGAGCGGCCTCGCCAACCTCACCTCCGACCTGCTCGACGAGGGCGCGGGCGATCTTGACAGTCAGGCGTATGCCAAAAGACTCCAGGACGATGCCAGCTCGGTGCTGTTCCAGGTCGGGCCGGACACCCTCTATGGCGGCCTCAGAACCCTGTCCGAGCACCAGGACTCGGCCTGGGAGCTGATGGCCCTGGCCCTGGCCCGCCCGCGCTTCGACGCCGACGCGGTGGAACGGGTGCGCGCCGCGGTGATCAGCGAAATCCGCCAGAGCGACTCCGACCCGTCGAAGGTGGCGCGCAAGGCCTTCTACGCCCAGATATTCGCTGGCCATCCCTACAGCCGCGACGAGCTGGGCTCGGTGGACTCCGTGAGCCGCCTGACCGCCGACGATCTGCGTGGCTATGTCGCGGCCAATTTCTGCCGCGATCGCCTGCTGGTCTCGGTGACCGGCGATATCGCGCCATCGGCGCTGGCTCCGGCGCTCGACCGGCTGTTCGGCGCCCTGCCGACGTCGTGCCCCCCCCTGGTCGTCGCCGAAACCGAGCCCCAACACAGCGGCGAAACGCTGGTGATGCGGCGGCCGATGACCCAGTCGATTCTGCTGCTGGGCGAACCGGGGGTCAAGCGCGCCGACCCCGACTGGTTTCCCGCCTATGTCATGAATTACGTGCTCGGCGGCGGCGGCTTTTCCTCCCGCTTGACCGAGGAGGTCCGGGAAAAGCGCGGCCTGACCTACGGCGTCTACAGCTATCTCTACCCGTATGATCGCGCGGCGCTGATCATCGTCAACGGCTCGACCAAGAACGCCAAGGCCGGCGAGGCGCTGGCCCTGATCAAATCAGAATGGGCGCGCATGGCGGCGGGCGGCATCACCGAAAAAGAACTGGCCGACGCCAAGACCTATCTCACCGGCTCGTTCCCGCTCCAGTTCAGCTCGTCGTCGGCGACGGCCCGGCTGGTGCTCCAGGTCCGCCGCGACAATCTCGGCATCGACTACCTCAACCGCCGCAACGGCCTGATCGAAGCCGTGACCCTTGCCGATGTCGCGCGGGTGGCCAAGCGCCTGCTCGACCCGGCCAAATTCACCACCCTGGTCCTCGGCCAGCCCGAAGGCGTCGCCACCACGCCCTAAGTCCCGGATTCCAAAGGCCGCCGGCCTTTGGCGAGGTCCAGGGGCAGAAGCCCCTGGCCTTGTCTTCGGCAACCAAGGGGCTTTGCCCCTGGACCCCACTGGGGCCGCAGGCCCCAGACCCCGTTCACTTCAAGAACATGCTGATGACCTCTTCGGTGTTACAGGTCTTGATGATGCGGTCGGCCTCGACAAGAAAATATGCGACATCCTCGGCGGCATAGCCCCGCTTCAGCAATGTATCCATAACCGCCGTATAAGCGTACTTGCCGATGCTGGTCGCCCGGTTGAGAAGATCATAATGAGATCCGCTCTTCGTCGCGGCCCAGCGCGGCGGATTCGTGGTGTCGATCTTAATGACCTCGCTGGTGACACGATAAGACGTGGTGCCAACCTCGCGCCCGAGCAATGTTTTCTTATCACCAATGGGAATAATCACCCATTCATCGATTGCAAACCGGTTATACATTCATGACGCCCCTCAGCAAGACGGCCCCGCAGCCTGGCTAGGCGAACAATATGCGGGCACCACCAGCGGCCAATTAGTCATATAGGTTGCTGCGCACGTCAAGAGGCGTCATTTTTCCGCCGCTGCCTGGCCGGCTCCCGCCCCATGCCGCGGCTTGACAAGGGGTGGGGGAAACCGTCACCTGACAGCCATCTCTGAACGTTTCCAGACGTGCCGCGCTCCTGCGCCACCAACCGGGGTCGCCATGACCATCCATAACATCGACGCCCTGCTCCGTCCCGCGACCATCGCCCTGGTCGGTATCGGCGGCACGCCGCGCTGTCCGGGCTCGGTGATGGCGCGCAACCTGTTCCATGGCGGTTTTCGCGGACCGATCATGCCGGTTACGGCCGAGCATATGGCGGTCGAGGGCGTACTCGCCTACCGCACGGTGGCGGCGCTGCCGATGGCGCCCGATCTGGCGGTGGTCTGCTCGCCCCTCGACAAGGCGCCGGAGCTGATCGACCAACTGGGCGCCCGCGGCACCCGCGCCGTGATTCTGACCTCCGACGGCGCCGAAAGCGGCGGCCTGCCCTCCCAGGCGCTGCGCCAGCGCCTGCTCGACGCCGCCAAACCCTACCGGCTGCGCCTGCTCGGCCCCAGCAGCCAGGGGGTGATGGTTCCCGGCTTCGGCCTGAGCGCCAGCCTGATTCAGGCCCGCCCGGCCAAGGGCGACATCGCGTTGATCGGCCAGTGCGGCACGGTGGTCGGCGCCGTGGTCGAGTGGGCGGGCGAACGCGGCATCGGCTTTTCCCACGTCGCGGCCCTGGGCGACCATGTGGACATCGAGGCCGGCGACCTGATGGATTACCTCGCGGCCGACGGCAGCGTGCGCGCGATCCTGCTGCATATCGAAGCGGTGACCAGCGCCCGCCGCTTCATGTCGGCGGCCCGGGCGGCGGCGCGGCACAAGCCGGTGATCGTGATCAAGGCCGGGCGCAATCTGGAAGCCACCTGCCGCGCCAGCGCCCGGGTCGGCGCCCCGCCGGGCTCGGACGAGGTCTACGACGCCGCCTTCCGCCGCGCCGGCATCCTGCGGGTCAATCGCCTGTCGGAACTGTTCGACGCCGTGCAGACTCTGGGCACCGGCGTGTCCTTCTCGGGCATTCCCGCCGGCCCCGGCCGCCTCGCCATCGTCACCAACGGCAGCGGCATCGCGGTTCTGGCCACCGACACCCTGATCGACGGCGACGGCCGGCTGGCCGGTCTGTCGGCCGACACCGTGCAGAAGCTCAACAAGGCGCTGCCGCCCAGTTGGTCCCACGGCAACCCGGTGAACATCGGCAGCGACGCCACCGCCAAGCGCTATGCCGACACCCTCGAGATCTTGCTCGGCGACAGCACCAACGACGCCGTGCTGGTGCTGAACACGCCCTCGGCCAGTGGCGACGGCGCGGCGATTTCCCAATCGGTGATCGAGGTGGCCAAGCGCCAGCCCCACGGCCGCCGCCGGCCGGTGCTGACCAGCTGGCTCGGCGAGGGTGCGGCCGTCGAGGCGCGCCGGCTGTTCGCGCTCAACCGCATTCCCTCCTACGACACGCCCGACGGCGCGATTCGCGGTTTTTTGCAACTGGTCGAATTCCATCGCAACCAGGAACTGCTGATGGAAACCCCGCCCTCGGTGCCCGATCAATTCGAGGTCAACGAAGCGGCGGCCCGAACGATCATCGACCAGGCACTCGCCGCCGGCCAGCGCTGGCTGGGCGAAACCGAGGCGCTGGCGGTGCTCCGGCTCTACGGCGTCGAGGTTGGCGAAACCCGGCGGGTGACCAGCCCCGAGGCCGCCGCCGCCGCCGCCCGCGAGATCGGCCGGCCGGTGGTGCTGAAGCTACGCTCGCCCGACCTCAGCCAGCGCCCCGATTTCAACGACGTCATCCTCAACCTGCGCAGCCCCGAGGAGGTCCAGACGGCGGCGGACCGGCTGCTGCTCCAGGCCGCCGAGATGGACCCGCCGGTCAGTCCGGAAGCTTTCACCGTCCAGGCCATGGCCGATCTCGGCGAGGCGCAGCGGCTGATGATCGGCATGAGCGAGGACCGGCTGTTCGGCCCGGTGCTGCGCTTCGGCCAGGGCGGCACCGGCGGCCGGGCCCTGGAAGACGAGGCGCTGTCCCTGCCCCCGCTCAACATGACCCTGGCCCACGACCTGATGGCGCGCACCCGCGTCTGGCGGCTGATGCGCGGCTATCGCGGCCGCAAGGCGGTGGACCTCGACGCCGTCGCCCAGGCGCTGATCAAGATGTCCCATCTGGTGGCGGATTTTCCGGAAATCGCCGAGCTGGAGGTCGACCCGCTGTTCGCCAGCCATGTCGGCGTGCTCGCGCTCAACGCCCGCATCCGGATCGAGACGCCGGTCCAGCCCGGGGCCGCCCGGCTGGCCATTCAGCCCTACCCCAAGCAGCTGGAGGAAGCGGCGACGCTGCGCGACGGCACGCCGGTCCTGATCCGGCCGATCCGGCCCGAGGACGAACCGGCGCTCCACCTCATGATCGCGGCCATGAGCGCCGAGGATCTGCGCCTGCGCTTCTTCGCGCCGACCCGCCGGCTCTCCCACCACACCGCCGCGCGCATGACCCAGATCGATTACGACCGTGAGATGGCCTTCATCCTGATCACCCCCGACCATCTGGGCGCCGAGATTCTCGGCGTCGTCCATCTCATCGCCGACCCGGACCTCAAGCGCGCCGAGTTCGCCCCGATGATTCGCAGCAGTCAGACTCATCGGGGACTCGGGACGCTTTTAATGGGAAAAACCATTTCCTACGCCCGCCAGCGCGGCATCGGCGAGGTTTACGCCGAAGTTTTACGAGAAAATCTCGGAATGACCAAACTCGCGAACCACTATCGCTTCTCCCGCCACGACAACCCGGACGAGCCCGGAGTCCTTGAGGTTCGGCTGCGTCTGGACGCCGCCGTCCCCCCGGGGCAAGGTTCCTGACGGACACAAAAAATTATATCTTTCGGCTGAGGCATTAATCTGTCCTTGCATATTGCGCCCGTTAGGCCATGCTACGCCCACAGTTCTTTCCACTCGACGAGACATTACATGTACGACCGCTCTCCCCGTTCCTTCTCTGCGCCCGCGATCACCCAGAGCGGCGCGCGCGCCACGGTAAAATGGTTCAATCCGACCAAGGGCTTCGGCTTCGTGACGCCGGAGGACGGATCACCCGACGCCTTCCTGCACATCTCGGCGGTCCAGGCCGCCGGCCATGATGCGCTGCCGGAAGGCGCCACCATCATCTGCGATCTGTCCAGCGGCCCCAAGGGTCCGCAGGTCGCGGCCATCAGCTCGGTCGACACCTCGACCGCCAGCTCCGGCGGTGGCCGTCCGCAGCGTTCCGCTCCCCGCAGCGACTTCGGGCACAGCCCGCGCGGCGGCGGCGGCGCCCGGAGCGGCGGCGGCTGGGGCGGTCATGACGACGACCAGGGCGGCGACACCATTGACGGCACCGTCAAATGGTTCAATGCCGACAAGGGCTTCGGCTTCGTGGCCCCCCAGGGTGGCGGCAAGGACGTGTTCGTCCATCGCAGCGCCCTTGAGCGGTCCGGACTGCACGCCCTCGCCGATGGCGAGCCGGTGCGCCTGACCGTTCGTCAGGGCCAGAAGGGACCGGAAGCGGTTCGCGTCGAGGTTCTCTAAACCTCCGCCGGGCCCGCGAGACCCAAACCCCGCTCCGATTCGTGCGCGAATCGGAGCGGGGTTTTTGGCTTGACCGGCTTGACCTGCGGCAACGCCCCAACCGCCCCAGGCGGCAAAGTGCCGTGACGCCCCGGGCGGCAAATTGCCGCACCCGGGGCAACCACGGCGCCCCGGCGCGCCTGTCGGGCTGCGGAGCACGCCGGACCCAGTCCGCGCTGGTCCGGAAAATGCACCCCCTGTCGGTATCCTTCGCGCCCCGGCACGCCTAATGAACACCGGCAGCGCGAAGGTCCAGGCGCCGGTTTCCTCCGCAGCGAACACCCGGCAATCTCTGCCCGGCATATTTCCCCCCAGCGGAAGCAAACGGCGCGATCTCCGGCGAAACAGGGGAGACCAGCATGAGCATTCACCAAGGCATCCGCCTCTGCCACGACGACCGGCCGGCGCTTTTCGGCTCCCGGTTGCATGACGACATCGCGGCCGACGCCGCTGAACGCGCCGTATATGAAACCGCCCGCGCCCTCGGATACCTCACCACCCAGGCGGCTCGAATCGCCGCCTCCTACGGCCGCTCGTTGAATTTATAATCGGATGGCTTTCAAGTAAGGAATTCCCCCGATACCTATTGAGCACATCGCGCCTGCGCCGAAATGACGCTTGGAATTTGAAAATTGCTCTGTCATCATCACGTCATATAAATAGATCAAGTCGCGGCGAGTCGATGCGGCAGACCTTCATTTCGCAGATGCGAACGGACCCACTATGAATATTCGAGACCAGTCCGAGTCGGGTATTGATTTGGCCGGCCTGCTCGATGTCTCCGATTTCTCCCAGGAATGGATGTGGGAAACCGGTCGCGATGGCCATCTGACCTTCCTGTCGGAGCGCTATGAGCCGCTGGCCGGCGCGGGGCGCGGCGATCTGCTCGGGCGACTCTTCGCGGACGTTCTGACCCCTCCCCCCGCCAGCAGCAGCGACGATCACAGCCAGATCGAGGACGCACTCGCGCTCCGGCACCCCTTTTCCGGCCGGGTGTGCAGTCTGGTCGCCTCGCCCGACCGCACCATCGTGGCGCGACTCAGCGGCAAGCCGCGCTTCGACGCCGATGGCGGCTTTCTCGGCTTCCGGGGGTTGGGCACCAACGTCACCGAGAGCTTTCAGCGCGAACTGGCGTGGCGCGACAGCATCGCCCAAAGCGAGTTGCTGGTGGCGACCATCGAGTCCTGCCCGGTCAGCATTCTGATCGCCGACGCCCTGCGTCCCGGCATGCCCCTGATCTACGTCAACAAATCGTTCAGCCGCATCACCGGCTACGCCCTGCATGAGGCGATCGAGCGCAATTACGACTTTCTCGAGGGCCCCGAGACCGATCCCGCCACCACCCGCCGAATCGCGGACTGCCTCAAGGCCGGCCTGTTTTGCGACGTTGAGATCCTCAATTACCGCAAGGATGGCACGCAGTTCTGGAACGCCCTGATGATCGCGCCGCTGGTGCGCGGCGGCCGCATCATCGCCTACATCGGCGTTCAGAACGACATCACCGAGAAGCGCGCCCAGCAGCAGGAATTCCAGCGCCGCCAGCGCTTGCAGGCCCTGGGCCAGCTTGCCGGCGGCGTCGCCCACGAAATCAACAACCTGCTGCAACCGATCCTGAGTTACACCGAACTGGTTCAGTCCGAGATCGCCCCCCGGCACGAGAGCGCCGCCAAACGACTCGCCAAGGTGATCTTCAGCGCCGAGCAGGCCCGCGACATCGTGCGCAACGTCCTGCGCTTTTCCCATACCGACGCCGACGTCGCCTCCGAACGGGAGTTCGCGACCACGATCTCGGAGGCTGTCGAGTTCGTGCGGGATCTGCTGCCGGCCACGGTTTCCGTTTCGGTATCCGGACTCGACGGCACGCTCGGCACCGGCCGGATCAACGCCGTCGAAATGACCCAGATCATGACCAACCTGCTCACCAACGCCGCCCAGGCCATGCAGGGCCGGGGAGAAATCGCCGTCGAGGCCTCCCTGTCCCACATCACGCCCTACCGGGCGTCGCGGCTCGGAGTCGAGGGCGGCAATTACTGCGTGATCACGGTCAGCGACAACGGACCGGGCATGGACGAAACCGTGCTCACCCGCCTGTTCGAGCCGTTCTTCACCACCAAACCGCTGGGCCAGGGCACCGGTCTCGGGCTGTCCGTGGTTTACGGCATTCTCCAGAACTGGCGCGGCACGATCTCCGCCACCAGCACGCCCGGCCGGGGCGCCCGCTTCACGCTGCACATTCCTCAGTCTTCCCCCCCCTCCACTTGAGGACTCCCGCGATGACCGCTTGGCTGAACCGCATCTACATCGGCACGAGAATTTATGGCGGCTTCGCCATCATTCTGTTGATGTTGGGAATTCTGGCCGTCATCTCGTACCGGAGCCTGACCGTCATCGCCGAGTTTCAGAGCAATTACGTCGCCTATGCCGCCGATGCCCTGGAGGTGCAGCGAATCGAGCGCAATCTCGTCGGCCTGCGCCGGAACATCTACATCTACCTGACGACCGGCAGCCTGCCCGAATTCAAGCGGGCCGAGGAACTGGTCGGCGTCATCAAGGGGTCGTTCGACACCCTGGACCGCACGCTGAAAGAGCCGAACTTGCGCGAGCAGAACGCCGACCTGCGCAAGCTGACCGAGACCTACTTCGCCACCGCCCACAAGGCGGTGGAAATCCGCGAAGCGCGCGACTGGATCACCGAAACCGGCTTCACCCCGAATACCGAGTCGGCGGCGATCAACCTCACCCGCGCCATGGACGCCGCCACCCAGGCGGAAAAATTCGAGCTGGCCTACTATCTCGGCCTGGCCCGGGAAGCGATCTGGGCCTTGCGTTACAACGCCGGACGGTTTGAGAACAGCGGCAACGCCGACGACGCCGCCAAGGCCAAGGAGGAAATGGCGCGGCTGAAAAAGTCGATCGCCGACATCCTCCTCCGCGTCGACGACCCGACCCTGCGCACCCGCATCGACAAGGTTCAGCAGCGGGTATTGGAATTGTCCGCAACCTTTGAAAAGCAGATCGGCTACATCAACAGCTATCATGAAATATCCAACAAGACACTGGCCGAACAGGCTGAAGCTCTCAAGAAGAAAAGCACGAGCCTGACCACCGACATCGGCAACGGCCTGACCAAGTTGGACCAGGAGGTCGATAGCAGAATCGACGCGACCATCCAGACCACCGTCATTCTTTCGACGGTGGTCTTCATCGGTGGCTTCCTGATCGCCTGGCTGATCGGCGCCGGCATCTCGCGCCCGATCATCCGCATGACCAAGACCATGACCACCCTGGCCGCCGGCGACCATGCCATCGAGGTGCCCGCCCTCGAAAATCTCGATGAGATCGGCGACATGGCCCGCGCGGTTCAGGTGTTCAAGGACAGCGCCATCGAGAACGAGCGCCTCAAACAGGTCCAGGAAGCAGAGGAACGAGCCAAGCGCCGCCGCCAGGAGGAATCCGAGGAGCTGATCGACATGTTCGGCTCCAGCGTCTCGGGCGTATTCGGCAGCCTGTCGGAAGCCTCCGGGGCCATGGCCGCCACCGCCCGCTCGATGAACGAGGCGTCGACCGAAACCAACACCCAGGTCGACATCGTCACCCGCGCCATCGGCCAAACCAGCGAAAACGCCCAGTCGGTGGCTTCGGCCTCCCAGGAACTCACCGCCGCCATCGGCGAAATCAGCCATTTGGTCCACAACTCCAGCGATATTGCCGCCGAGGGGGCGGAACAATCCAAGCAGGTGATCGCCAAGGTCGAAATGCTGCGCGAAGCCTCCGAGCGCATCGGCAACATCATCGGCATCATCTCGAACATCGCCAGCCAGACCAATCTGCTGGCGCTCAACGCCACCATCGAGGCGGCCCGGGCCGGTGAGATGGGCAAAGGCTTCGCGGTGGTGGCCTCCGAGGTCAAGTCGCTGTCCCAGCAAACCCAGAAGGCCACCGTCGATATCTCGCAACAAATCACCGGCATCCAGGATTCGATCTCGAGCACCGTCGAGTCCGTGCAGGCGATCGGCAAGACCATCACCCACATTCACGAATCGACCAACGAAATCGCCGCGGCGATCACCGAGCAGCAGAGCGCCACCGACGAAATCGCCCGCAATGTCCAGTTCGTTTCCTCCAGCGCCGATGAAATCGCCCAAAGCATCAGTCTGGTCCGGAGCGCCGCCGACCAGACCATCACGGCCTCGGCCAACGTCCGCGCCGCCTCCGACACCATGGCCGGGCAATCCGAGAAACTCAGCGTCGAGGTCAAGGACTTCCTGTCGGCGATCAAGGGCGCCGGCTCCAAGCACGAGTTCCATCGCCTTTCGGTGGATGCCCCGGCCCATGTCAACATCGGCGGCAACAAGGTGGCCACCCGGGCCAGCCAGATTTCCATCGGCGGCGCCTGGCTCAACACCCGCATCGACCAGCCGCTCGGAACCCAGGTTGAGCTGTCTCTGGAAGGCGTCGCCAAGCCGGTCAAGGCGCGCATCGCCGGCCTGACCGATCACGGCACCCGCCTGCAATTCCCCATGGACACCGCGCACCTGACCCTGATGACCAGCGTGCTGGAGCAGCTTGGGCAAGGCAAGCCGAAGCGACGCGCCGGATAAACACACCGGGAAACAGGCCTGAGCCTGAGCCTGTCCCCGCCAAAGGCCGCCCGGCTTTGGAAATCGGAACCGGTTGACCGGCGGCTTCCGAGTGAGTAGGGTCCGCGGCGGGCCACGCCCCCCCGCCGGGGCGCTCTATTCTGGAAGGGATAGTTTCAGATGAAGCCGACAATCCGGCCAAACAACCCTAATTTCTCCTCTGGTCCCTGCGCCAAGCGTCCCGGCTGGTCGCTATCCGCCCTTGAGAAGGCCGCGCTCGGCCGCTCTCACCGGGCCAAGATCGGCAAGGCCAAGCTCCAGGAGGTCATCGATCTTTCCCGCTCCGTGCTTGGTCTGCCCGAGGGCTACCGGCTCGGCATCGTCGCCGGCTCCGACACCGGCGCCGTCGAAATGGCGCTCTGGACTCTGCTCGGTGCCCGCCCGGTCGATCTGCTGGCCTGGGAAGCCTTCGGCAAGGACTGGGTCACCGATGTCACCAAGCAGCTCAAACTGCCGAACACCCGCGCCTTCACCGCCGGCTATGGCGAACTGCCCGACCTGAGCCAGGCCGACTTCGCAAACGACGTGGTCTTCACCTGGAACGGCACCACCTCGGGCGTGCGCGTACCGGGCGGCGACTGGATCGCTTCCGACCGTCAGGGCCTGACCATTTGCGACGCCACCTCGGCGGTGTTCGCCATGGACATCCCGTGGTCGAAGATCGACGTCTGCACTTGGTCGTGGCAGAAGGTGCTGGGCGGCGAAGGCGCCCACGGCATGCTGGTGCTCAGCCCGCGCGCGGTCGAGCGTCTGGAGAGTTACAAGCCGGCGTGGCCGCTGCCCAAGCTCTACCGCATGACCAAGGACGGCAAGATCAACGAGGGCATCTTCAAAGGGGAGACCATCAACACCCCCTCGATGCTCGCGGTCGAAGACGCCATCGACGGCCTGAAATGGGCGCAGTCGGTGGGCGGACTGGCCGGCATGGTCGCGCGCTCGGAAGCCAATCTCAAGGCGATCGCCGACTGGCAGGCCAAGAGTTCCTGGGCCGGCTTCCTGGCCAAGGACCCGGCGACCCGGTCCTGCACCTCGATCTGCCTGAAGATCGTCGATCCCAAGGTGGCCCCTGAGGCCCAGGCCGATGTGGCCAAGAAGATCGCCTCGCTCCTGGAAAAGGAAGGGGTGGCCAACGACATCGGCTCCTATCGCGATGCCCCCGCCGGCCTGCGCATCTGGGGCGGCGCCACCGTCGAAACCAGCGACATCCAGGCGCTGCTGCCCTGGCTCGACTGGGCCTACGCCGAAGCCACCAAGTAAGAAAACAACACCTGTGCCTCCCCCCTCCCCCGCCGCGCGCGGCGGAGGGCGCGAGGGGCCTTGAGGGGATTCCCGAGACATGCCGAAGGTTCTGATTTCCGACAGCCTCAGCCCGCGCGCGGTTGAGATTTTCAAGGAACGCGGCGTCGAGGTCGACGTCAACACCAAGCTCAAGCCCGATGAACTCCCGGCGATCATCGGCAATGCCGCTGGCGTGGCCATCCGCTCCAAGACCCCGGTGACCAAGGAGATCATCGCCGCCGCCACCCCTCTCACGGTGGTCGG
>CAIOBP010000251.1 GCA_903856295.1 uncultured Rhodospirillales bacterium | reverse complement strand
CTGGTGTCTCAGGCGGTCAGGGGGTTTACCCCTGAACCCCACTGGGGCCTTGAGGCCCCAGACCCCTTAACCGCGGCGCCGCACGATCAGTTTCTTGATTTCCACGATTGCCTTGGCGGGGTTGAGGCCCTTGGGGCAGGTGTGGGTGCAGTTCATGATCTGGTGGCAGCGATAGAGGCGGAACGGATCCTCGAGGGCATCGAGGCGTTCGCCGGTCATCTCGTCGCGCGAGTCGGCGAGCCAGCGATAGGCCTGAAGCAGGATCGCCGGACCGAGGTAGCGCTCGGGATTCCACCAGTAGCTCGGGCAGCTGGTGGCGCAGCAGAAGCACAGGATGCACTCATAGAGGCCATCGAGCTTGGCCCGGTCCTCAGGCGACTGCAACCGCTCCTTGGGCGGGTTCGGCGACTGGGTCTGGAGCCAGGGCTGGATGGTGGCCAGCTGAGCATAAAGCAGGTTGAGGTCGGGGACCAAGTCCTTGACCACCGGCATATGGGGCAGCGGGTAGATTTTGACGTCGCCCTTGATCTCTTCGAGCGACTTGGTGCACGCGAGGGTGTTCAAGCCGTCGATGTTCATGGCGCAGGAGCCGCAGATGCCTTCACGGCAGGAGCGGCGGAAGGTCAGGGTGCTGTCGACCTCGTTCTTGACGTAAAGCAGGGCGTCCAGCACCATCGGCCCGAACTTGTCGAGATCGACCTCGAACTCGTCGAGCCGGGGGTTCTGCTTGTCTTCGGGGTTCCAGCGATAGATTTTGAACACGCGCTTGTTTTTGCTATCGCGGGCGTTCGAAACCTTCTTGCCGGGCCGTACCGTGGAGTTGGCTGGCAGGGTGAATTCGACCATCTTCGTTCGTCCTCAACCTTTTCGGGGGCCGTCGCCCGGCCCGGAATGACTGTCGCGGAAGCGCCGGAAACCGCGCGTCAGTAGACGCGCGCCTTCGGAGCAACCACCTGGACCTCATCGGTCAGCGTGTAGAGGTGGACCGGACGGTCGCTCAGCGTCACCTCGCCCTTGTCGTTGACCTGGGCCAGGCTGTGCTTGAGCCAGTTGACGTCGTCGCGGTTGGGGAAGTCTTCGCGGGCCTGGGCGCCACGGCTTTCGGTGCGGTTGAGCGCGCAGGTCATGGTCGCCACGGCCTGATAGGTCAGGTTGTCCAGCTCGATCGCCTCGACCAGATCCGAATTCCAGACCAGACTGCGATCCTCGACCTTGAGGTCGGCCTTCTTGGCCCAGACGTCCTGGAGCAGCTTGGTGCCCTTGGTCAGAACCTCGCCGGTCCGGTAAACCGGGGCGTAGTTCTGCATGGTCCGCTGCATTTCGGCACGCAGCGAGGCGACGGTGGTGCCGCCCTTGGCGTGACGCAGCCGATCGAGACGCTCGAGCGCCCGCTCGGCACCGTTGGCCGGCAGCTCCTTGGCCGACGAGCCCTTGGTGATCAGCTCGGCGCAGCGAATGGCGGCGGCGCGGCCGAACACGACGAGATCGAGCAGCGAGTTCGAGCCGAGACGGTTGCCGCCATGGACCGAGACGCAGGCCGCCTCGCCGACGGCCATCAGGCCGGGGACGATGGCGTCGGGGTTGTCCTTGGTCGGCCGGATCACTTCGCACTTCACGTTGGTCGGCACGCCGCCCATGTTGTAGTGCGCGGTCGGAATGACCGGGATCGGCTCCTTGGTGACATCGACATTGGCGAACACCTTCGAGCTTTCGGCGATGCCGGGCAGACGCTCGTGGATGATCTTGGGGTCGAGGTGCTCAAGATGGAGATGGATGTGGTCCTTGTGCGGACCGACGCCGCGGCCCTCGCGGATTTCCACGGTCATCGCCCGGCTGACGACGTCGCGGGACGCCAGATCCTTGGCCGACGGCGCGTAGCGTTCCATGAAACGCTCGCCGGTGGAGTTGGTCAGGTAACCGCCCTCGCCGCGCACGCCCTCGGTGATCAGGCAGCCGGCGCCGTAGATGCCGGTGGGGTGGAACTGCACGAACTCCATGTCCTGGAGCGGCAGGCCGGCGCGCGCGGCCATGCCGTTGCCGTCGCCGGTGCAGGTGTGGGCCGAGGTGCAGGAGAAGTAGGCCCGGCCATAGCCGCCGGTGGCCAGAATCACCTGCTGGGCGCGGAAGGCGTGGATGGTGCCGTCGTCGAGGTTCCAGGCCACGACGCCGCGGCAGACGCCCTCGGCATCCATGATCAGGTCGAGCACGATGTACTCGACATAGAACTCGGCGTCGTAACGCAGCGACTGCTGATACAGGGTGTGCAGCATGGCGTGGCCGGTGCGGTCGGCCGCCGCGCAGGTGCGATAGGCGGTGCCCTCGCCGAAGCGGGTGGTCATGCCGCCGAACGCGCGCTGATAGATTTTGCCCTCGGCGGTCCGGCTGAACGGCAGGCCGTAATGCTCGAGTTCGATGATCGCCTCGGGTGCGCTTTTGCACATGTACTCGATGGCGTCCTGGTCGCCCAGCCAGTCCGACCCCTTGACGGTGTCGTACATGTGCCAGCGCCAGTCGTCCTCGCCCATGTTGCCGAGGGCCGCCGAGATGCCGCCCTGGGCCGCGACCGTATGGCTGCGGGTCGGGAAGACCTTGGTGATGCAAGCCGTCTTCAGGCCGCGCTCGACGCACCCGAAGGTGGCGCGCAGACCGGCGCCGCCGGCGCCGACGACGACGACATCATATTTATGTTCGGTGATCGGATAGGCGTTCGCCATGATCGTTCCCTCAGCCTCCCAGAGCAAGCTTCAGCACGGCAACGGTGCAGGTGATCGCACCGAGCGCGCCGGCGAACTTCACCACCACGATGGTGGTCAGCTTCGCGCACTTGCAGTGAATGTAATCTTCGAAAATGACTTCCATGCCGGAGACGGCGTGATGGAAGGTCACCAGCACCAGCGCGATCAGCAGCGCCGCGTTGCACGGCGAGGTCAGCCACGCCTTGACGGTGACGTAGTTGGCGCCGGCCATGCTGACGATGGAGAAGACGAACCACAGGCTGAGCGGCAGCAGCGCCAGCGAGGTCATCCGCTGAACCCACCAATGCTCGGTTCCGGTGTGAGAGGCACCGAGGCCGCGTGCGCGGGCGAGTTCGGTGACCAGGGAAGTCCCTTGTTTGTCCATGGAGTTAAGCCCTCACTTCACGTAGAGCACGGCGCAGCCGGCGGCCCAGGTCAGGCCGGTCGCGGCGATCGCGAACACCACCACCATCCAACCGGCGCGGACCGACGAGTCCTTGCCCAGGAACAGCCCGACGTCAAAGGCCAGATGGCGGAGTCCGGTGCCGAAATGGTAGAACAGGCTGAAGGTCCAGCCCAGCAGCGCCAGCTTGCCGATCACGGTTCCGAGCAGCCACTGGACGCGGGCGAAGGCGTCGGGCCCCATGGCCGCCGCGATCAGCCACCAGCTCATCAGAACGAGACCGACGGTCAGCGCGACCCCGGTGATACGGTGGAGACCGGACATGATCATGCCCGGATGCATTTTGTAGATGGATAGATGAGGAGAAAGCGGCCGACTGCTGCTGTATGCCATGGGGTTTGTCCTCGATTTTCTGCCGCCGACGCGGCCAGCGTGATGTCCGGCAAAACCTGGAACGGAACGCCGGAGAGGAATCTCGTCGAACTGCGCTAGCTTAGCGCGCCGGGCGCATCAAGTCAACGGCCCCGGCGGCAATTCTGGGTCCCACCCCCACGGATTGTGTGGATTTCATGGCGCGGGCGGAGGGGGCGAAGGCTTTTTTGTCGCGGCGCACAGATCCGGCCGGATTCTGCCCGTCCGGCGGGGCGACTCCGGAATGGTCAGGGCGATCTTGAGCGGCTAATCTGTGACCGTGTTCCTGTGTTCCTTCGAAGGAGGCGTTGTGATGGCGGTGACGACCCCGGTGTGCGACTTCGGTTGGCGGGCGCCCGATTTCAGCCTGCCCGGAGTCGACGGCACGCTCTGGACCCTGGCCGATGTCGCCGGGCCGCGCGGTACTCTGATCATGTTCCTCTGCAATCATTGCCCGTACGTCAAGGCGGTGCTCGAGCCGCTGGTCGGGGATGTCGCGACGCTGAAGGCGCTGGGCATCGGCGCGGCCGCGATCATGAGCAACGACGCCGTCGCCTATCCCGAAGACGGCTTCGACGCCATGAAGCGGGTCGCTGCCGAACAGCGTTTCGGCTTTCCTTACCTTTACGACGAGACTCAGGCGGTGGCGCGGGCCTGGGACGCGGTGTGTACGCCCGACTTTTTCGGGTTCGACTCCGGGCTGGGGTTGCAATATCGGGGCCGCTTCGACGCCAGCGGCCGTCAGGCCCTGCCCGGCGCCCGGCGCGAACTCCTGGAAGCCATGACCCGCGTCGCCGCCACCGGTCACGGCCCGGCGGAGCAAATCCCAAGCATGGGCTGCTCGATCAAGTGGAAGCCCGATAGGTAAATAGGATTGTGGTTGCCCCCCCTCCCCATAGTTTGCTACCATGTCTAATCTTTATCCCTTGAAGGGGGGGTGTTATGAACCAATCTCACGCTATCAAGCAGCTTAAAGTAATAGTTATAATGGCTGCTTTGGTTGTTTTAGACGGGTGTTATGTAATAAGATGGGATAATGTGCAGAACGCGAATGCCTCTGAAGTTCAAAAATGGAATAATTTCCATATCTGCTCGGCTCAGTTGAAGGTAAAAGATAAAATGTCACGTAACATGCTCCCTTCAGGAAGTTCTGATGTAATTGATGCCGAAATAAAAAGACGAAATTTGTTTTGTTATGATGAGAATAACCCTCCTGAGTTTATCAAGAGGCAGCAACAGCAACAGCAACAAGAGGAGGAGAAGCGCCAAAAAAGAGTGTAAGGCAATGGATTTGCAGGATGCAATAAATTTAAAACTAATGAAACCTGAATGGCGTAAAGCGTACATGATAAAAAAGATGATACTTAACTGTGCGCTGTGATATATATGACTCAGTTAAGCATGCATTGAGTGACTGAACCGGCATCCAGTATCCCGTCTTTTGGCAGACCCGAGGGCGGAGCCCCGGGCTTCGGCGGCCCGGTGCCTGCCCGGGCAGGCTCCAAGGGCCTTGCAATGACTCGCGCCGCGGGCAAGATTGGGCCGGATGCATTTGTCGCGGGGTGACACTTCGATGGCCATGGACGCAAGCGAAATCGAGACACTGATCAAAGCCGCCCTGCCCGATGCGGTGGTGCGGATCGAGGATCTGCGCGGGGACGGCGATCATTATGCCGCTTATGTCGAGTCGGCCGCGTTCAAGGGTTGCTCCCGCGTGCAGCAGCACCAAATGGTGTACAAGGCGCTCAAGGGGAGGGTGGGCGATCAGCTCCACGCGCTGGCCCTTCAGACCGCCGTTCCCAAAGACGCCTGACCGAGGAGGACAAGATCAGCATGGATGCTCCGACCGCCGACCGCATTCGCCGGGACATCAGCGAAAACGACGTGGTGCTGTTCATGAAGGGCACACCGGTGTTTCCCCAGTGCGGCTTTTCCGCCGCCGTGGTTCAGGTGCTGGACCAACTTGGCGTCAAGTACAAGAGCTTCGACGTGCTGCTCGACCCGAGTCTCCGCGAGACCATCAAGGGGTTCAGCAATTGGCCGACTCTGCCTCAGCTTTACGTCAAGGCCGAGTTCGTCGGCGGCTGCGACATCGTGCGCGAGATGTTTCAGAGCGGCGAACTGGCGGAGCTGTTGAAAAGCAAGGGCATCGCCACGGGCGCGCCGGCCTGAGCCGGTCGCGCGGGTGACGAGAAAGGGGCCGGCCGGCCCCTTTTTTTATTTTTAGAACACCTCTGAGCACATTATCGATTGGCGCCCGTCTTCCCGGCTGTTATTGCTTTACTTAGACAGGCATTGAATTCGGACAAAGGTCCGGCCATGGCGCGCGGGGGGATGGCACCGGAAGCGAACGGAGTGGCGGCGGCGGAAGCCGGCGGCCCCCGTGCCCGGTCCTGGCGCTGGAGCATCCGGCGCATCCCCGTCGGCTGGCGGGTTTCGCTGTTGGTCGCGCTCAATCTGGCGGTGTTTCTGGCTTTGGCGGCGGTGGTCTGGCACGGCAAGCTGGTGCTGGATGAGCAGTGGGCGGAGATTCAACGGATCAGCGCCGAGAAACGCCTGTTCGATACCATCGCCACCGATGCCGGGACGCTGCAAAGCCGGATTCACCGCTACCTGGAGCAGCCTTCGGAAAGTGTGCTCACCGATATCGGCCGGTTGCGCGTCCGTCTGCTTGCCCTGCTCGCCGGCGTTCAGGGCCGTGATGCCGACTCCACCGCCAGCCTGACCCAGGCGACGAAGTCCTCGCAGCAGCTTTTCGACGGTTTCGACGCGCTGCGCGAGCTTAATGCCGGCACCCGCGCGCTTTACCGCGACCGGGTGCTCAAGCTGGGCAGCGAGAGTTTCGGCCTGTACGGCATTCTCGGCGAGGCCGCCCACAGTTCCGGCGGCATGTCCTCGCCGCTGGTTTCGAAATCCAGGGAGAACTTCACGGCATCCTTGCTGGCGATCGACGCGTTCTATTTCAGCGGCGATCAGGAGGCGCTGGGCCGGGCGCACCGGGGGCTCGATGCCGCGGCCCAGACCGCCCCGGTGATTCGCGACCTCGCCCGCACCGAGCTTGAGCAGGGAACGGTGGCGGCGCTGGCCGAACGCTTCGCGGCCATCAACGAGGCCCTGAGCCAGCTGGTTCAGGCGCGGGCGCGGCAGAGCACGCTGCTGGGCGGGGAGATCGACGGCAGCCAGGCCCGGCTGGTCGAGGCCATCGATCGCATCGCCGAGCTTGGGCGCCAGCGTCAGCTCGCGGCGCAGAGCCGGTTCGAGGCGGCGGTCGCCCGGGCCGGGGCCATGGTGGCGGCGGTCGGCATCATCTTCATTTCGATCAGCATTCTGGTCGGCCTGCTCATCGCCCGTTCGATCACCGTGCCGCTGCGGGAGCTGGATGGCGTGGTCGCGGCGGTGGCCGGGGGCGATTTCAGCCGGCCGGTCGGCGATCAGGACGCGCCGGACCAACTCGGCGCCATCGCCCGCACCCTGGCGACGGTCAGGGACCACGCCGAGCGGCGGGTGCAGACCGAACGGGAGCTGGAAGCCCACGCGCGGCGCTGGCGGGTGGTGCTGGAAAACACCCCGGTCGGGATCACGATCGTCGAGGCCGAGACCCTGAAGCGGCTGTACGTCAATCCCCGGTTCGCCGAGCTGCTGGGGTTCGGCGGCGTCGAGGAGGCGCTGGGCGAGACCTTCGAATCCTCCTACGCCGACCCGGCCGAAATCATCGCCCTGTCCGAGCGGGCGCGCCGCGAAGGCGAAGTGTCGAATTACGAGATCGAGCGACGCCGTCTCGACGGTTCGGTGTGGTGGTCGGTGCTGGATGCCCGCCACATCGAGGTCGACGGCCGGGCGGCGTTCATCGTCTGGCACTACGACATCACCGAAAGGCGGGAGACCGAGGCGGCGCTGCGCGATGCCAAGGAGCGGGCCGAGCGGGCGCTGGCCGATCTCGGAGCCGCCCAGCAGACGCTGGTCCAGTCGGAAAAGATGGCGTCGCTGGGCGGGCTGGTCGCCGGGGTCGCCCACGAGATCAACACGCCGCTCGGAATCAGCCTGACCTCGGCCTCGCTGCTCGCCGACGAGAGCCGGCGCCTGGACAAGGCCCTGGAGGCCGGGTCGCTGCGCCGGTCCGATCTGGCCCGCTTCATCGAGATGGCCCTGGAAAGCTCCTCCCTGCTGGTGACCAACTGCCAGCGCGCCGCCGATCTGATCAAAAGCTTCAAGCAGGTGGCGGTGGATCAGGCCTGCGACGACCGCCGGCCCTTCAACCTGCGCGACTATATCAATGAGGTGCTGATGAGCCTCAGGCCCCGGATGAGACATTCGGCGGTTTCGGTCGCGGTCGACTGTCCGGAGGACCTGATCATCGAGGGGTATCCGGGGCCGCTGGCCCAGGTGCTGACCAATCTGGTGATGAATTCGCTCATTCACGCCTATCAGTCCGGCCAGGGCGGCCGTATCGCCATCACGGTGACCCGCCCCGCTGCCGGCGAGGTCCGGCTGGTCTATGCCGACGATGGCGAGGGCATTCCCGAAGAGGTGCAGCCGAAAATCTTCGACCCGTTCTTCACCACCAACCGCAGTGGCGGCGGCAGCGGTCTCGGCCTGAACATCGTGTACAATCTGGTGGTTCAGCGTCTGCGCGGCGGCATCGAGGTGAGCAGCCGTCCCGGCCAGGGCACCAGCTTCACCGTGCATTTCCCCCGGGTGATGTGATAGCTCCCCGGGGCGGGTCATCACGTTGCGGGGCCTTCGGCCGGTCATGAATTATCGCCACGCCTATCACGCCGGCAATTTCGCCGATGTCGTCAAGCACGCGGTGCTGGCGCTGCTGCTGGAGCGGCTTGGCGCCAAGCCGGCGCCGTTTTTCGTGCTCGATACCCACGCCGGCATCGGCCGCTACGATCTCGCGGCGGAACCGTCGGTGCGCACCGGCGAGGCCGGGGGCGGCATCCGGCGCCTGCTCGCCGCGCTGGCCGAAAGCGGCGGCGGGGCGCCGCCGGAGCTGGCCGGCTATCTCGCGGCGGTGGCGGCGCTTAACCAGGGGGCCGGGCAAGGGGACGGGCAGGGGAGCACGGAGGACGGCGCGCGCTGGTATCCCGGCTCGCCCCGGCTGGCGCGGACGCTGCTGCGGCCCGGCGACCGGTTGGTGTTGGCCGAGGCCCATCCGGAAGACGCCCAAACCCTGAAGCGCGAATTCGCCGGTGACCCGCAGGTCCAGGTCCATCACCGCGATGGTTACGGGGCGCTGAAGGCGTTCCTGCCGCCGTCCGAGCGCCGGGGGCTGGTGCTGATCGATCCGCCCTACGAGACCGCCGACGAGAGCGAGCGGCTGGTGGCCGGGCTGGCCGCGGCCCACCGGCGCTGGCCGACCGGCATCTTCGCCCTGTGGTACCCGATCAAGGAGCGGCCGTGGGTCTGGCGTCTGCACGAGGCGCTGGCCGCGACCGGCATCCGGCGTCAACTCGCTCTTGAGGTCTGCATTCATCCCGAGGACGATTGGCGGCGGCTCAACGGTTGTGGCATGATCCTGATCAACCCGCCCTGGCAGCTTGACGGCGCGTTGGCCGGGGTGCTGCCCTGGCTGCACCGGGTGCTTGAGTGCGGCGGTGGCGGCGCCAGGATCGACTGGCTGGTGCCGGAAGACTGAATTGGTTGCTGGAGAGCCTGGTCATGGCGGTGTTTAGCGTTCCCGAATGCGGGCTGGAGCCGGGCCTGCGCTTCGCCTGCGTCCTCAACGGCCGGGGTGGCGCGGTTCACAAGAGCTGGCAGGAGGTGCAGACGTGGCACCCCGAGGACGGCGTGCTGTGGATCCACCTGGAGCGCGACGATCCCGCCACCGAGCGCTGGATCATGGAGGCCAGCGGCATCGATCCGGTGATCGGCGAGGCGCTGCTGATGGAGGATTCCCGGCCGCGGGTCGAGGGTATCGACGACGGGTTGCTGATCGTGCTGCGCGGCATCAGCCAGATTTCGGCCGGGCATGCGTCCCATCTCGGCGGCAGCGTCGATCTGGTGCCGGTGCATCTGTGGATCGATGGCCATCGGGTGATCAGTCTGCGCGACAAGGATCATCAGCTCGGCGCGCTGCGCGACATCCGCAACGCCAACGCCACCGGCAAGGGGCCGGCACGGCCGGGCGAGCTGCTGGTCCTGATCGCCGACAAGCTGGTCAAAGATCTGGAGCCGGTGCTCGACGCCATGGACGAGGAGGTCGACTACCTGGAAGACGAGGTGCTGACCTCCGCCGCCAGCGAATCCCGGATCAAGATCAGCGATCTGCGGCGGCGGGCGATTCATCTGCGCCGCTACCTCGCGCCCCAGCGCGACGCCCTCAACCGGCTTCAGCGCGAAGAGTGCTCCTGGCTGACCGAGCGCGACAAGGTGCGGCTGCGCGAGGTGATCGACAAGGTGGTGCGCTTCATCGAGTATCTCGACTCGATTCGCGACCGCGCGATCATCCTGCACGAGGATTTGAGTTCGATCCTCAACGAGCGCATCGCCCGCACCTCGAACCGGCTTACCGGCATGGCGGCGCTGCTGCTGCCGCCCAGTCTGGTCGCCGGTCTGCTGGGCATGAACGTCGGCGGTCTGCCCGGAACCCAGGATCCCTGGGGCTTCTATATCGTGCTGATCTTCATGGTGCTGCTGTCGGTGGGCGTGGTCTGGCTGCTGCGCCGGCTGAACTGGATGTGACGGCCCTCAGGGCTGCAACCAGTCGTGGAACAGCGCGTTCAGGCTCGGCATGGCCACCCAGGTCATGGCCGGGACCACGATCAGGGTGATGGCGGCGACGCGCACCGGCAGCCCGGCGCCGTTGGTCAGGGGCGTTACCACCGACGCCGCGCCCAGCACCAGCGGGTAGATCGCCATCCAGGTGACGACCGCGGTCTTGTATTTCGGCGGCTGGCCGGCGCTGGCGGTATCGGCCGGGCAGGAGCCGCCGACAGCCGGCGTCTGCGCCCCGGCGGGCGCGGCGGTCAGCAGAGTTGCCAGAAATAAGATGATAAACCGATAGCGCCGGCTCATGCACATCCCCCGAAATGGCGAGCAGCGTGATTTCTACGTCCTTTGTTCGGCGATTTTCAAGACGAGTTTGACTGCTTACGGAGCCGGCGGAGAGGGATATTTCGGGACGAAGGACCTGTCGGCCGGTGCCGGGCTCCAGGGCCGGTCGCCGCGCCGCTCGCGGACCGAATGGACGTCGACCCGGCCGTCCGAGAGGGTCACGGTGTGGGCGCCGTCGCGGCGCAGCGCCCAAAGATCGATGATCCGGGGGCCGGGGCAGCGGTGCACCGGTTCCGATGAAATCACCACGTCGGCGCCCTCGCAATCCTCGTCGAGGGCCAGGGTGTCGCGCACCAGCACCACGGTCCGTCCGCCCAGCCGGTAGAGGCAGGCGAGATCGTCGCAGGCGAGCCGGTTGTCGGCGCTGTGTCCCTCTTTCGGCCAAGGCGCCGCCGCCCGGTCGGTGCCGTCGCGATGCAGCCAGCCCTGGGCGGTCAGCCGGTCTCCGGCCCGCTGGCGCGACAGGCTGAGTCCGCCATCGGTGGTGCGCACCGCCATCACGCCGCCATCGGCCGCAACCAGAATGTCGGGCCGCGACACCGTGGCCAGGCTGGCGAATCCGGCCACGACCGGCACCAGCCCCCAGCGCCGCCAGTCGCCCCGCCAGAGCATCAGCCACAGCCCGCCGGTCACGATGGCGGCCAGCCCCCAGTCGGGCATGGCCGGCAGGCGGATCACCGCGCCCGGCAGCGCCGCCGTGACATGGGCCAGCCAGTTGCAGGCGGCGACGCCCCAGCCCATGGGAATCAGCGCCAGCGCCTCGAGCCCGAGCGGCGCCAGGACATAAACCAGCAGCGCCCAGGGCATGACCCAGAACGAGGTCAGCGGCACCGCGATCATGTTGGTGAGCACGCCATAGAGGGCGTCTTGCTGGAAATGGTAGAGCGAGAACGGCGTCACCGCCAGCGTGGCCACCACCGAAGTGAGAATCGAGCCGCCGAGATAAAGCGCCGCCTGTCCGAGGGCGCCGCTGCCGGCGCGCCAGCGGATCAGGTGGGGGTTGGCCACCTCGTAGGTGGCAATCAGGGCGCCGACCGCCGCGAACGACATTTCGAAGCTCGGTCCCATCACCTGCTCGGGGGTGTACAGCATGATGGCCAGGGCCGAGAGCGCCCACAGCCGCATCGACACCGGGTTGCGGTCGGCCATGATCGCCACCATCACCGTGCCGGTGGTCAGCACCGAGCGCAGGGTCGGGGCCGCCGGGCCGACCAGCAGCAAATAGAGCAGGGCGGCGGCCAAGCCGGTCAGGGCCGCCCATTTCTTGATCGGAAAGCGCAGCGCCAGCGGCTCGATCAGCGCCAGCAGCGCCCGCACCACGAAGAACACCAACCCGGCGACCAGCGCGATGTGCAGCCCGGAAATCGAGAGCAGGTGCGCGAGTCCGGAATTGCGGTAGTCGTTCATGACGTCGAAGGGGATGCCGGTCTGTTCGCCGTTGAGCAGGGCGGCGGTGACGGTGGCGGTGCCGCGATCGGCGATCACCGAGTCGCAGCGCGCCGCCAGCCACGCCCGCGCCCGTTCCATCGGCAGCATCAGCCGGCGCCACGCCGAGGGCGGCGGCCCGTCGGTCACCTCGGGCTGGGTCAGGGCGAAGCCGACGCCGCCATTGCCGTCGAAAAAGGCCTGGCGCTGGAAATCATAGGCCCCGGGCTCGGCGGGCGGCGACGGGGGGTGAAGCATCGCCTTGAGCCGGATCATCGAGCCCGGCGGCGGCGGCGTGAAGCGATCGCGCAGGCGGATGCGCACCCGCTCGGGGGTGGCCTCGGGGGCCAGCCGGTCGATATGAAGCTCCGAGAGGGTCAGACGCACGCCCTCGGGCATCGACTCGGTGGTGATCAGCCGGCCGCTCAGCCCGACGACGCCGAGATCGCGCTGAAGCACCGGCGCCGCCTGGGTCAGGGTGCGAATCTGCGCCGCCGTGAAGCCGAGGCCAGCGGTCAGCGCCACCAGCGCCAGTGCCAGCACGCCCGGCCGTTCCCGGCTGAAGATCAGCGCCGTCGCCGCCAGCGCCAGCACCAGGGCGCCGAGCCAGCCCGGCGGCTCGGCGCGCAGGGTGAAATAGAGCACGATCCCGGCCCCGACCCCCACCGGCGCCCACAACCCCCACTGCTCCCGCTCGGCCCCCAGCCGTTCGGCCAACCCGGCCAGCCAGCCGGCGGGCGACCAGCCGGCGGGCGAGTCGATCGCGCCGGTATCGCCGGTATCGTCATCGGACTCGTCGAGGAGGTGATCGGCCATGCCCGCTCATGCATTGGTATGCGCGCGGGCCAGCGTAACCCACTCGCGGGTGGGCGGGAAGGCGTGGCGCCCCACGTCCCCCCTTTCGCCCCGGCCCGATTCTCCGTACAAAAGAAGCCATCATTGCTGCATGGGCCTTTGTCATGACCGTGGTCACCCGTTTCGCTCCCTCGCCCACCGGATTCCTGCATATCGGCGGGGCGCGGACGGCGCTCTTCAGCTGGTTGTTCGCGCGCCGGCATGGCGGCAAGTTTTTGTTGCGCATCGAGGATACCGATCGGGCGCGGTCGACCGAGGCGGCGGTGGCGGCGATTCTCGACGGCTTGTCGTGGTTGGGCCTGCACTGGGATGGCGAGGCGGTGTCGCAGTTCGCGCGCCGGGAGCGTCACGCCGAGGTGGCCAACGCCATGCTCGCGGCCGGGCAGGCTTATCACTGCTATTGCAGCCCCGAAGAGCTGACGGCGCTGCGCGAGGCCCAGAAGGCGGCCGGGCAGCCGACTCGCTATGATGGCCGCTGGCGCGACCGTCCGGCCTCCGAGGCGCCTGCCGGTGTCAAGCCGGTGGTGCGCATGAAGGCGCCGCAGGAGGGCGAGACGGTGATCGAGGACCGGGTTCAGGGATCGGTCCGGGTTCGCAACGATCAGCTCGACGACATGATTTTGCTGCGCGCCGACGGCACGCCGACCTACATGCTGTCGGTGGTGGTCGACGATCACGACATGGGCGTCACCCACATCATCCGCGGCGACGACCATCTGACCAACGCCTTCCGGCAGGCGCAGATCTATAAGGCGATGGGCTGGACCATTCCGGAGTTCGCCCATATTCCGCTGATTCACGGCCCCGACGGCGCCAAGCTCTCGAAGCGTCACGGCGCGCTCGGCGCCGAGGCTTATCGCGATCTCGGCTACCTGCCCGAGGCGCTGCGCAATTATCTGCTGCGCCTGAGCTGGGCCCATGGTGACGACGAGATCATTTCCGACGCCCAGGCCATCGAGTGGTTCGGGCTCGAGGGCATCGGCCGCTCGGCGGCGCGCTTCGACTTCGCCAAGCTCGACAGCCTCAACGCCCACTACCTGCGTCAGGCCGATGATGCCCGACTCGCGGAGCTGATCCGTCCCCACCTGGAAAAAACCGCCGGACGGGTGCTGACCCCCGCCGAGTTGGACCTGCTCACCCGCGCCATGCCCGGGCTGAAGATGCGGGCCAAGACCGTGGTCGAGTTGGCGGCCAGCGCCGGATTCTATGTCGCGACTCGGCCGCTGGCCCTCGAGGCCAAGGCGGCGGCGTTGCTCGACGATGCGGCGCGGCAGCGTTTGGCCGGGCTGGCGGCGCTGCTGGAGCGCCAGGAAACCTGGACGGCGCCGGAGATCGAGGCCGCGGCCCGGGGTTTTGCCGAGGAAGCCGGCTGCAAGCTTGGGCAGGTCGCTCAACCTTTGCGTGCCGCCCTTACGGGCAGCACGGTGTCGCCCCCGATCTTCGAGGTCGCTGAGTTGCTGGGCAAAACCGAGGCCTTGCTCCGGGTCCGGGGCTTGTGAGAGTTTCCTGTCTTGCACTTCCAATAGGTTGCACTTTTCCCTCTCTCGCCCTATGCTCAGCCGCCGAATATTTCCAAGCCGTTTGCAGCCATCAACCACCCCCCCACGCGCCACCGCATCGAACGAAGGATTTTCTGGATGAGCGAAGCAGCCTCTTCCGCGGGTAAGCCTGCCAATAACACCTTCACCCTGACCGACAACCGGTCGGGAAAGTCCTATAGCCTGCCGGTGCTGAAGGGGACGCTCGGCCCCGACGTGGTCGACGTCCGCAAGTTTTACGGCGAAACCGACTGCTTTACCTTCGATCCCGGCTTCACCTCCACGGGCAGCTGCGAGTCGAAGCTCACCTTCATCGACGGCGACAAGGGCGTGCTGCTGCATCGCGGCTACTCGATCGACGAGTTGGCCGAGCACAGCGATTTCATGGAAGTCTGCTACCTGCTGCTGAACGGCGAACTGCCGAACCGGGCCGAGAAGTACGAGTTCGAGCACATCATCACCCATCACTCGATGGTGCATGAACAGCTCACCTTCTTCTATCGCGGTTTCCGGCGCGACGCCCACCCGATGTCGATCCTGTGCGGCATCACCGGCGCGCTCGCGGCCTTCTACGGCGACTCGCTGGACATCACCGATCCGCACCAGCGCCTGATCGCCTCGCACCGGCTGATCGCCAAGATGCCGACCATCGCCGCCATGGCCTACAAGTATTCGGTCGGGCAGCCCTTCGTGTATCCGCGCAACGACCTGAAGTATGCCGAGAACTTCCTCGCCATGACCTTCGCGGTGCCGTCCGAGCCCTACCATGTCAATCCGGTGGTGGCCAAGGCGATGGACCGGTTGTTCATCCTCCATGCCGATCACGAGCAGAACGCCTCGACCTCGACGGTGCGTCTGGCCGGTTCCTCGGGTGCCAATCCCTATGCCTGCATCGCCGCCGGCATCGCTTCGCTGTGGGGCCCGGCCCATGGCGGCGCGAACGAGGCGGTGCTCAACATGCTCCAGGAAATCGGCTCCAAGAGCCGGGTCGGCGAGTGTGTCAAGCGCGCCAAGGACAAGAACGATCCGTTCCGCCTGATGGGCTTCGGCCATCGCGTCTACAAGAACTACGATCCGCGCGCCCAGGTGATGCGCCGGTCCTGCCACGAGGTGTTGGGCGAACTGGGGATCAAGAACGATCCGCTGCTCGACATCGCCATGGAGCTGGAGCGGATTGCGCTTGAGGACGATTACTTCGTCGAGCGTAAGCTCTATCCGAACGTCGACTTCTACTCGGGCATCATCCTCAAGGCCATCGGCTTCCCGACCTCGATGTTTACCGTGCTGTTCGCGCTCGCGCGCACCGTCGGCTGGATTTCCCAGTGGAAGGAAATGATCGAGGATCCGCAGCAGAAGATCGGCCGTCCGCGGCAGCTCTACACCGGCGCCCAGCGGCGTCCGTATGTTCCGCTGGCGATGCGTGGCTGAGGGTTCGACCTCGGGATTCGGGACGGACGGCACGGGAGACTGTGCCGTCCGTGTTCGTGTGGCGGTGACGCGCGTGCCCCGTCTGCCGCGCCCGGCCAATCAAAACCCGCCGCCGCGCTGGGTGCGCGTCGCCCGTGCGGCCTTTCTGCTGGTGCTGGCGGGAATGGCGCTGTTTTGGCTCCGAATGTGAGGCCGGTGCTCCGGGGGGGCAACCCGCGTCATCGCGGATTGCCAAGCGGCTCGCTTGTCTCTATATAACGACGCGGGGCGGTTGTTATTTCAAAATAACAAAGACAAAATGTTTTATTGAGGTGGCGCCATGGGGTTGCGGACCAGTCTGATATCGGGTGTTGTCGCGGTGCTGGCGCTGGGGGCGGCCGGCACGGTGTCGGCGGCCGAGTTGCGGGTCGGCTTCATTCCGGTGATCGGGGTGGCGCAGCTGTTCGTGATCGAGGGCGAGGGCTGGGACCGGCAGGCCGGTATCACGATTTCCCCGACCCAGTTCGAGTCGGGGCCGGCGATGATCAGCGCCCTCGCCTCGGGCACTCTCGATGCCTATTACGGTGGCATCGGCCCGCTGATGGTCGCTCAGACCAAGGGGCTGGATGTGCGGGTGGTCGCCGCCGACGCGGTCGGCGAGATGGCGGTGGTGGCGCGCGGTCCGCTGGCCGCCCTCGCGACCGGCGAGGCCGCCGCTGCGCTGAAGGCGTTCGCGGCCCAGGAAAAACGGCCGGCGCGCATTGCGTCTCAGCCGTCGGGCTCGGTTCCCGACACCGTGCTGCGCTACTGGCTGACCACGATGATCAAGGCCGATCCCGCGACTTACGAGGTCGTGGGCATGGGCATCGAGCAGACCCAGCAGGCGCTGCTGGCCGGCGCGGTCGACGCGGCGTCGGTTCGCGAGCCGACCCTGACCCTGGTGCAGGAGCGGGATGCCGCCGCCAAGGTGCTGGCGATCGGCAATCAGATGATGCCCGACCAGCCGGGTTCGGTGCTGGCCCTGACCGGCGATTTCATTCGCCGCGATCCGGCAATGGCCGAGCGGCTGGTGGCCCTGCACGTGCGTGCGACCGATCTGCTGAACCGCAACCCCGAACAGGCGGCCAGGCATTTGCAAAAGGGGCTGGGCAAGGGGCTGGTGCCGGTGGAGGTTTTCCGCCGGGCGCTGGTGTCGCCGGCCAGCAACTTCATCGCCGACCCCGGTCGCATCCGCGTGGCCACCGGGGTGATGCAGGAGTTCCAGCTGCGGCTCGGGGTGCTGAAGGTTCCGGCCGATCTCGACCGGCTGTTCGATGGCTCGATCTATTCAGCGGCGCGGACGGCGAAATGAACGGAGGCAAGCAGGGGGCGCTGGCGGCGGCCGGTCTCGCGGCGTTCCTGCTGATTTGGGAGGCGGTGCCCCGGTTCGGACTGGCGTCGCCGTTTTTCGTGCCGCCGCCGAGCGACCTGCCGCTGACCTTCTGGCGCGAGCTGTCCGGCGGCTATTGGGGGGCGGCGGTCGGGGACAGCCTCGGCCATTATCTCATGGGGCTGGCCATCGGCACCTCGCTGGGGGTGGCGCTGGGGGTGGCCACGGCGCTGTCGCGGCGGCTCGAGTGCCTGCTGTCCTGGGTGGTGCGGCTGTTGCGGCCGGTTCCCGGTCTGGCCTGGGTGCCGTTCGCCATCATCTGGTTCGGCATCAGCGAGCGGGCGGCGACCTTCATCATCGTCATCGGCGTGCTGTGGATCAATTATTACGCGGCCTTCGCGGCGGCCCGCGCGGTCGACCGGGACTTTCTCGAGCTGGCCGACGCCTTCGGCCAGGGCGGGCATTGGTCCAAGCTGGTCAAGATCATCCTGCCCGGCGCCTCGGGCGGGATTCTCGCCGGGGTGCGCACCGGGCTGGGCCAGGCCTGGATGGCGGTGGTCGCGGCCGAGATGTTCGGCATTCACGGCGTCGGTCAGCGCATGATGCAGGCCTCGTCGTTGCTCGCCACCGATGTCGTGCTGGTCTATATGGTGACCATCGCCGCGCTGTTCGGGCTGACCGACGCGCTGTTCGTGCTGATTCGCGATCGGGTGCTGGCATGGCAACGGTAGTCGATATCCGCAATCTCACCATCGCTTACGGCAATGGCCCGCCGGTGCTGTCGGGGTTTTCCGCGACCTTGCCCGAGCATTCCTTCACCTGCGTCGTCGGCTCGTCGGGAGTCGGCAAGTCGACGCTGTTGCGGGTGATCGCCGAGCTGGTGCCGCCGGCCGGCGGCGAGGTGGTGGTGCCCGACCGCGGTCACGACGACACCAGCCGGCCCTTCGCCCTGGTGTTCCAGGAGCCGCGCCTGCTGCCCTGGCGGCGGGTGATCGACAATGTGGCGTTCGGTCTCGAGGGCATGGCGCTCAGCCACCAGCAGCGCCTGTCGCGGGCGACCGACGCGCTGGCGCTGGTCGGGCTTGCCGAGCATGCCGGACGCTGGCCCCATCAGCTTTCGGGCGGTCAGCGCCAGCGGGTCAATCTGGCGCGGGCGCTGGCGGTGCGCCCCCGGCTGCTTCTGCTCGATGAGCCGTTTTCCGCCCTCGACGCCATCACCCGCCACGCCCTTCAGGGCGAGTTGCTGCGCCTCGCGCGCGAGACCGGAACCTCGTTTTTGTTCGTGACCCACGATCTCGACGAGGCGGTGTTTCTCGCCGACCGGGTGATCGTGCTCGGCGGCCGTCCGGCCCGGGTGACCCGCGATTTTGCCGTTACGATGCCGCACCCGCGCCAGCGCGACGATTCCGGCTTCGTCGATCACGTCAGAGACCTCCGGGTCGCCTTGTCGGAGCTGCTGGTCGACGGCGGCGGCATCTGAACTGACCCCAGTTCGCGCTTGATGATCTGTGAGCCTCTGCTATCTTCAATCGGCGACGTGAAGACATGTTGCCGGAAAAGGGGTGGCAGAGGTGGAACTGCCAGCGGCGGAACCGCCCGGTGCCGGGCGCGGAAGATCGTCCGAAGTCACGCTGGCGCTCCTGGTCGCGCTGGCGGTGGCGGCGTTCACCGGCACGGCGGCCTGGGTGATCAGCCAAGCCTACACCTCGATCATGGCGGAAGCCGAATCCCGCAACGGCCGTCTGGTCCAGAGGCTCGACGAGGCCGCCGGCCGCTTTTTTCGTCAGCAGGAGCACGCGGCGGTCCATATCGCCGGCGATGCCCTGAAGCTTCGCACCGGTCCATCGGACGCCGGCAGCGAGTTTCGCGAACACGTCAGTCGTGAACATGCCGATCTGCCGATGACCCTGGGCGTCGTCGATGATCGCGGAAAGGTGGTGCTCGCCACCGATGACCGGCTCCGGCTGCTGCTTGAACAGCTGGTGGTCAGCGAGCCGGCGCTCTTCCATTTGCCGGAGGGGGGGGAGAATACCAGCCTGTTCATTCTCCGGCCCGCCGCCGAGTCGGTGTTGCCGCCCGCGCCGATTTTGCTTGGCTGGCGCGTGGTCGGCGCCGAGGGCGGTTTCGCGGTGGTGGTGTCCGCTGTGGATAGCGATCAGCTTCAGGTGCTGGTCGCCGGACCGTCGGGGGTTGGCGCGGCTGGCGTCGGGCTGGTGACCCCCGAGGGCGACCTGCTGTTCGAATCCTCCGAGGGCAAGCGGGGCGGCGTCAGCGACATCATCCGCCAGATTCTGTCGCCGATCCGGCTTCGCGAAGGCGGTTTCGGCAGTTACCGGGGGATGCTGGAGCCGGACGGCCGCGAGGGGCTGGTGGCCTATCGCCGGGTCGGGCGCTTTCCGGTGGTGGCGGTCTCGGCGGTCGAGCGGGCGGAGGTTCTGCGTCCCTGGCGCTCGCTGGTCGTGGCCGGAATCGTGATCGTGCTCGGATTGACGGTCACGGTGGTGGTGCTCGCGGTTTTGCACATCCGCTCGGTCGGCCGGTCGCGGCGCGACCTTGAGCGCCGGGTGCAGGAGCGGACGCGCGAACAGCAACGGGCGACCGAACGGCTGATGGCCGCCGAGCGCCTGACCCACCTCGGACACTGGGAGCACGATCTGGTCACGGGTCAGGGCTTCTGGTCCAAGGAAATACACAGTCTCCTCGGTCTTGCGCCGGGCGAGCATCAGCTGGACATGGTCGGGCTGCTGAACGCGGTTCACCCCGGGGACCGCGACACGGAATGCACCGCCCGCATCCTCGCCACCGCCGGGGTCAAGCCATACGACATCCAATATCGCATCGTCCGGGCCGACGGGACGATTCGCCACGTTCACGCCCAGGCCGAGGTGTTGCGCGACGACCATGACCAACCGGTGCGCCTGATCGGCACCATCCTCGACATCACCGCGCGCAAACAGGCCGAGTCGGAGCTGCGTCTGCTGACCCGCGCCATCGAGCAGAGCCCGTTGTCGGTGGTGATCACCGATCGCGAGGGGCGGATCGAATATGTCAATCCGCACTTTACCATCGCCAGCGGTTACGGGTTCGAGGAGGTGGTCGGCCGGTATCCGAGCATTTTCAAATCCGGATACACCTCGCCGGAAGGCTATCGCAAGCTGTGGGAGGCGATCGTCAGCGGCAAAACCTGGCAGGGCGAATTTCACAACCGGATGAAGAACGGCGATCTGCACTGGGAGTCGGCGTCGATCGCGCCGGTGCGCGACGAGGACGGCGTGATCCGGCATTTCGTCGGGGTCAAGGAGGACATCACGCGCCGCAAGCTGGCCGAGATCGAACTGCTGGCCGCCAAGGAACGCGCCGAGGCGGCGAGTCTCGCCAAGACCCGGTTTCTGGCGACGATCAGCCATGAGCTGCGCACGCCGCTGATCGCCATTCTGGGCTTTTCCGAAATGATCAAGGAGGGCTGCCGGGATGAGATCGAGTCGGACCGGCACGCCGACTACGCCCGGCACATCCATTCCAACGGCACGCATCTGCTGGGGCTGATCAACGATCTGCTGGACCTCGCCAAGATCGAGGCCGGCAGGTTCGAGCTGCACGAGACCCTGTTCGACGTCGAGGAGATCGTGTTCGAGGCCATCGAGGTGGTGCGCAGCCGAGCCGAGGCCGGGTGTCTGGTGCTGAGGGCCGAAATCGCGCCCCACCTGCCGCTGCTGCGCGGCGATGACCGCGCGACCCGCCATATTCTGATCAACCTGCTGTCCAACGCCATCAAGTTCACCCCCGAGGGCGGCGAGGTGACGGTGGGGGCGTGCCTGGATGGCCTGGGGCAGTTCGCGGTGTCGGTTGCCGATACCGGCATCGGCATCGCCGCCGAGGATATTCCGAGAATCCAGGAGCCGTTCTGTCAGGTCGATACCGCCTTGTCGCGCCGTCACGACGGCACGGGGCTGGGGTTGCCGCTGTGCCGCAACCTGATCGAGATGCATGGCGGCTGCCTCGAGCTTGTCAGCGCCCTTGGGGTGGGGACCACGGTGACGGTGCGGTTTCCCCGCGAGCGCATCGTCGCCGCCGTGGCCCCCGCCGTCCGGGGGGCCGCCGGAGAGGCGCCGTCATGACCGGCGCTCCCCCCGACTCTCCCCCGGACTGGCAGCCGCCGCTGCCGCCGACCACCCGGCGGGCCGAGGTTGAGCGGGCGAGACGGACGACTCCCGTGCAAAGTTTGCGCGCCCATCTCAAGGATGCCGCCGAGGACGACGTGGTCACGAAAGCCATGGCGGAAGTCCTTCGCAAGCTGTTGAGCAGAAAATGAGGTGAACGCACAAATTGTGGTTCGTTACAGTTTTTTGCCAGACTCATGAAAAAAGCTCTGGACAGGTGTTTGGGTGGGGCCTATAAGCCGGTCCACCGACGGGGTGGCCCGCCGGGCGGTTCGGAAGGGCCGGGGCGCCGGGGACGAAAGTTCAAGTGGCGCAACGGGTTAGCGGAACGGCTTGGTGG
>CAIOBP010000250.1 GCA_903856295.1 uncultured Rhodospirillales bacterium | reverse complement strand
GCCGGCCGGCGTGACAGCGCGGGGCTGGACTTTCCGTCTCCGGCGTCTTATCCCGGCAGGGCGAACCTCGTGTGCGCCGGCGAGACGTCCGGCCGCCGCGGGGAGTTCCGTCACCTTGAGGATTGCAGGATGAGCGCCCAGACAGACATCAAGCGGATCACGGTGCCCCAGTTGCGCGCCCGCAAGGGCGAGGCTCCGATCGTGACCTTGACCGCCTACACGACGCCGATGGCACGGCTGCTCGATCCGCATGTCGACATTCTGATGGTCGGCGATTCCCTGGGCAGGGTGGTTTACGGGCTGGACAGCACGCTCGGCGTCACCCTCGAGATGATGATCAATCACGGCAAGGCGGTGATGCGCGGCTCCAGGCGGGCCTGCGTGGTGATCGATCTGCCGTTCGGCAGCTATCAGGAATCGCCCGAGGTCGCCTTCCGCAACGCCGCGCGGGTGTTGTCCGAGACCGGCGCCCAGGCGGTGAAGCTCGAAGGCGGCGCCGAGATGGCGCCGACCATCGCCTTTCTCACCCAGCGCGGTGTGCCGGTGATGGGCCATGTCGGGCTGACGCCCCAGTCGATCAACACCCTGGGCGGCTTCCGCACCCAGGGGCGCGACGACGCCACCGCCCGCCGGGTGCTGGCCGACGCCGAGGCGGTGGCGCGGGCCGGCGCCTTCTCGGTGGTGGTCGAGGGCACGGTCGAGACGTTGGCCCGCGAGATCACCACCCGGATTCCCATTCCGACCATCGGCATCGGCGCCTCGCCCAGCTGCGACGGTCAGGTGCTGGTGATCGACGACGCGCTCGGGCTGGTCGCCGATTTCACGCCCAAATTCGTCAAGCGCTACGCCGAGCTGGGGCCGCTGATTTCCGAGGCCGCGGCCAGCTATGCCGCCGAGGTCAAGGCGCGCAAGTTTCCCGGCCCCGAGCATTGCTTCGGGGCGCCCCCTCCTCCTCCCCGGGTCAGGCCGAACCATGAACGCTAAGTCCCTGCCGATCGTCCGCACCGTCGCCGACCTGCGCGCCACCGTCGCCGGCTGGCGGCGGGCTGGCGAGACCGTGGCCCTGATTCCGACCATGGGCTATCTGCACGAGGGCCATCTGGCGCTGGTCCGGCGCGGCCGGGAGCTGGCCGACCGGGCGGTGGCCACGCTGTTCGTCAATCCTACTCAGTTCGGTCCCACCGAGGATCTGGCGCGCTATCCCCGCGACGAGGCCGGCGATGCCGCCAAGCTGGCCGGTGCCGGCTGCGACCTGCTGTTCGCGCCGGATGCCGCCGAGATGTATCCGCCGGGTTTCGCCACCTCGGTTTCGGTGGGCGGGGTCAGCCAGGGGCTGTGCGGCGCTTTCCGGCCCCAGATGTTCGGCGGCGTCGCGCTGGTGGTGACCAAGCTGCTGCTTCAGGCGCTGCCCGATGTCGCGGTGTTCGGCGAGAAGGACTATCAGCAGCTCCAGGTGATCCGCCGTTTCGTGCGCGATCTCGATATTCCGGTGCGGATCGAAGGCGGGGCCACCGTGCGCGAGCCCGACGGGCTGGCCATGTCGTCGCGCAACAGCTACCTCACTCCGGTTGAGCGCGCGGTCGCTCCCGCGCTCAACCGGGCGCTGGTCCGGGCGGCGGCGGCGCTGGGCGGCGGGCGGGATGCCGGGCCGGTGCTGGCCGAGGCGCGGGCGAGTATTCTGGCCGCCGGATTCGCCAGCGTCGATTACATCGACTTGCGGGATGCCGAGTCTCTGGCGCCGCTGGAGCGGGTCGCCGGGCCGGCGCGGCTGCTGGCCGCGGCGTGGCTGGGCAAGGCGCGGCTGATCGATAATGTCGCCGTCGTTTTCGCGCCCGGCGGCTCCGAGTCGTGACTGGACGGCGCGGGACGGGCGGGGGTGGACCGCTGATTGTGGCGGCATTGCGGCGGTGCGGTGGCGATTTTCGGTCGTTCGGCCGGTGAGGATCGCGGCGGCGGCGGCCGGAGCGCGGGTGCGGCTTCGATCTCCGGCCGGCTTTACGCCGTTGCTTGAACCGGGCCGGACGTGCGGCTAGACTGCGCGCGGCGCGGAAAGATGCGGCGCGACGGGTTTGACGGGGCGGGCGGCCGGGCGTGGCCGCCGTCGGATCAGGGGGAAGCATGAAGAGCAAAAGCGGCTTGATGGCGTTGGGCGCGCTGGCGGCGCTGCTGGTCCTGGGTGGTCCGGCGCGGGCGGCGACGATGGCGTCGGAGGCAACGATGGTGGTCGCCGAGAGTTCGGCCGCGTCCGATCAGCCTCCGCCGATTCGCGCCTTGACCGATGGCGAGAAGGCGGCGGCCGGCTGCGTGATCAGCGCCGTCGCCACCATGGGCACGGTTTATGCCATCGGGCCTGCGGAATTCATCATGGTGGTGGTCGGCGGGCTGATCGTGCCGTCGTCCTCGCCGGTTTTGTTCGTTGGTTTGATCAGCACCATCGCCAGCATGGCGTGCGGTGCCGGCGCCGCGATCACCCCGGCGGTGCTGTGGGGCGTCCGGCAGATGGGCGGCCAGGGCGACGCTGGCGGGCAGAAGTCGGCGGCATCCAATCCGGTGAGCAAGAGCTTGGCCCGCCTGGGCACCGGCTTGCGCGACATCGTGGTGGCCGAGCTGCCGAAGCCGGCGCAGTGACGGCCGGCGGAGCGATGATGTGAACCGCCGGAAGCGGCGAAGGGTCCGGAACGCCGTGACTGGCGGATGGTGTGGGGGAATGCGGATGACGAAATTCGGCATCAAGGGACTGGCGGTGGCGGCGGCGCTGGCCGTGGCGGCTCCCACGGGAAGTTGGGCGCTGTCGCCACAGTCGGGCGTGACCATCGGGATCGCCAATGTGGTGGTGGCCCAGGCGGCGCAGGCTGGCGGCGATCAGCCGGCGGCTCCGGCGGCGGCGGCCGACGCGGGCGGGCTGTCGGACGCCACCAAACAGGGTATCGGCTGTCTTGCCACCAGCGGCGCGACCATGGCCTACACCACCTTCTGGGCCGGGGCGACCGAGTCGCTGATGATCGCGGCCGGGGGCCTGCTCTCGCCGGCCTCGACGCCGACCCTGTGGCTCGGCCTCGCCTCGACCGTGGTCGCGGCGACCTGCTCCCTCGGTGCCGCGGCGACGCCGGTGGTGCTGTGGGCGACCGAGCAGAAAGACAATATCGTCGCCAATGTCGCCTGGCAGGCGCGGCAGACCGGAACCGAGCTGGCGGCGCTGTTCGCGCGCCCGGCGGCGTCCGAGCCTCGCCAGCTGGCCGATCGCGCCCAGTGACGGGGCCGAGCCATCACTCCCGGAGTGCCCGAGATTTGGGGGAAACCGTGCGTAACATGATTTCTTGGAAATTGCCGGCGCTGGCGCTGGCGCTGATGGTGTGGACCGGGGCGGCACAGGCGGCGTCGGTCGCTTCCGAGCCGACGCTGGTGATGGCCGAGGCGAGCGCCGAAGCCGCCGCCCAGGGCACCGGCTTCGCGCCGCTGCCCGACTCCGCGTTGCCGGGGGCCTACTGTCTGGGCGCCGCGGCGGCCTCGATGGCGGCGGTCTACGCCGCCGGGCCGACCGAAAGCATCATGCTGCTCTCGGGTGCGATGCACATACCGTCGGGGTCGGCGGTGCTGTTCATTCCGCTGTTCTCGATTCTCGGTGGCGGCTCCTGCGCCCTCGCCGCCGCGGCGCAGCCGGCGGTGAGCTGGGCGATCGAGCAGAAGGACAATATCGGGGCTCAGTTCGCCGCCACCACCGAGTCGTGGTTCGCGTCCCGCTCCGAGTCGGTGATGTATGCCTCGGCCGGCGCCGACGACGCCAACAAGGACAGCGCGGCGACGACCGTGCGGCCGATGACCGAGGGCGAAACCCAGTCGATGGGCTGCGTCGCCGGGGCGCTGGCCGGGTTCGCGGGCGCCATGGCGACCTCGCCGGGCGAGGTGGCGATGCTGTCCTCGGGCGCGACCACCATCGTGTCTTCGACGCCGATCCTGGCGCTGGGGCTGCTCGGCACCATCGTGGTCTCCGGCTGCGGCATCGGCACCTACGCGGTGCTGCCGGTTCAGGCGTTCTTCAGCAATTTCACCGCCATCGGCAACAGCCTGTTCGGCGGTCTGGTCCAGACCGGGACCATGGTCGGCGAGGCGGGCAGTCGGGCGCTGGCGCTGCTGGGCGGCGGGTCCGCGATCCAGCTCGCCGATGGCGCGGCGGTTCGGTGAGACGCCGGTTCGGTGAGATGGGTGTGACGGCGGGATGGCATGGCGAGTTCGAGGGGGAGTTCGGGAATGACGAAGGCTAAGGTTATCGCGGCGATCCTGGCGGTTGCCATGCTCGGGTTCGGCGCTCCTCGGGCGGCGCTGGCTCAGGCTCAGGGCGCGAGTGGCACCGAGGCCGCTCCGGCTGCGGCGGCTCCGGCGGTTGCCGCCGATCCCGGCGCGATGAGCGATGGCGAGAAGGCGGCGATGGGCTGCGGCATTGCCGCGGCCGGCGGTCTCGCCGCCACCTACATCGCCGGACCGAGCGAAATCACCATGCTCTGGGGCGGCGGCATGCTGGTTCCGGGCAACAGCATCATGCTGGCGGTGGCGCTGCTTGGCCAGATCGGCGCCTCGGCCTGCGCCATCGGCGTGGTGGCGACGCCGACGGTGCTGTGGGCGATGGATCAGACCTCCAAGTTCTTCGAGTTGGCCCAGGCGCCGGTGCGGCGGGTGATGGTCGCCGAGGGCGTGACGGCGCAGTAAGGCGCGACGGGGTGATCCGGTGGCGGTTTCACGACGGCGGCATCCTCCTCGGGATGCCGCCGTTGTTTTTGCCGACTCCGATCAGCGGCGTTGCGCCGCGCGGGGGCGGGCGGTATGGTTCGAGCGGACGGAGCCGGGTTGGACGTTTGAGCGGGAACGGGCCGTCGGGGTTTTCAGGCTGAAGCGAGAAGGCTCTTGATCGTCGTTCGCAATCTTGTCTTTGATTATCCGACCACGCGCGCCCTTCGGGGCGTGACGTTTGAGATCAAGTCCGGAACCATCACCGGTCTGGTTGGCCCCAATGGCGCCGGCAAGACGACGCTGATGCGCTGCATCGCCGGGCTGGAGGGGCCGTTCTCCGGCACCCTCACGGTCGATCGCGTCGATGTCGCCGATTCCCCCCGCGAGGTGCATCGCCGGCTCGGGTTGTTGCAGGACGATCTCGGCCTTTACGACAATCTGACGGTCTATCAGTCTTTGCTCTATCAGGCGGCGGCCTATCGGGTGCCGTTGCGCGACCGGGCGCGGCGGATCGACGACTCGCTGAGCCGGTTGGACCTTGCCGACCGGGTCGGGGAAAAGGTCGGCGGCCTGTCGCGCGGGTTGCGTCAGCGGCTGGCGATCGCTCAGGCGATGATTCACCGGCCGAAGGTGCTGCTGCTCGACGAGCCGGCCTCGGGACTGGACCCCGACGCTCGCGCCGCCCTGTCGGAGTTGCTGCGGGCGCTGGCCGCCGAGGGCATGACCCTGGTGGTGTCGTCGCACATTCTGGCCGAGCTTGAGGACTACACCACCCATATGCTGATTCTGCGCAACGGCCGGGTGGTCGAGCATTGCGCGACCCGGCCGCCGGTGGGGCGGGCGCGCCGCCTGCGGGTGGTGCTGGCCCAGCCGTCGCCGGGGCTGCGTCAGGCCCTGGCCGCCGATCCCCAGGTTGCCGGGGTCGATGTCGAGGGCAATTCGGCGCGCTTCGATTTCACCGGCGACATTCTGGCCCAGTCGCAGTTGTTGCGGGTGCTGATTCAGACCGGTCTGCGGGTGGCGTCGCTGGTCGAGGAAACGCGCTCGATGCAGTCGGTTTACAGTGAACAAATGCGGGGATAGAAGCGATGAATCCGGAGTTCCAGCGCAATCTCTGGCTGGAGTTGCCGCCTCATCGTCTGGTGGCGATGCCGGCGGTGCTGGTGCTGGCGTTTTTCGCCGCCTGGCTCGCGGGCGGCAGCCCCTCTTTCGCCGGCGCGGCGCAAGTGCTGATCGCGCTGCTGCTGATCATCTGGGGCGGGCGGCTGGCCGCGGAGTCGGTGCTGAGCGAGGTCATCGGCAACACCTGGGACTCCCAGCGCATGTCGGCGATCACGCCCTGGGAAATGGCCTGGGGCAAGCTGCTCGGCAGTACCGCCTTCATGTGGTACGGCAGCCTGTGGTGCCTGATCGCCTTTCTGGCCAGCCCGCACGGTCATTTGGGGACGGTGATCCGCCTGCTGCTCGCTGGCGTCGAGGCCCAGGCGCTGGCGCTGGTGCTGAGCATGATGCTGATTCGCGGCGAGCCGGTCAATTTGCGCTTTCAGGTCACGGTGGCCCAGTCGCTGACCGTGCTGGTGATGCTGCCCTTCCTGTTCGCGACCGTGATCAACCGGCCCGAACCGATTCATTGGTATGGGGCGACGCTCTCGGCCGATGGTTTCATCGCCATGTCGCAATTGGTGTTCATCGGCTGGACGGTGCTCGGTGTCTACCAGTTGATGCGTGGCCAGCTGCAATACCCGACCCGCTCGGTGAGTTGGCTGCTGTTCGTGGTCTTCGCGGTGGTGTATCTCGCTGGCTTCGACAGCTTCCTGCGCTATACCGTCCTTGCCGGGATGCCGACCCCGGCGGTGACCCGGCTGTACACCGCGTTCTGCTGCGCCGTCGCCCTGACCTATCTCTGTGCGCTGGTCGAGCCCAAGAGCCCGGCGCGGCTGATGCGCTGGCTGTCGCTGATCGGGGATCGGCGGGTGCTGCATGGCGCGCGGCTGGCGCCGACCTGGATCGCGACCCTGGTGGTTGCCATGCTGGCGGCGG
>CAIOBP010000249.1 GCA_903856295.1 uncultured Rhodospirillales bacterium | reverse complement strand
TCCCTCCGTTCTTCGGACGCTTACGCGTCCTCATCACTCCGGGAGGCCCGGCTGCGCAGTATCAGCAAGCAATTAATTTACAGAAGCTAGTATGCACAAACGCGGCACTTATATGGGGAGCCGTGAAGAAAGGGCAATACAACAAAAGCGTTGACTGCCAGATAGACAGTTCATAACCGGGTCGACAAATCTTTACGTGACCATTTCGCCACAACAGCCCCGTCACACCAACGCAGTCACTGGAAAACCCGATAGTTTTTGGCCTCTGGACTGATTCGTTTGCGACTCGTCCGAGTCGTTGATTGCAAACAACACCACTCTTACGAGTCGCGATGCTCCGGCTCGAGACGACAAACCGGCTGACTTGCCCGGCTGATTTGCGGTGCGACACCTCACCCCGTCCCGGCGCCAAACCAGCCAGCGGACACGAAAACATTAAATTGCTCATCGCTCCAATTATTCTTAATATAAGGAGAAAGGCTCCGCAGGCAGCAGGCGACCATGAACGATCAGGCAGGGACCACCAGACAGGGAGGGCACCATCTCACCCGCCTGTCCCAGGAACAGGCTCAAGAGATCGCGCGCAAGCATGAGATGCTTTACTCGGGCCGCATGGGCGGAGCCCGCGCCGTTTTTTCGTTCTGCGACATGACCGGTCTCAACCTCTCGGGCTACAATCTTGCTGACGCCGACTTCACCGGCGCCGTGATGGCCGACTGCAATTTTTCCGGAACCAAGCTCGAACGCGCGGTGTTTTTCTGTGCCGATCTGCGCCGGGCCAACATGGCGCGGGCGGTGCTGCGCCGGGCGGATTTGCGCGGCGCCTGCCTGCGCGGCGCCTTCATGGTCGGCGCCGACCTGTTCGAGGCCGATCTGCGCGAGGGCGTGATCGCCGAAAAAGACCAGAAGGGCAACCTCACCTTCCTGCGCCACGAGTTGAAGCCCTCGGAAATGCAGACGGTGGTTCTGGCCAACGCCAACCTGGAGCGGGCGCGCCTCAATGGCGTCATCGCGGTCCAGGCCGACTTCACCGACGCCGTGATGCGCAACTGCAAGCTGGTGCGCGCCAACCTGCGGCAATGCAAAATGATGGGCGCCAACCTCGAAGGCGCCGACCTTTCGGGCTCGGACCTCAAGGGCGCCAATCTTCAGGGCGCGGTGCTGGTCGGCGCCGACATGACCATGGCGGTCACCGACGGCACGGACATGACCGGCATTCTCACCGACGCTCCGGCGGGCATCAGCCTCGACACCCTGGTCGAGCCCATCGAGTCCCTGCTAGAGCAGCACATCACCTGGGTGGAAAGCAGCGGCGCCAGAGGCAAGCCGCTGGATCTTTCGGGTGTCGACCTCCGGCCGCTCAAGAACCTGTCCAGCGCCAACCTCACCGCCCTCAAGGCCAACGGCGCCGTGATGTATGGCATGATTCTGCCGGCGATCCAGCTTCAGGGGGCGCAGCTTCAGGGGGCCGATCTGCGCGCGGCCAAGCTGGTGGGCGCGGATCTGCGCGGGGTCAACCTCAAGAACGCCAAGCTCAACAACACCGATCTGCGCGACGCCAACCTCGGGCCGCTGATCCTCACCGCCGAGCGCCTGCTGCCCGCTCAACTCCAGGGCGCCAGCATCCGCTACTCGGACATGCGGGGCGCGGACCTGCTGCGCGCCAATTTCCAGGGCGCCGACCTGTCCTATTCCAATCTGATCGGCACCAAGCTCCGGCTGACCGATTTTTCCGACTCGAATCTCGACACGACGCTGTTTTCCAAGGGAGCCCTGCACGAGGCCACCGCGGCCGGTTGCAAGGGCCTTCCCTCAGCCTGATCAGGGCGCCATGAACCAGCCGAACATCCTGATCGTCGAGGACAGCCGGGCACTCGCCGGTCTCTTCGTTCAGTTCCTTCGTCCCGGCGGCTGGCCGGTCACCACCGTGGAAACCGGAGGGGCGGCGCTGGAGGCGGTCGCGCGGCAACCGCCTCACGTGATGGTGCTCGACCTCGGCCTGCCCGACATCGACGGCATGGAGGTTCTGCGCCGGGTCAACGACCTGAAAATCCCGACCAAAGTCGTGGTGGTGACCGCCCGGGAATCCTTGCAGGTGGCCGTCGACGCCATGCGCTGCGGCGCCCACGACTTTCTGGCCAAACCGATTTCCGCCGACCGGTTGCTGGTCACCGTCCGCAATGCCCTCGACAGCGGCCGTCTCGAGGAAATCGTCACCACCTACCGGGAGCAAATCGACCGCCGCGGCTATCACGGCTTCATCGGCTCATCGCTGGCCATGCAGGCGATCTACCGGATCATCGACGCCGCCGCCCCCAGCAAAGCCCCGGTCTTCATCACCGGAGACTCCGGAACCGGCAAGGAAATCTGCGCCGACGCGATTCACCGCCAGGGGCAGCGGCGCGACCGGCCGTTCGTGGCGCTCAACTGCGCCGCCATTCCGCACGACCTGATCGAAAGCGAGATTTTCGGCCATGTGAAGGGGGCGTTCACCGGCGCCACCGCCGACCGCCAGGGCGCGGCGGCGCAGGCCAAAGGCGGGACGCTGTTTCTCGACGAGATTTGTGAAATGGACATCAGCCTGCAAAGCAAGTTGCTGCGGCTGATCCAAACCGGGAGCTTTCAGAAGGTCGGCGGCACCAGACTGGAAGAGGCGGACGTCCGCTTCATCGCCGCGACCAACCGCGACCCCCACGCGGAGGTGCGCGCCGGACGGTTCCGGGAAGACCTGTTCTATCGCCTGCACGTCATTCCGATCTGCCTGCCGCCGCTGCGCGAACGCGAGGGCGACGCGCTGGAACTCGCCGAAGCCTTCCTGAAGCGCCATGCCCTGGAGGAAAAGAAGAGCTTCACCGGGTTTTCCGCCGCCGCCCGCGAGATGCTCGCCTCCTACCCCTGGCCCGGCAACGTCCGGCAGTTGGAGAACGCCATCCGCAACATCGTGGTGCTCCACGACGGCCCCGAGGTCCGGCCCGAGATGCTGCCGCCGCTGCCCGGCCTCAAGCCCCTCCCGGCCACGGCCGCCGCCCCGCCCCCGCAACCGGCAGCCGCGCCCTGCGCTCCCGGCCTGAAAGAGCCCGACTTGAAAGATAATGTCTTGCGGCCGTTATGGATGCAGGAGCGCGAGATTATCGAACGGGCGATTGCCCTGTGCGATGGCAATATTCCACGGGCGGCGGCCCGTCTGGATGTCAGCCCGTCGACCATCTACCGCAAACGGCAAAGCTGGGAATTATCCGAACTCTGACCCCCGCGAGACCGCTTCGCCCCCTCCTGGAAACGTCCCGCCTCGCATCCGGCACATTTTTTGCTGACCTTTTGTGTTCGGGACCCGCGCGGTTGCGAAAAGACAGCAAACGCGCGATGGTTTCAAAGCGTCTCTGAGCAAAAACCTGGCAAGCTGAGGCTAATTAATGCAACGCGCAAATACTATGGGCCGCCCACCCCGCCTCCGGAGCTGGAGTTCCATCATCATTACGACAAATATGTACAATTACGTACGAAATCGGGAATTTTTCCCATCTCTGCCGGTTTTCGCAACACAGCATATTGACACTTTGTAAACCATCACACATGATTGTGACCGTTTAAGGGCCATGTACGCAATCCTGTTGCGCCACCAAGGCATTGCGGCTCCGGGCCGCTGGAGGCGTATCGCCGTTCGAGGCTGAGACTGAGAGAGAGCAAGGCACTGATGACCGTATCCTTTTCCCGCCGCCGAGCCATCACCCTGATCGCCGCGACCGCCGGCCTGCCCTTGCTCGCGGCCATGGGGGGCAATCGCTCCCGGCTGCTGGAGTGGCAGGGCACCACCCTTGGCGCGCCCTCGACCATCAAGCTCTATCACGAGAACGAAGCCGCCGCCAAAGCGGCGATCGATGCCGGATTGGCCGAACTGGCCCGGCTGGAGGCGATCTTCAGCGTCTACCGTGCCGATTCCGTGATCTCGGCGCTCAACCGCACCGGCGCGGTCGGCGACGTCCCGACCGAATTCATCGCCCTGGTCAGCCACGCGGCGAGGCTCGCGGAGCTTAGCGAGGGCGTCTACGATCCCACCGTGCAACCGGTCTGGCAGACCTATTTCCGCCATTTCACCGGCCCCAGCCCCGATCCCGCCGGCCCGGCCGCCGCCGATCTGGCCCGAGCGCTGGCCCTGGTCAACTGGCGCGACATCGAGATCGACCCCGCCGGCCGCCGCGTCGCCTTCGCCCGGCCGGGCATGGGGCTGACCCTCAACAGCGGTGCCCAAGGGTTCATCACCGACAAGGTTGCCGCCGTTTTAGGCAACCACGGCTTCAAGAACATGCTGGTCGACATGGGCGAGCCCCGCGCCCTCGCGACCAAGCCCGACGGTTCGGCCTGGAAGATCGGCATCGCCAACCCCGCCGACCCTTCCCGGGCGGTGACCGAACTCGACGTCATCGACAAGTGCGTGTCGACCTCGGGCGGCTACGGCACTCTCTTCGACGACGCCGGCACCTTCACCCACATCATCGATCCGCGCACCGGCCGCACCGCGCCGCGCCTGCTCGGCGTCTCGGTGGTCGCCGACACCGCGACCAAGGCCGACGGGCTGTCGACCGCCATGCTGCTGGCGCCGCCCGAGAAACGCCTCGCCCTGCTCCGCGCCGCCGGCGGCCTGACCGCCCTCTATGTCACGCCCGACGGTGTGACGGAGCGGATCGACGCATGACCACAGACGGGTCTGGCGAGGCTGAGTATATGCTGGAAAGCGTGGCCAAGGTGGTCGCGCTGGAAGATGGCACGCCCTGGCTGGAGCCGGAACCCAAGGCCTCGTGCAGCGGCTGCCTGTCGCTGGCGGCGTGCGGCGCCAAGGGCGGCGGCCTGCGCGCCCTGGCGGCGCGGCGCTTCCCGCTCACCGACGCGCCGGCCTTGCGGATCGGCGACCGGGTGGTGGTCGGACTGCCGGAAGGCTCGGTGCTGCGCGCCGCGGCCACCGCTTACGGCCTGCCGATGGCGCTGATGATCGGCGCCGGCATCGTGGCCGAGACCAATGGCGCCGGAGACGGCGGCGGCGCGCTGGCGATGGCCGGCGGACTGGCGCTGGGACTGCTGCTCGCCCGCCTGATCGCCGGCCGGCTCTCGGGACGGGGCGACCTCACGCCGCGCTTCCTGCGCCGGGTGGCGGCGGACGGCGCGTGCGCGAAACATTAGTGCGCGAAACATTAAGGACAGGGAAAAGGGTACGGGCATGAAGGACGTGATTTTGCTGATGGTCAGCGCCACCCTGGTCAACAACGTGGTGTTGGCGCGCTTCCTCGGCCTGTGCTCGTTCATGGGCGTGACCACCAAGGTCGACACCGCCGTTGGCATGGGCATGGCCACCACCTTCGTCATCACCGTCTCGGCGATGGGCGACTGGGCGCTGGAAACCTTCCTGCTGGCGCCGTTCGATCTCGCCTATCTGCGCACCGTCACCTTTATTCTGGTGATCGCGGCGGCGGTGCAGTTCACCGAAATGGTGATCCGCAAGGTTTCCCCCGCCCTCTTCCGCACCCTCGGCATTTATCTGCCGCTGATCACCACCAATTGCGCCGTGCTCGGCGTGGCGCTGCTGCTGGTCGAGGGCCGCTACGGCTTCATCGACAGCACCCTGTTCGCCTTCGCCTCCTCGCTGGGCTACAGCCTGGTCATGGTGGTGTTCGCGGGATTGCGGGAAAGGCTGGCGCTGGCCGAAGTGCCGATGCTGATGGCCGGTCCGCCGATCGGCTTCATCACCGCGAGCCTGCTGGCCCTGGCCTTCATGGGCTTTTCGGGAATGAGCGCGAACTGAGGACTGTTTGTGTACGTTCAGGGTCTGTGTTCAAGTTTGGAGTCTAGGGAGTAACCGTCATGCTGCTCGCCGTTGGAAGCCTCGCCGCGATCGGCGTCACCCTCGGATCGGTGCTTGGGGTTGCCGCGCGCTATTTCGCCGTCGAATCCGATCCGCTGGAGAAGGACCTGCTCGATCTGCTGCCCGGCTCCCAGTGCGGCCAGTGCGGCTATGTCGGCTGCGGTCCGGCCGCCGAGGCCCTGGCCAACGGCACGGCGCCGGTGACGCTGTGCGTTCCCGGCGGCAAGGCGGTGGCCGAGAAGCTGGCGAAACGGCTGGGCGTCGCCGCCGATCTCTCGGGACACGAAGACGCCGAACCCCGGTTCGCGGTGATCGACGAGAGCAAGTGCATCGGCTGCCTGCGCTGCGCCAACGAATGCACCACCGACGCCATCATCGGCGCGCCCAAGCAGATTCATTCGGTGATCCGCGACGATTGCCATGGCTGCATGAAATGCTTCCACACCTGCCCGACCATGGCGGTGAGCATGCAGAAGGTCAACGTCAACCTGAACGACTGGCATTGGCAGAAGCCCAAGCTCAAGACCAAGCGCATCAAGCATTGAGGCGGGACCTGCCATGAAACTCTTTCACGTCGAGGGCGGCGTTCACCCCGAGTACCGCAAGGAGCGGACTCAGGAGCATGCGATCGTTTCGCTGCCGATGCCGAGAATCCTCTGCCTGCCCTTGAAGCAGCATGCCGGCGCCCCGGCCGAGCTGGTGGTCAGTTCGGGCAAGCGGGTGAAGAAGGGCGATCTTCTGGCCAAGGCCCCCAGCGGGGTTTCGGCACCGATTCACGCCCCGACCTCGGGAACCGTGGTCGACATCCGGGAGATGGCCTCCCCCCACCCCTCGGGCATCGCCCAGCCGACCATCATGCTGCGCCCCGACCGCAAGGACGAGTGGAGCAGCGACCTGCCCCCGGCCATCGAAGACCCCTTCACGGCCGACCCGGCGGTGATCGGCGAGCGGGTGGAGTGGGCGGGCATCGTCGGCCTGGGCGGCGCCGCCTTCCCTTCGGCGATCAAATTCGGGCTGCGGAGCAAGAAGCCGGACATTCTGGTGCTCAACGGCGCCGAGTGCGAACCCTACCTGACCTGCGACGACCGCATCATGCAGGAACGCGCCGGCGAGGTGATCGACGGCGCCCGCATCATGGCCCACGCCCTCGGGGTGTCGCGGATCATCATCGCCATCGAGACCAACAAGCCGGCGGCCATCGCCGCCATGACCGGGGCGGCGATGGCCCATTCCGAGGTCACGGTGGCGCCGATTCCAGTGCAATACCCGATGGGCTCGGAAAAGCATCTGACCAAGGCGGTCACCGGCCGGGAAACCCCGGCGGGCAAGCTGACCGCCGATGTCGGGGTGGTGGTGCACAATGTCGGCACCGCGCGCGCGGTGCGCGAGGCGGTGCGCTTCGGACGGCCGCTGATCTCGCGGGTGATCACCCTCAGCGGCGCCGGCCTGACCCGGGGCATGAATATCGAGGTGCCGCTCGGCACCATGGTGGTCGACCTGATCGAGTTCTGCGGCGGCTTCAAGGATGGCAAGGCGCCGCACCGGCTGGTCTCCGGCGGCCCGATGATGGGGCAGCCGCTGCCGTCGCTGGAAGTGCCGGTGGTCAAGGGCACCTGCGGCATCCTGGCCCTGACCAAGGAAGAGATCAACGAGCAGCCGACCGGACCCTGCATCCGCTGCGGCAGTTGCGTCAGCGTCTGCCCTTGCGGTCTGGTGCCGCTGGAGATGGCCGGCTTCATCCGTCACGACAAGCTGGAAGAGGCCGAGAAGGCCGGCGTCCGGGATTGCGTGTCCTGCGGCAGTTGCTCCTACATCTGCCCCTCGCACATTCCGCTGGTCCAGTATTTCAACTACGCCAAGGGCCGGCTGAACACCGACGACCGCGACCGCCGCAAGCAGGATCGCCTCAAGCTGCTGGTCGAAGCCCGCATGGCGCGCATGGAAAAACAGCGCAAGGCCAAGGCCGAAGCCGCCGCCGCCGCGGCAGCCGCCAAGAAAGCCGCCGCCGCCAAACCCACCCCCGCTCCCACTGAAGAACCGAAGGCCAGCGCATGACCGAATTCCGCCACGACGACCGGAGCGGACCGTTCACCCACGCGCCCAACAGCGTCCGCACCACCATGACCACGGTGATGCTGGCCCTGGTGCCGGCAACCCTGTTCGACGCCGCGCTGTTCGGCTGGCCCGCCGTCAACCTGTTCGTGGTGACCATCGCCTCCTGTCTCGCCGTCGAGGCCGGCTGCCTCAAGACTCAGGGCAAGCCGGTCCGCGCCACCCTGGGCGACGGTTCGGCCATGCTCACCGGCTGGCTGCTGGCCCTGAGCCTGCCGCCCTGGGCGCCGTGGTGGATCGGGGTGCTGGGCGCGGTGTTCGCCATCGCCCTGGCCAAGCACCTGTTCGGCGGCTTGGGGCAAAACGTCTTCAACCCGGCGATGGTCGCCCGCGTGGCGCTGCTGGTGTCGTTCCCGCTGCCGATGACCAGCTTCGTGCCGCCCCGGCCGTTGTTCACGGAGCATGCGCCGGGCTTCCTCGACAGCCTTGCCATCACCTTCGGCCACGCCTTTCAGCTCGACACCATGAGCGCCGCCTCGGCGCTGGGCACGATCAAGACCGAGTTGTCGCGCGGGGTTCCGGTCTCCCAGTCGATGGGCCAGACCCCCGATCTCTGGCACATGCTGATCGGCATCCGCCCCGGCAGCTTCGGCGAGACCTCGGCGATTTTGATTCTGCTCGGCGGCCTGTGGCTGCTGCACAAAAAGGTCATCACCTGGCGGATTCCGGTGGCGGTGATGGGCACCCTGCTGGTGCTCGGCACCATCTTCCACGGCATCAACCCGGAGCGCTTCTCCAGCGGCCTGTTCCAGGCGATTTCCGGCGCCACCTTCCTCGGCGCCTTCTTCATCGCCACCGACTATGTGACCTCGCCGGTTTCGCGCTCGGGGCAGCTGGTTTACGGCGTCGGCGTCGGCTTCTTCACCTGGATCATCCGCATGTTCGCCGGCTATCCCGAAGGCATGGCCTTCGCGGTGCTGCTGATGAACGCGCTGACGCCGCTGATCGACCGCGCCTTCCGCCCGCGCACCTTCGGCCGGACCCGCTCCGGCGCGCCGTTGCCCCTGCCGCAGAGGAAATCACCATGAGCGGCCCCGCCATTTTCGCTGACGGCCCCCTCAAGCACGCGGCCATCCTGGGCAGCTTCTGCATGGGCTTCGGGGTCGTGCTCGCCGTCACCTACATCGTGACCGCCGACGCCATTCGCCAGCGGAGCGACGACGACAAGCGCGCCTCGCTGGATCAGGTGATCCCCGCCGGCCTGCACGACAACAATCCGCTGACCGACACCCTCACCCTGCCCGGTCACGAGGGCAAGCCGGTGACGGTGTTCCGGGCGACCCGCGACCACAAGGTCACCGCCCTCGCCTACGAGATCATCGGCAGCGGCTATGCCGGAGAGGTGCGGCTGATGCTCGGCGTCGATGCCGAGGGCACAGTGCTCGGCGTGCGTCCGCTCGCCCACAAGGAAACCCCCGGCCTTGGCGACAAGATCGAGCCGGCCAAGACCGACTGGATCAGCCGCTTCACCGGCCTGTCCCTCGGCAACCCGCCGGTCGGGAAGTGGAAGGTCAAGAAGGATGGCGGCCAGTTCGACCAGTTCTCGGGCGCCACCATCACACCGCGCGGCGTGGTCGGGGCGATCCGCGGCGGCCTGGAATTTTTCGCGGCCAACAAGGCCCGCTTGGTGGAGACACGGTAATGACGGCCGAAGTCGAGAGCAGCGAAACCAAGACCGACTACAAGCAGATCATGAAGGACGGGCTGTGGGACAATAACAGCGTCTTCTGCATGATCCTCGGCATGTGCCCGACCATGGCCATGACCACCAGCGCCACCAACGGCCTGGGCATGGGGCTGGCCACGGCGGTGGTGATGGCGGCCTCCAGCCTGCTGGTCGCGACCTTCCGCAACCTGATCACTCAGGAAGTGCGAATTCCGGTCTATATCCTGATCGTCGCCGCCATGGTCACCCTGGTCGACCTGATGATGAACGCCTGGATGCACGAGCTTTACAAAGTCCTGGGCCTGTTCATTCCGCTGATCGTCTCCAACTGCCTGCCGCTGGCCCGCCTCGAGGCCTTCGCCGCCAAGGAACCGGTGCTGCCGTCGCTGGTCGATGGCTTGTTCATGGGCATCGGCTTCACCTTGGCGCTGACTCTGATCGGCGCCGTGCGCGAAATCATCGGCTCGGGCACCCTGTTCGCCGATGCCTCGCTGCTGCTCGGGCCGGCGTTCAAGGTCATGGAACTGCGGATCATGCCCGCCGACACCGGTATTTTGATGGCGGTGCTGCCACCGGGCGGCTTCCTCGCCACCGGCCTGCTGCTGGCCGGCAAACGGATTCTCGACCTGCGCGCCGGCAAGGCGATATCCATGGGCGGAGCCCATAGCGTGTGAGTTGGCGGAGCCCATAGTGTTTAAGATGGCGGAGCCCATAGCGTGTGAGTTGGCGGAGCCATAGCGTTTAGGGCGGCGGAGCCGGTGGCGGTCAGGATGGCGAGGGAAGAGGCGAGATGGACGAAAAGATAAGAACCCTCGTGGTATATGCCGCCAAAAACGGCCGGCAAACACAGGTTCCGGTGGAGGTTTCCGGGGGTGGCACCGTGCGCGACGCCATCAAGCGTTCGGGGTTGCTCACGCAGTTTCCGGAGATCGACCTCGACAACCTTAACAGGGTTGGCTCCTACGGCAAGTTTCTCACTCTCGACACCGTGGTCGAAGAGGGAATGCGCCTTGAAATCTATCGGTCGATCACCGTCGACCCCGCCACCGTTCCCCGTCGTCCGGTGGCCAAACCAACCGCCAAAGGTTGATTTCCCAGGGTGTAACGAGTCGGGACAGATGTACCGACTCCCCCCCGCTTTTTGCCCCTCCCCGCCCCGGAGGGACCGCTCCCCGGCCGGCGCGGCCGATTGGTCGGAATCCGGCGCCCAGACAAGGGCTTATCATGCTGCGTCGCCACAAAACCCGAACCGCGCGCTGCTTGGGACGGGGTGTCGTTCCGGCCGATTTGCCACAGTTCCGGGCGCGAACCCGGCAAAATTAAAGCAACCGTTGACAGCCCTGCCAATGGTTTGCAGTTAGAGTAATGACCCGTCTGCTGTTTTAAGTGACACCATGAAATTCCCCGCCGTGACTCGACTCAATGGCCTGCCCGCGTATTGCGGGTGCGTTCTCGCCGTGGCCCTCGGTTTGACCGCCCAGACCGCCAGTGCTGAACCGGCGCGCCCGCTGGATACCCGGCCCGTGCTCGTGCGCTGGGCCCAGGCCGTCGCCGGGAAATTGACCCAGATCGACCTGACGGCACCGCCCGTCGCGCCGCCGGTGGGTGGGCGAACGACGATCAAGACCGGGGCAACGGGCGACAGGGTCAACCGGTTGGCGGCACAGCTCAAGGCCCGGGGGTTCCTCGCCGCCGACGGCTATCACGGTGTCTACGATTCCGCGATGGAAACCGCGGTGGAGGCCTTCCAGCAGAGCGTGGGCGTTCTGGCCGACGGCGTGGCCGGCGAAAGCACCATCGAGGCGCTCGACCGGACGCCCGCCAGCGCCGTGGTCGCGCTCAAGACCACGCTCGACGGCATGCAGAAACTGGCCGCCGAGGCGCCTTCGGAATTCTTCCTGGTCAACATTCCCTCCCAGACCGCCTACCTGATTCGCGGCTCGACGGTGGCGATGTCGATGCGGGCGGCGGTTGGGCGGCCCTCGCGCCCGACTCCGCTGCTGACCGACCGGGTGACCGACGTCGTGATCAACCCGACCTGGACCGCGCCGACCACGGTTCTGGCCCAGGACAAGCTGCCGTCACTGCGCAAAACCGGGCATCCCGGCATCAGCAACGCGACGATCTGGCTCGATCATGTCGAGGTCGACCCCGCGACCGTCGACTGGACCGCCGTCACTCCCGACCGCATCCGCATCATGCAGTCGCCGGGCGACAATAACGCCCTCGGACGGTTCAAGTTCAATCTGACCAACGGTCAGAGCATCTACATGCATGACACCAATGATCACTCGGTGTTCCTGCGCCAGGGGCGGGCGCTGAGTTCGGGCTGCGTGCGTCTGGCCGAGCCGCGCCAGCTCGCCGACACCCTGCTCGGCCGCGAAGGCTGGAACGGTGACCGCATCGAGCGCGCCCTCGATTCCGGGCGAACCCAGTTCGTCACCATCCACCACCCCCTGCCGGTGTACATCGTCTACTGGCAGGCGATCGTCGATGATGGCAGTGCCGTCCGTATCAATAAGGACATTTACGATCTCAACGCGAGGCTGCTGAGTTCGGCGCCCCGGCTGATGCAAACCGTCAAGATCGCGCAACCGAAACAGCTGTTCGTCAGCCAATCCGCCGCCCCGCCCTCAGTCGCCGCTCCGGCCCCCAAGGCGCGTGAGGTCGGCTTCTTCGAAGGCCTGCTCTCCAGCCTGATGGACTACATGCCAAGCTCCTCCGCTCCTCAACAGGTGGCATCATCCGACGCCTCCGGCCGGCAGGATCAGGTTGGTCACGCCCAGTGCTCCGAAGGCTGCGGCTGGGGGTTGTATTGACCGGCAACTCCCGCCATCGGTTTGTCGGAGCGATGGCGCGGGGGTAATGGCTTGCACTGGCAAGAGTTTGGTTTGGCCGAGACTTCGCGAACGCTCTGATGCTGGTGACGGGTTGGCATCACCCGTCACCCTCGGGCCCTGGGCAGGGCCGCCGATGCTCAGTCGTTGCAATACGAAGCGATCTTCGATACGGTAATGTTGTTACCATCGCAAGTCTCCCGCTCGGGGGACCGGTGAAGAGCGCATGACACCAACAAAACATCAGACAGAAACATCTCACCTTTATTGTCAGAGAATCCATATTGTCGATCCGTGAAGGCGCAATGTTTGTGAGCAAAATGGCAACATGACCAATCAGCTTCACCTCGCATTCCTGACCCTTATCTTCTCGGTTGTTTTTGTTGTCAATTTTCGCAAGAAAATCGGCGTGGCGGACAGCTTGAAAAGCCGGCTCGAAAAAGCGATCGTCGCGGTAAAAACTCAATCTTCCTATATCAGAGGACTTGCCCGTGGAACTCTCAACTTGCACCGCCTGTATCGGAGCAAGCGTTCGATAAGAGACCGGATTTATGTTCGATGCGAGGAAATCAGTTCTCTGATAAAAACAGCAACGAGCATTGATTGTCGGGTTCATGTTCTCGATGACCGCAAAACAAAGCATGACATTAGTTGGATTGCCGTTATCAACCACCCCAATTTTCGAGAAACCATCCTTCCAGAAGCAAATGACGACTACAACCTGCACTGGAGAGTCGGCCGCCGTTTCATTGTCTGGGCCGTCGACCAGCAACGGGCCGTCGACAAAATAAACACCATATACCCACGGGAAAAAGGTTTCATCATCGCCTCGCTCAATATTGACACATAAAATTAAAGGCAACACCCCCCGCTTGATCACAGGAATGATAATGTCGCTGCAAGAGACCGTAACAACCACATCGAGTACCCTCGAAATCATGGGCATATCCACTGTCCACGATATGCTTGAAATTTTTGTTCTTGCGGTTTGCGCAAGTATCACCGGCTTCGTTTTCTCCGAAATCGTGGTGTACCTCTGGGAGATCAGAACATCCCTCCGGACCGAATTTCGTGACCACAAGGATATCCTTGAGCGCAGATTGACGGTTATCAAGAAATTTGGTGAACGGCATGCCAGGCTGACCAATGACGTCGAACTGATTGATGAAGAGATTGAAAAAATCTCGACAGTCCAAGGCCAGATGACAAATAAGCGAAAAGAAATCCAGGACTTGCAAAGCCGCAGGGTCAGGACGATCGGACAGCCCGTCAAAGGCACCCGGTGCTTCCGGGCCTTGGTCACCAACGTTTACGTTAAGGAATGCCTCAACAACGGCACGTCCCATCAATTGTATGATGAGTCCTGGGCAAAAACTCAAATCGTTGAAGTCTGGGCCGACTCGAATGCCTTCGCACTCCTCGTGCTCAGACAGAAGTACGCCCAGTCACAAGGCTTTTCGGTCGATAAAATCGAGCAGGCCCAAGCCGATACGGGCACGCCCGAGTTACCGTGACCGAAGGCGACCGCCCGCTTTCCCTGAACTCACCCGGCCGACGCGGCCAGTTGCTGGAGCGGCGCTTCGGGGGGATAGAATTCGGCGCCGACCTCGGGGAGTTCGGACGGCAGGGTGAGCACGAAGACCGAACCACTGCCGAGAGTGCTCTCGACCGCGACGGTGCCGCCCAGGCGCTCGGCGAAATTGTGCACCAGGGTCAGGCCCAAACCGGCGCCGGGGGCGCGGGGACCGCTGAAACTGACGAAGGGATCGAAGATGCGCCGCAGATGCTCGGGCGCGATGCCGACCCCGGTATCCGAAACCGTGAACCGCACCCGGGAATGGCCGTCCTCGTCCAAACGCACCACGGTCAGGGTGACGTCGCCGTTTTCGGTGAATTTGCAGGCGTTTTCCATCAGGTGCAGCAGCGCCGAGCGAATCTTGCCGAGATCGCTGTGCATCCGCCCGATTCCCGGAGCCGCCTGAATGGCGAGGCGGTTGCCATAAAGGCCGGTGAGCATGCGCAGCCGCTCCCGCATCTCGGCAACCAGATGCTCGACCAGAAAGTCCTCGGCGCTGACGGTGAGCGCGCCGGCCTGGATCAGCGCCAGGGTGCGCAGGGCCTCGACGGTGCGCAGCACCTGCTCGCCCGACCACTGAATGCGCTCGACATCGACGGTCAACTGCGCGACGCCGTGACGGTCGAGTTCACCCAGCAACTGATCGCCGAAGCGGATGATCGCCGACAGCGGCCCTTCGAGATGCTCGCCCATGTGCCCGAGGAAGCCGCTCATGGCCCGGCTGCGACTCTCGGCGGCCTCCACGGCGCGGCGCAGTTCGGCCTGAACCTTCTCCGCCTCCTCGCGCGCCCGAACCAATTCGGTGCCCGAGGCGTGCAGCGTCGCCACCGTCCGCCCCATGCCGGCCAGCCAGTCGGTGACGCCCGGAGTGTGCGCCAGCGAAAGCTGGGGCTGACCCTCGGCCACCAGCGCCACAGCCGGCGCGGATGCCGGCTCCGGTTCGACCTCGGCCGGCACCGCGGACCTGGACTCGAGGGCCAGGGCCAGCTTCGGCGTCTGCTTGCGGTAAAGCGCGCGGTAATCGGTCCGGGGCGGCGGCGTCCGGCGGCGGCTCGACAGCACCCAACCGACGATGACCCCGATAACGAGCAAAGCCAGCGCCGCCACCACCATGCGCGGCCATTCGGGAGCCGGGGGCGGCTCATTGGCCCGGTCCGCCGGCGATCCCAGCAACGCTTTCAACTCCTCACCGCCGCGCTCGAGCACCTCGGCGGCGATTCGCGCCTCGTCGACGACCACGGCATCCAACTGCTCGATGCTCAGACCGAAGCTGCGCACCAGCCCATTGACCTCGCTCAGCGCCGCCCGGACGCCGGCGTCGAGTTGCTGCTTGCCGACTTCGCCGAGCCGGTTGCGCACCTGCTCAAGGTCCTGGCGCGCCCGCTCGGAGTCGCGGGGATCGTGGCGGGCGATGAAGCGCTCGATCGATTGCTGAACCAGCAGCAGACTGATCACCGCGTCGCCCGCGACCGCCGCCTCGGCCGGCTTGCTGGCGTACATGATCCGCTGCAACCGCATGCGCAAATCCATGGCGATCGGCTGCAAGCTGTTCTCGTTGAGGCGATCGCGCTGCCGGCGCAGGTCCTGCACCCGCTTGTAGCCCTGCCAGTAGCTTTGCAACCGCTGACGGGCCTCGTCGAGACGCTGGCGCTCGTCGCCGCCGCGCTGCTCGGCCAAGGCCGCCAGCCGGGCGCCCAGGCGCTGATAGGGCTGGGAAACCCGGGCGGCGTCGCCCTCCTCGCCATGATCGTCACCCTGGCCGAGCCGGTCGATCACCGCCAGTTGCATCTGAGCGAAGGTGGCGCCGAGATCGTCGGGCAGCGGCGCGAGTTCACTGGCCGGAGCCGGCGGCGCGACCAGCGCAAGCAGCACTATCAGCGCGGCCAGCGCAACCGCCGCGCGGACTCCTCCGCGCCAGCCAGCCAGTCCGGTCGTGCTCCCCGTCTTTCGCGCCACGAGTTCCTTCGCCCCCTTCAGCGGCGGCTTCGCCACCACCGTATCGTTAAAGCCTTATACTCCGGCTCGCCTCCGACCGAAAGCGCCGTGGGAGCCTCCAATTCGCGTCCGAAGCAAATTTATCCCCATAACGGGGGCTCCGGCGGGTGAACCACCGCGCCTTCGTAGCGCAAACCCGGCTCGCGGTCGACCGCGAGCAGCAACGGACCATCGAGATCCACCAGCCGCGCGCCCTGGGCGACCAGCATCGCCGGAGCCATGGCGAGAGAGGTAGCCACCATGCAGCCGACCATCACCCCGAACCCGGCGGCCTCGGCGGCCCGTTTCAGGGCGAGGGCTCCGGTCAGGCCGCCGGTCTTGTCGAGCTTGATGTTGAGCACCTGATAGCGCCCCTTCAGCGCCTCCAGCCCCTCGCGACCGTGACACGATTCGTCGGCGCCCAGCGGCACCGGGCAGGCGAATCCGGCCAAAGCCCCGTCGGCGCCCGCCGGCAGCGGCTGTTCGATCAGCTCGACTCCGAGATCGGCCATTTCGGGCGCGAAGCGCCGAAGTTGATCGAGACTCCAGCCCTCGTTGGCGTCGGCGATCAGGCGCGCCGCCGGCACCGCCCGCCGCACCGCCCGCACCCGCTCCAGATCGCCGTCGCCGGTCAGCTTGAGTTTCAGCAGCGGCCGCTCGGCCGCCGCCCGCGCCGCCCGCGCCATCGCCTCGGGCGTATCGAGGCTGAGGGTATAGGCCGTGATCACCGGCCCCGGCGCCGCCCCGAGTCCCGCCAGCCGCCAGGCCGGGATACCGCTCAGCTTGGCCTCCAGGTCCCAGAACGCGCAATCGAGGGCGTTGCGGGCGGCGCCGGCCGGCATGGCGCGCTCCAACTCCTCGCGCCCGAGTCCCGCCGCCACCGCCGGCGCAATCGCCTCCAGGGCCGCCACGACGCCGTCCAGAGTCTCGCCATAACGGCCATAGGGCACGCATTCGCCGCGCCCGAGCACCGCGCCATCGCGAATTTCCGCCACCACCACCTCGGCCGCCGTCTTGGCGCCGCGGGAAATCCGGAACGAGCCGCGAATGGGAAAGGAGTCGCGGCGGATAGTCAGGCTACGCGGCATCGGCGGTCGGTTTCCATGGCGGGAGGGCACTGAAATGTTTCATACCATGAAATGTTTCATACGAAGCGCCGGATGCACCGGACCATAATGTCCGCCGCCGATGCGCGCCGGCCGTTCAACAGCCCCACTCGCCCACGGGACCAAGTCGTGCTAGAGTGGTGTTAATCAAGCAGGACCTCCCGCCGACAGGACCTTGTGCCCCGATGTTCTTCCGCCTCCGGAAACCCATCACCGCCGCGATCGCCGCCCTCGCCCTGCTGCTGGCCACCAGCCTGCCTGCGGCCGCCCAGACCCGGCCCCTGACCGACGATCAGATTCACACCATCGAGTACCATTACAATCTCGATAAGTTCATGGTCGGCGGCTGCATGATCGGCGCCGCCTTCGGCGCCATCACCGGCGTCATGACCCTCTCGGGATTTTCGGTCATCGCCTCGGTACCTTATATCTCCACCGGCTGCTCGCTGGGCTTCCTGATCGGTCCGACGGTGATGATCGTCCGCGACTACCTGAAATCGCTGAAGCGCTCCGGCCCCGACCCGCTCCTGCCGGTCAAGGAGCTGTGATGACCGCAGCCCTGATCGCGGTCCCGGCGCTGTCGCTGGTGATCTGGCTGTATCTGGTGCTGCTGCACGGCCGCTTCTGGCGGTGCGATCAGGTGCTGAACCAGGATGCCGGCCCGACCTCGGCCCTCTCGCCCGAGGTGGTGGTGGTGGTGCCAGCGCGCAACGAGGCGGCGGTGATCGGCCAGAGCCTCAAGTCGCTGCTGTGCCAGAACTATCACGGCCCGTTCCGGGTGGTGCTGGTCGACGACCACAGCGACGACGGCACCCGCGCCACCGCCGAGCGGGTGGCCGACGAATCCGGCGCCGCCCGCCGCCTGACCATCACCGGCGCCCGGCCGCTGCCGCCCGGTTGGTCGGGCAAGCTGTGGGCGGTCTCGGAAGGGGTGGCCAAGGCGGCCAAGCTCTCCCCCGCCGCCCGCTATCTGCTGCTGACCGACGCCGACATCCACCACGATTCCGGCAGCATCAGCCGGCTGGTGGCCAAGGCCGAAGCGGAAAAACTGGATCTGGTGTCGCTGATGGTGCTGCTCGACCATAGCGGCTTCTGGGCCGGGCTGCTGATTCCGGCCTTCGTGTTCTTCTTCCAGAAGCTTTACCCGTTTCCGTGGGTCAACACTCCCGGCCACCGGATGGCGGCGGCGGCGGGCGGCTGCATCCTGGTGCGCCGCGACGCCCTGGTCAAAGCCGGCGGCATCGAACGCATCCGCGGGGCGCTGATCGACGATTGCACCCTCGGCGCCGTGATCAAGGCCGGGCCGGGCAAGCTCTGGCTCGGTCTGACCACCCGGCTGGTCAGCCTGCGCCCCTACACCCGCTTCGGCGAAATCTGGGACATGGTCGCGCGCACCGCCTACACGCAGTTGCATTATTCGCCGCTGCTGCTGCTCGGCGCCCTGCTCGGCATGGTTCTGACCTATCTGGTGGCGCCGCTGGCCGTGCTGACCCTGCCGCTTCATCACTCCTGGCCGGCGGCGGTGCTCGGACTGGCCACCTGGGGCCTGCTCGCCTGCGCCTATCAGCCGACGTTGCGGCTCTACGGCAAGCCCGCCGCCGCGGCCCTGTTGCTGCCGATGGTCGGCTTTATGTATAGCTTGATGACCGTGGCCTCGGCGGTGCGCCACTGGCGCGGCCGGGGCGGACAATGGAAAGGCCGGACCTATCAGGCCGCCGGCAAGAGCGCCAGCGCCTCGGGCGCCGGCCCGGAACCGGGGCCGGAGTCGCGGCCGGGACCAGGGAGAAAAGCCGAGTGACATCATCGGTCGACACGCCGCCCAAGCTGGAAACGCCCTCGGGGAAAAACGCCAAGACCGAGAATTTCCCGGTCGGTTCCTGGCTGCTGCCGGCGCCCCTGCGTCCCCATGTCGCGGCGTTCTATGACTTCGCCCGCGCCGGCGACGACATCGCCGACAATCCCGCCCTCGCGCCCGAGGACAAGATCGCCCGCCTCACCGCCTTCGGCGCGGCGCTGAGCACCGGCTCGGGTGATCCGGCCCTGTTCGCCAAGGCCCATGCACTGCGAAACAGTCTGGCCCAGACCGGCGTCACCGCCAAACACGGACTCGATCTGCTCGAAGCCTTCAAGCAGGACGCGGTGAAGAACCGCTACCGCAGCTGGGGCGAGCTGATCGACTATTGCAACCTCTCGGCGGCCCCGGTCGGGCGCTTCCTGCTCGACCTTCACGGCGAAAGCCGCGACGGCTGGCCGGCCTCAGACGCCCTGTGCAACGCCCTCCAGGTGCTCAACCACCTCCAGGACTGCCAGGAGGATCACCGGGAGATGAACCGGGTCTACCTGCCGCTGGACTGGCTCGACTCCCAGTCCGGCAGCGTCGAACTGCTCCAGGCCGGCAAGGCCGGCGGCGCCATGCGCACCGTGCTCGACATGTGCCTCGGCGAAACCGGGGATTTGCTGGCCATCGCCGCCGAGTTGCCGGCCCGGCTCAAGAGCCGGCATCTGGCCATGGAATCCTCGGTGATCCTGCACCTCGCCCGCCGTCTGGCCGGACTGCTGCGCCGAGGCGACCCGCTGGCCGGACGGGTGAAACTGACCAAAGCCGATTTCGCCGTCTGCGGTGTTAGAGGTATCGTCCATGGCTGGCTGGCCGCCGGCAGCAAGGCGGGAAACCCATGAACGCTCCGGCGCCGCTGCCGCTCTCCGATCTCGCCGCCGCCAACGCCCATGTCGTCGCGGTGGTCGAGCGCTCCAGCTCTTCCTTCTCCATGGGCATGAAGAGTCTGGCGCCGGCCGGACGTCAGGCGATGTTCGCGATTTACGCCTTCTGCCGCGAGGTCGATGACGTCGCCGACGAGGGCGGCACCACCGAAGAGCGCCTCGCCGAACTCAACCTGTGGCGGGATGAGGTCGAGCGGCTCTATGCCGGCAGTCCGACCCGCCTGACCAGCCTCGCGCTGCTGGAGCCGGTGCGCCGCTTCAAGCTGCCGAAGGAGGAGTTTCTGGCGCTGATCGACGGCATGGAGATGGATGCCCGCGAGACCATGCGCGCCCCCGACATGGCCACCCTGATGCTCTATTGCCGGCGGGTCGCGGGCACCGCCGGGTTGCTGTCGCTACCGATCTTCGGCGCCGACGAGCCCGAGGCGTCCGAATTCGCCATCGCACTCTCCGATGCCCTGCAACTGACCAACATCCTGCGCGACATCGCCGAGGATGCCGGGCGCGACCGGCTCTATCTGCCCCGCGACCTGCTGGCGAAGCACGGCATCGATCCCGACCTGCCGCCGAAAACCGTGCTGTACCACCCGTCGCTGGCCGGGGTGTTCGGCGATCTCACCCGCGAGGCCCGCCGCCGCTATGCCGACGCCGACCGCGCGCTCGCCCGCTGCAACCGCAAGCGCCTGCGTCCGGCTTTGCTGATGATGGCCATCTACGAGGCGATTCTCGACCATCTCGAACGCGCCGGCTGGCGCCCCGACGCGCCGCCGCCCAAGCTCTCCAAGGCCGCCAAACTCTGGGCCGCCCTTACCCGAGGTTTGTTGAGACCCGCATGGCGTCCGTCCACATAATCGGTACCGGCCTGTCCGGTCTCGCCGCCGCCGTGTCCCTGCTCGGGCGCGGCCGCCACCTGTCCTTATACGAGTCGGCGCCCCAGGCCGGGGGACGCTGCCGCTCCTTCTACGACCACAGTCTCGGGCGCCAGCTCGACAATGGCAATCATCTGATGATGAGCGCCAACCGGGCAGTGCTGGCCTATCTCGACCGCATCGGTGCCCGCGACACCTTGATCGCCCCCGCCGAGGCCGCCTACCCGTTCGTCGATATCGAGTCCGGCCAGCGCTGGGTGCTGCGGCCCAATCGCGGCCCCCTGCCCTGGTGGGTGCTGGTGCCCTCGCGCCGGGTGCCAGGCTCATGCCTTGCCGATTACTGGTCGGGGGTGCGGCTGCTGACCGCCGGCCCCGACGCCACCGTCGCCGAGTGCGTGCCGCCGTCCCACCCGCTCTATCGCGGCTTCTGGGAGCCGCTGACCCTGGCCGCGCTCAATTGCGGTCCCGAGGAAGCGGCGGCGGCGCCGCTCAAGGCGGTGCTGCTGGAGACCTTCGCCAAGGGCGCCGATTCCTGCCGGCCCCTGATCGCCCGCGACGGGCTCGGCGACTCCCTGGTCGCCCCCGCCCTCGCCCTGCTGGCCCGCAACGGCGTCCGCCCGTTCTTCGGCCAGCGGTTGCGCGGCCTGCGCATCGAGGGGCAGCGGATCTCCGGCCTGGATTTCGGCACCAGCATGGAAACCGTGGCCGCCGACGACGCCGTGGTGCTGGCCCTGCCGCCCTCGATCGTCGCCGGCCTGCTGCCGGATCTGGTGGTGCCCGAGGACGGGCACATGATCGTCAACGCCCACTACCGCCTCGACCGGCCGCCGGCGCCGCTGCCCCACGGCTCGCCCTTCATCGGTGTGGTCGGCGGCGAGGCCCATTGGATATTCCTGCGCGGCGATGTCATTTCCGTCACCGTCAGCGGCGCCGGGACGCTGGCCGAACGCCCCTCGGAAGTCATCGCCGAACGGCTGTGGCGCGACGTCACCCGCGCCCTCGATCTCGAAGGGGTGCCGCTGCCGCCAAACCGCATCATCAAGGAAAAGCGCGCGACCTTCGTGCAGACCCCGGCCAATCAGCACCGCCGCCCAGCCGCCGTCACCCGCTGGAGCAACCTCTTCCTGGCCGGAGACTGGACCGCCACCGGCCTGCCCTGCACCATCGAGGGCGCGGTCCGCTCGGGCAATACCGCCGCCGAAGCGCTGATGTCCAGCATGCCGAAGGCGTGAAATAACAGCATGCCGAAGGCGTGAGGCAACAGCTTGCCGAAGGCGTGAAACCCGGTTGCCGAAAGTGCGATTCCGCCCTATCCTGATTGTGGTTTCCGACATCCATCACGGGGGAGGACACGATCATGGCCAAGGGTGAGCAAAAGGGCAATCGCGAGAAGAAGAAGCCGAAAGCCGAAAAGCCGAAAACTATCGCCGCCAACCCCTCGACCAAGGGCGCCGTCGCCCCGGCCAAGGGCAAGTAAGGAGGTCTGGGGCCGCCGGTCCCAGTGGGGTCCCGGGGCGGCGCCCCGGGGCGCCGAAGGCCAGGGCTTCGCCCAGGACCCGCCAAAGGCCGGCGGCCTTTGGAAACCGGGCATCAACCGCCGGCTTGGGCGCGCTGGGGCTGGGGTTGGGGTTCGTCGTCGCCCTGGGGGTCGCGCAGCACATAGCCCCGGCCCCAGACGGTTTCGATGTAATTCTCGCCTTTGGAGGCGTTGGCCAGCTTCTTGCGGAGCTTGCAGACGAACACATCGATGATCTTGAGTTCCGGTTCGTCCATGCCGCCATAGAGATGATTGAGAAACATCTCCTTGGTCAGGGTCGTGCCCTTGCGCAGGGACAGCAACTCAAGGATGCCGTATTCCTTGCCGGTGAGATGCACCGGGTGGGCATCGACCTCGACCATGCGGGTATCGAGATTGATGGTCAGGCGGCCGGTGCGAATGACACTGTCGGAGTGCCCCTTCGAACGCCGGACGATCGCCTGAATCCGCGCCACCAACTCGCGCTTGTCGAAGGGCTTGGTCAGATAGTCGTCGGCGCCGAAGCCCAGCCCCTTGATCTTGTGATCAAGCTCTGTCAGGCCCGAGAGGATGAGAATCGGAGTCGTGACCCGCGCGGCGCGCAACCGGCGCAAAACCTCATAGCCATCGATGTCGGGCAGCATGAGGTCGAGCAGGATGATGTCGTAATCATAAAGCTTGCCAATCTCCAGCCCGTCCTCTCCAAGGTCGGTGGAATCGACGATGTAGCCTTCCGATTGCAGCATCAACTGGATGCTCTTGGCGACCGAGGAATCGTCTTCGACCAGCAGAACCCTCATGGTGACTTCCCGATGTTTGGCGCACACGGCGCGTCAGCAACCCCAAACCAGCCCACCCCCAACGGCGCGCCGGGCACTCTCTCGTCTGTCAGGTTAACGATAATTTCCATTTTAGCTCAAATCAAGCAAACTTCACCATCCGTTAATGTTTTTCTGGGATGGTCGCGGGCGGCTGGCGCCGCGGCTTCAGGTGCGTCCCCATGTCCCTCGCCGTCGAGCAGTTCGTCACCCAGATTTCCACGGTTCCCGATCATCGGCGCTTCGGGCGGGTTTCCGGCGTCCAGGGATTGCTGGTCGAAGTTGCCGGCATCGAAAAACTGCTCTCGGTGGGCGGGCGCTGTACCCTGCTGGCTCGCGCCGGCCGGCGGGTGCCCTGCGAGGTGGTCGGCTTCCGCAACGGCAAGGCGCTGCTGATGCCGCTGGGCACCCTCGACGGCATCGGCCTGGGCTGCGAGGCCGAGGTCAGCGAGGACCGCGCCTCGGTTTTCCCCTCGGATCGCTGGCTGGGCCGGGTGATCAACGCCCTCGGCGAACCGGTGGACGGTCACGGGGCGCTGATCAACGGCTCCTTCCCGGTGCCGGTGCGCAACAATCCGCCGCCTGCCCACACCCGCCAGCGGGTCGGCAAGAAGATCGATCTCGGCGTGCGGGCGATGAACACTTTTCTCACCTGCTGCCGGGGCCAGCGCATGGGCATCTTCGCCGGCTCCGGAGTCGGCAAATCCTCGCTGATGTCGATGCTGGCGCGCTATTCGACGCCCGAGGTCGCGGTGATCGGGTTGGTCGGCGAGCGCGGGCGCGAGGTTCAGGAGTTCATCGAGGACGATCTCGGTGCCGACGGCCTGAAAAAGAGCGTGGTGGTGGTGGCCACCTCCGACGAACCGCCGCTGATGCGCCGCCAGGCCGCCTACATGACCCTGGCGGTCGCCGAGTATTTCCGCGACCAGGGCCGCGACGTCTTGTGCATGATCGACAGCATCACCCGCTTCGCCATGGCCCAGCGGGAAATCGGGCTGTCGGCGGGTGAGCCTCCGACCACCAAGGGCTATCCGCCGACGGTGTTCGCCGAGTTGCCACGCCTGCTGGAGCGCGCCGGGCCGGGGCCGGTGGGCGCGGGCTCGATCACCGGTCTGTTCACCGTGCTGGTCGAGGGCGACGATCACAACGAGCCGATTTCCGACGCCGTGCGCGGCATTCTCGACGGCCACATCGTGCTCGAGCGGACGATCGGCGAACGCGGCCGCTATCCGGCGATCAACATTCTGCGCAGCGTGTCGCGAACCATGCCCGGTTGCAACTCGCCCCAGGAAAACGAGCTGGTCGCCCACGCCCGGCGCCTGCTCTCCTCCTACGACAACATGGCCGAGATGATTCGCCTCGGCGCCTACCGGCGCGGCTCCGACCCGGCGGTCGACGAGGCGATCCATTATCAGCCGGCCCTGGAAGCTTTTCTCAAACAGGGCAAAAAAGAACAAAGCACCTTGGCCGCCGGCTATGCCGAGTTGGCGAAAATTCTCGGGCCAGCCCGGAAATGAGCGCCGGTAACCGGTCATGACCGATCTGCGCCCGCTGATCCGCTACCACAAATGGCGTCTCGACGAAAAACAGCGGACGCTCGCCGACCTGCGCAATCAGGAAGACCATAGCATCGCCGAGGCCGCCCGCCTCGAAGACGAGATCAAGGCCGAACAGCGCACCGCCGGCGCCAATTTCGAGGTTTCGTTCGGCTACGGCAACTTCGCCCGCGCCGCCATCGCCCGGCGCCAGCACCTGGCGGCGGAACTGGACGAGATTCGCGCCCGCATCGCGGTGGCCGCCGACGAACTGGCCGAGGCGTTCAAGGAGGTCAAAACCTACGAACTGGCCCAGGAAGAACGGGTAAAGCGCGAGAAGGAAAAACAGCGCCACAAGGAAAACGAAGCCCTCGACGAAACCGCCCAGATCGGCCATCGGCGGCGGCAGGAAGAGAATGCCGAGTCGGAGTAGTCGGGCTCAGTGAGCGATGAACAATTTCCCGAGAATGATCAGACTCAGCGCGATATTAAAACCAATCATCCAGTTATGCAGGCGCAAGGTCCCTTTTACATCACTGACCTGCAATTCGAAACGGTGCTCGACGTTTTCAATATCCGTCTTCAGCTCGGTTCTTAAACCAGAGATTTCTGTTCTCAACTCGGATATTTCCGCTTTCAGCTCGACTCTCAGACCGGAGATATCCGCTTTCAGCTCGGCCTTGGCTTCAATCAGGTCGGAACGGCGTACCGCCTCGGTCTGCATGAACTCCGCCAACGCCTCGACCTGGGGCTGGGGCTGGGAAAACCCCGCCTCGACCAATCGGAATGCCGGCACGCCGCTCATTGTCTGCCCCTCCCCGCCAAGCCCTGTCATTGAACCACCTTCACCGTCCCGCCGCAAGGGCGCGCTTGGTGCGGGCGGTGGGGAGGGCGGTCAGGGGATCGTCGGGCCAGGGGTGCTTGGGGTAGCGGCCCTTGAGATCGGCCTTGACCTCGCGGTAGCTGCTGGCCCAAAAGCCGGCAAGATCGCTGGTGACCTGAACCGGGCGCTGGGCCGGCGACAGCAGATGCAGCACCACCGGCACCCGGCCGCCAGCGACGCTCGGAGTCTCGCGGGCGCCGAACATTTCCTGAAGCTTGACCGCCAGCACCGGCGTCTCGGCGCCATAATCCAGGGCATGGCGCGCGCCGCTGGGAACCGTCAGGTGGCTGGGCGCTAGGTCATCGAGGGCCTGCCGCTGCTTCCAGTCGAGCCGGGCCTGAAGACACGCCATCACATCCAGGCGCTTGAGGTGACTGGCGCGCGAACAACCGTCGACATACGGAAGCAACCACTCCTCCAGCCCCTCGAGCAGGGCGGCATCCGAGAAATCGGGCCAGTCCTCGCCGAGCGTACGGCGCAGAAAGGCGACGCGGGCGCGCCAACTCTGGACCGCCTCGCTCCAGGGCAGCAAGCCGAGCCCATGCTGGCGAATCCCCTCCAGCAGTGCCGCCCCGACCCGCTGCCGGCCCGGATCGGCCAGCGCCTCGTCGGCCAGCACCAGCGCCCCGAAACGCCGCTGCCGCCGCGCCAGCACTGCCTGATCCCGGCTATTCCAGGAAACGAAATCAACGGTCTCGCTCAGATCGGCGAAATTGTCCTCGATGTCGGCGAGGGTCAGCGGCGCCGCCAGAAACACCCGCGCCTCGCGCTTGTCACCGTCGAGATCGGCGATGGCCAGCCAGTCCGCCGCCCCGAGAGGGTCACCCGTCGGCAACACCGCCCCCCGGCCGTTGGCCAGCAGATACTGCCCGCCGCCACCCGGCCGGCGCTGGGCAACGCGGTCGGGATAGGCCAGCGCCAGCAGGGCGCCGGTCCGGCCGGGCTCCAGGGCATCGCTGGCGGAGACCCGTACCTGTCGCCGCAACTGTGCCGCCACCTGCCGTACCTGTTGAACCGCGCCGCGTCCGCCACCGGCCAGCATCTCGATGCGGGCGCGCAAATCGGCATCGCGAACGCCGCCACGCACCATGTCGCGCTCGCTCAAGACCGCCGCCAGGGCGCAGGCCAACGCCCCCTGCCCCAACGCCCGCCCCCGGACCATCAGATGGGCCAAACGCGGGTGGGCGCCCAGCGCCGCCATCTCGCGGCCATGGGCGGTGATCGCGCCGCCCCGGTCGACGGCCCCGAGTTGCTGGAGCAGGTCACGCGCCTGCCCCAGCGCCGCCGCCGGAGGCGGATCGAGCCACGCCAGCGCCCCGGCCTCGGCAATCCCCCATTCGGCCAGTTCGAGCGCCAGGGGCGCCAGATCCGCCGAGAGGATTTCCGGCGCCGAAAACGGTTGCAAGGCGCGGTTCTCGGCCTCGGACCACAGGCGGTAACAAACGCCCGGCTCCGTACGTCCGGCCCGGCCGCGGCGCTGATCGGCCGAGGCCCGCGACACCCGCTGGGTGACGAGTCGGCTCATGCCCGAGCCGGGATCGAAGCGCGGCACCCGCATCAGCCCGCCATCGACCACCACACGTACACCCTCGATGGTCAGGCTGGTCTCGGCGATCGCGGTGGCCAGCACCACCTTGCGCCGCCCCGGCGGCGAGGGGCGAATCGCCTGATCCTGCTGTTCGAGGGCGAGGTCGCCATACAGCGGCGCCAGGGTCACCCCCGGCCCGACGCCGTCTTCCAGCCGGACCAGCGTACGCCTGATTTCCGCGGCGCCGGGCAGAAAGGCCAGTATGTCGCCGCTCTCCGCCTCCAGCGCCCGCCGCACCGCCGCCGCCACGGCGTCTTCGACCCGGGCACCGGTATCGGGCGGCAGGTACACGGTGTCGACGGGAAAGCTCCGCCCCTCGCTGGTGATCAACGGTGCCCCGCCGAGCAGGGCCGCGACCGGGGCGCCATCGAGCGTCGCCGACATCACCAGCAGACGCAGATCGTCGCGCACCGCCGACCGCGCCTCCAGACACAAGGCCAGCACCAGATCGCTGTCCAACCGACGCTCATGGAACTCGTCGAACAGCACGGCACCGACCCCGGGCAAGGTCGGGTCCTCCTGAAGCTGGCGCAGAAAGACGCCATCGGTCACCACCTCGATGCGCGTGCGCGCGCCGACCTTGCTGTCGAAGCGCACCCGGTAACCGACAGTGCCGCCAACCTCCTCGCCCATTTCCCCGGCCATGCGCCGGGCCGCCGCCCGCGCCGCCAGCCGCCGAGGCTCCAGCACCAGGATTTTCCGCCCGCCCAGCCAAGCTTCGTTCAGCAAGGCCGGGGGCACACCGGTGGTCTTGCCGGCGCCCGGCGGCGCCTGAAGCACGCAGATCCCGGAGCCGGCCAGCGCGGCCTGAACCTCGGGAAGAAGGGAGATGATCGGCAGCACGAGACGAGACTCCGTGCTCACACCTTCGCCAGCAACCGCGCGACGAATTCGGGGACCACCGTGCCGGCCGGACCGTGGATGCACTCATCGAACAGGCTGGCCCCGGCGGAGGGCTCAAGGTTCAACTCGACGGTGTGAGCGCCACCGCTGCTAGCGGCCCCGACGAAGCCGGCGGCGGGATAGACGTGCCCCGAAGTGCCGATCGACACGAACAGCGCGCAGTCGGCGAGGGCACCGAAAATCCGCTCCATCTCCAGCGGCACTTCGCCGAACCACACGACATGGGGCCGGATGCCGCCCCGCCGGCCGCAACTCCAGCACACATCCTGCACCGACATGTCGCGGTCCCAGGCCGACTCGGTATGGCAAAAGGCGCAGCGCGCCTTCAACAATTCGCCATGCATGTGAATGAGGGTGCGCGATCCCGCCCGCTCGTGCAGATCGTCGATGTTCTGGGTGACCAGCAACACCTCGCCCGGCCACTCCGCCTCGAGCTTCGCCAGCGCTTCGTGGGCCGGATTGGGCCGGGCATCGCCCAGCCGCCGACGCCGCGCGTTGTAAAACTCGTGAACCCGCGCCGGATTGCGCAAAAACGCCTCGGGAGTCGCGACATCCTCGATCCGCACCTTGGCCCAGGCGCCATCGGTATCGCGAAAGGTGTCAAGCCCGGATTCCTTGGAAATTCCGGCTCCCGTCAGGATCACGATCGAATCACTGGTGGCAAGCTTCACGCTCCGACGTCCCTCTTTAGCAGCGCGGCTTGGGCAGAGGCTCAAGGGTTTCGAGCACGGCGTTGACGGTAAAATCACCGTAATCGATCTGCATCGACTCGGCGATCCCGTTATGCAGCAGCAACATGCTCATTTCATATTCGGGAGATTCGCTATCGCTCCTGGTCGGAAAAAAGGCGAGCCGCACCGGCCACGCCGCACCGGCCAGCAACCGGCTTTCCCGCTTGGCGTCAACCTTCAGAACCTCCCGGCTCGGCCGGTCCTTGGCGCCAAGCCCGGCGGCAAGCCCGCCCTTCAGGATCATGCGCTTGCCGATCACGGCACTGATCTCCGATGGCCCGTCGACATCCGCGCCGTCATACACCGTGCGCGTGACGAACTGACCGCCCGACAGCGCCTGTTGCAACAGTACGATGGTGTGGCCGGTGGGATACAGCGTGCCCGACGGCAAATGCATATCCTCGGCATCGGGCTTGGTCAGGCGGACGACGGTATCGCCGGCGCGGGTACTCGGCCGCGCATCCCCTTTTATCTCTTCGTCAAGCTGCCCGTTGACCGTCTTGCGCACCATGAAGTGGTAGCTTTCCCCCGACTTTGCTTCCCAGGTCGCATAGTTGGTGGTCATATTGACCTCATCGCCCTCGGCGTAGAGGAAATTCAGCCTGAAGTGCTGCTCGATCGCCCAGGCATCGCAGGCATCGGTCCACTGGAACATCATGCGCCCGCTGGCGTCGACCACCGGGCTGCTGTTTCGGGCGGTCAGCAGCGACAGCCGATAGATCGCCCGGTGCGGCACGACATTCAGCTTCACCGTCCCCGGTGCCGCGGCCTGGCCCGAATCGACCGACAATAAAACAAGGGCGGCACCCGCGACGGCGGCAGCTCGCGAAAGGAGGCGGCGATAGGACAAGATGGCGACCAACGGCAGGAGTTCTGACTTGACGTTCGCGACTATGGCCGCTTTCGACGCTTTGCGAAAGGGCCGCACCGGCATTTTCCAAGAACGGGGGACGGTTGTGACAGATCGGCAAACCCGGACGTCCCACCGGTTGCCTCGACCCGCTCCGAATCGCGCCCGAACCACGCCGCCAGCCTTCCGTCCGGCGACGCATGTCCCACATCCGCCGCCGGGCCACGCGGGTTCGGCCCAGAAACCGCGCTTCAGCTCAAGGACAAGGCCTCGTCGACCAGACGCGCCATCTCCTCGGGGTCGTGCATGATCAGGGTGAGCAACACCCGTTCGGCGCGAGTCGGCTTGGCCCCCGCTTCCCAGCGCACCACATCCTCGGTGGCGATGCCGTAGCAGCGGGCGAACTCGGCCTGAGTCATGCCAAGACGGCGGCGCACTCGCGCCACCTGTTTCGGCCGGAGAGACGTGCGTATGCCACGCTCGAGATCGGCATCGCCCTCATCCTCATCCAACGACCTGATACGGCTCATCGATCTGGTCTCGCCACGGCCGCGCGCCGGAGCGGCGGGCTCGGGTTCGGACGCCCGACCCGAGCGGGCAGCCAGGGAAGTGCGGAGCCGGCGAATGCGCTCGGCGATGCGGCCGCCGCCCCGGCCAACAGGAATTCCGTCGTCCACCACGTCCTCGTATTCATCGATCTCGTCGAATGTTTCGAAACGTACGCGCGCGCGCGCGCCATGTCCCGGCGCCGCCGCCGCGAAAGCCTCCCCGGCAGCGGCCGAGACTCCGGGGGGCGCACCGCCAGGGGCCGCGACTCCGTAGGGTGCGACAGCCGGGCTGACCACCACCGGCGGCACCGCGACCGGCGCCGGAGACACGACGGGCGGTTCCGGAGAAACCGCGACCGGTTCCGGCCGCTCCGGGCTGACATCAGTACGACGCTTGACATACCGGCGATCATAAAAGTCGTCGATATCATCCGGCAAGTAATACCCCTCGTCATCCTCCGCATTCGCGGCCTTCTGCCGAGGTGTTGCCCGGGCCATCGCGCAGCCTCCGCGGGGCGGAGTCATTACGGTGACCTTTGCCAATCTGGTCAGGGCTCCGGAAACGCCTTTCGCCATCGTTCTTCGCCTTCCGTCTTCCGTTTACACGCGCCGCGAATCACACTCGATAAACCTAACGGCGCCCGGGGCCAAATCCGACACATACAGGGGCGTATGCGTGCCGTGGCGACCCTTTCACCCGCAATTGAGGAGTATACCTCAAATGGCGTGCTCTGCAACGCCGATACGCCAAATCTTCCATCACCCCCCTCGGAAAATGTCATTTCGCCCCCGGTCCCGGGGTGTACGTGCCTCCCCTCCCGGCGAGCTGGGCGCGCGAGCCTTGTCGGAGATGGCCAAACAGACTAAGAAACCCCGAGTGACAATCCGTTCCCTCCGGTTCGGGACCGAAGAAACGGCCGACTCCGGGCCGACTCCGGGTCCGGACCCAAGGAACCCCAGCCGGCCGTTTGCCCGAAACGTGGACGTCATGCCACCATTTTCCCTGCTGTCACGCTATTTCGGGCGCCAGTTCGTCTCGTGGTTCTGCGTGTTTCTCGCGGTCCTGTTGCTGATCGTGCTGGCCATCGACACCGTCGAGCTGCTCCGGCGCGCCGCCGGCAAACCGGAAGTCACGGTCGAACTCGTGCTGCGCATGTCACTCTTCAAACTGCCGGGAGTCGGCCAGCAGCTGATTCCGTTCGTGGTGCTGTTCAGCGCCATGTTCACCTTCTGGCGCTTCACCCGCAGCAACGAGCTGGTGGTCGCCCGGGCGGCCGGCATCTCGGTGTGGCAATTCATGGCGCCGGTCCTGCTGTCGGCCTTCATGATCGGCGCCGTCAAGGTGATGGCGATCAACCCCCTGAGTTCCATGCTGCTGGCGGAGTACAACCGGCTTGAGGAGGTTCACCTCAAGCGCCACGGCAGCGTGTTCGACGTCACCCACTCCGGTCTCTGGGTGCGCCAGGGCTCCGACGAGGACAAGTACATGATTCACGCCGACGGGGTGGTTCCCGGCACCGGCGAATTGCGGCGGGTGATGGTGTTCCGCTTCACCGGGCACGACCGCTACGTCTCGCGCCTGGATTCTCCGTCGGCGCAGTTGGCCCCCGGTCACTGGGTCATCAGGGACGGCGTGCTGCGCGAGCCGAACCGGCCGCCCCACCAGGTAGAGGTAACCGAGATTCCGACCGAACTGACCCTGGAGCGCATCGAGGAAAACTTCGCGCCTCCGGAAACGATCTCCTTCTGGTCGCTCAGCCGGTTCATCCAGATCATGGAGGCCACCGGCTTCTCGGCGATCCGCCACCGGCTGCATTTCCTGTCCTTGCTGGCGAATCCCTTCCTCTATTGCGCCATGGTCCTGCTCGCCGCGACCTTTTCCCTGCGCCAAACCCGGCGCGGCGGCGCGCTCTGGATGGTCTCGGGCGGCTTATGCACCGGCTTCGCCCTGTTCATCGCCACCGACGTCACGCTGACGCTGGGCATCTCGGAAACCATTCCGGCCTTTCTCGCGGCCTGGGCTCCGGCCTTCATCTCCTTGTTGCTCGGCAGCACGGCGTTGCTTTACCAGGAAGATGGCTGACGGAACGGCTCGATTGCATCGGCGAAATCGGTATACTTTCATCGGGGCAGCGGCGGACGCGCTCGGGATAACGGCTTTGGAACGGAATTGACCCATGACCATGACTGAAACCGTTCGCTCCCTGCTGATCGGGGCCGGGGTGATCGCAGCGCTCGCCGGCGCCGCTCCGGGTCCGGCGTCGGCGCGGGAACGGCCAGCCCCGGCCGATGGCGGCGGGACGTCGCTCGAGCGCATCGCCGCCGTGGTCAACGACGACGCGATTTCGGTCACTGACACCGAGGCCCGGCTCCGGCTGGCGCTGCTGTCCTCCAACCTGCCCGACACTCCGGAGATTCGTCAGCGCCTGATGCCCCAGGTCCTGCGCTCACTGATCGAGGAGCGCCTCCAGCTTCAGGAAACCAAGCGTCTCAAGATTACGATCAACGATCAGGAGGTCAATTCCGCGCTCTCGAAAATCGCCGATCAAAACCGGATGCAGCGCGGCGACTTCGACAAGTACCTGAAGACGCACAACGTCCCGACCAGCACCATCATCAATCAGGTCAAGGCCAGCCTGTCCTGGAACAAGCTGGTCCAGCGCCGGCTTCAGCCCCAGGTTTTCGTCAGCGACGAGGAAGTCGACGCCTTTCTCGAGCGGATTCGCGCCAACAGCGGCAAACCGGAATTTCTCACCGCGGAAATCTTTCTGGCCGTCGACTCCCCGAACCAGGATGAGGAAGTCCACCGCACCGGCGAGCATCTGGTCGAGATCATGCGCCAGGGCGCGCCCTTCTCCGCCGTGGCCCGGCAGTTTTCCCAGGCGGCCGGCGCCAATACCGGCGGCGACCTCGGCTGGGTTCAGGCCGGACAATTGTCCGACGATCTCAACGCGGCCCTGCTGCGTCTGGTTCCCGGTCAGGTCAGCCCACCGATCCGCAGCGCCTCCGGCTACCACATCCTGATGGTCCGGGACGTTCGCAGCATCGCCGCCGGCGACCCGGCCCAGACCAGCGTGCATCTGCTCCAGATGATCTTCCCGGTCAGCGGCGGCGAGCGCGCGGCCCAGGGCGTCCGCGCCCAGGAATTCGCCAGCCGCGCCCAGAACTGCGACGCCTTCCAGGCTGAAATCAAGTCCAGCCGCGGCGGTTCCGACCTGGGCACGATCAAGGCCAGCGAGTTGCCGCCCGAACTGGCCCGGCTGGTGACCGCGATTCCCGTCGGGCAGCCGAGTCCGCCGCTGGGCAACGACCGCCAGATCGTCGTGTTCATGGTCTGCGAACGCAAAAGCGCGGATGCCGGCCTGCCCGGCCGCGACGTCGTGCGCGCCAACCTCGGCAACGAGCGAATCGAACAGTTGCAGCGGCGCTATCTCTACGATCTTCGCCGCGCGGCCTATGTGGACATCCGGATGTGACGCCCAGCAAGGTTCTCGCCCTGACCATGGGCGAACCCGCCGGCATCGGCGGTGAGCTGACGCTGATGTCCTGGATGGCGCGCCAGACCCGGCCCGTGCCGCCCTTTCTGGCCATCGACGATCCCGAACGCTTGCGCGCCCTGGCAAGGCTGCTCGGAGTCGCGGTCCCGGTCGTGGCGGTGACCGATGCCGGGGAAGCCGCCGCGCGCTTCGACAGCGCGTTGCCCGTGCTGCCCGTGCCGCTGCCGGTGCCGGTGGCGCCGGGACGGCCGGACGCCCGCAACTGCCACGCCGTGCTCGCCAGCATCGACCGCGCCGTGGCCCTGAGCCTGGCCGGGGCCACGGCGGCAACGGTGACCAACCCGATCAACAAGGCCGTGCTCTATCAGGCCGGGTTCCGCCATCCCGGCCATACCGAATATCTCGGCGCCCTGCTCGGAGTGGCCCACCCGGTGATGATGCTCGAGGGCGGCGGCCTCAGGGTGGTGCCAGTGACCTGCCACCTCTCGGTTCGGCAGGCGATCGCCAGCCTGACCACCGAAGCTATCGTCCACTGGGGACGAATCACCGCCTCGGCTCTGGCCCAGGATTTCGGTATCGAGTCGCCCCGGTTGGCGGTGGCCGGACTCAATCCCCATGCCGGCGAAGACGGCGCCATGGGCGACGAGGAGGCGACGATCATCGCTCCGGCGATCGCCGCCCTGCGCGCCGGGGGAATCAGGGCCAGCGGCCCCCATGCCGCCGACACCCTGTTTCACGCCCAAGCGCGGACGCGCTACGACGCCGCCCTGTGCATGCTCCACGATCAGGCGCTGATTCCGCTGAAAACCCTGGCCTTCGACAGCGGCGTCAACATCACCCTCGGCCTGCCGATCATCCGCACCTCGCCAGACCACGGCACCGCCTTCGATCTCGCCGGAACCGGGACCGCCAATCCGGACAGCCTGATCGCGGCGCTGGTCAGCGCCGGCCGGCTCGCCGCCGCCCGCGCCGCCACGGGCCAACGGCCGTGACCGCGACGCCGCTCCGCGAAATCATCGCCCGCTACGAGCTGGGGGCGCGCAAGTCGCTGGGTCAGCACTTTCTGCTCGACCTCAACCTCACCGGCCGCATCGCCCGCTCGGCCGGCGATCTGACCGGAGTCACGGTGATCGAAATCGGGCCGGGACCGGGCGGCCTGACCCGCGCCCTGCTCGACGGCCCGGCCCGCGAGGTGGTGGCCATCGAGCGCGACCACCGCTGCATCGCCGCCCTCGCCGAATTGCAGGAGAGCGCCGGCGGCCGGTTGCGGGTGATCGAGGGCGACGCCCTGGCCACCGACGTTGTCGCCCTCACCACCGCCCCGCGCGCCATCGTGGCCAACCTGCCTTATAATATCTCGACCGCGCTGCTGCTGGGCTGGCTGGCGCGACTCGAAGAGTTCCAGAGCCTGACCTTGATGTTCCAGAAAGAGGTCGCCGACCGGCTGGCCGCCCGGCCGGGCACCAAGTCATACGGAAGACTGTCAGTTGTCAGTCAATGGCGCGCCGATGTCCGCCCCCTGTTCAACCTGCCGGCCCGCGCCTTCACGCCGCCGCCCAAGATCGACTCCACGGTCGTACGCCTGACGCCCCGCCCCACCCCCGAGCCAGCGCCCTGGCCGGCTTTCGAGCGGGTGACCGCCGCCGCCTTCGGCCAGCGCCGCAAGATGCTGCGCGCCAGCCTGCGCTCCCTGGGCTGCGGCGAACGCTTGCTGGAGATCACCGGCATCACCCCGACCGCCCGCGCCGAGGAAATCGACGTCGCCGGCTTCGCCGCGCTGGCCCGCGCGCTGAGCGATCTCGAGGCGTGCCGATAACGTCCCGGTTTCCAAAAGCCGCCGGCCTTTGGCGGGTCCAGGGCGGAGCGCTGGCCTTCGGCGAGGGGGGG
>CAIOBP010000248.1 GCA_903856295.1 uncultured Rhodospirillales bacterium | reverse complement strand
GTCCCGAACACCGTCCGTGTCCCACTGCGCCACGCGCAGCAGACGCTGCACCCCATATGGTACTTTCTCGCCGGCCTGTTCCGCCAACTGCCAGCCGTTCTTGCGTTCCGCTGGCCCCAGAAGCCCCTTCAGGTAAGACAGCACCCGATCTCTCGGCTCCTTGCGCAAAAAGCAACCGGCCAGCCGGCCGTGCAACTGAGCCAGTTCGTCCATCCACGGCGTGACATCCATCGTTCGGCCATCTCCAGGCAAAGCCTGTACCTGGGAAGTCGAGGGATAAATTCAAGTGACTCTGTCGTACTACGCCGCCCGCAGCAGGCTGGTCATGGTGAGCGGGCGATCGAGATCGGCGGCGATCCGGCCCGTCGCCACCAGATGCCAAAGGCAGGGCAAGCCGGTCTGCTGGTCGGCGATGGTGATAAAGGCTGCGCGGAGCAGATCGCCGATGGAGATCGCGTCGACTGTCGCCAGCCGCTCCAACAGCCGGTGACACCGGCCGAGAGAGACGGATTGCCGCCGGTAGGGCAGCAGGAAGCGGGCATTCTCCAGACGCGGCGTCCGGATCCCCGATGACGCCGCCGAAGCCTGGAAAGCCAAACTCCCGGCCTTTCAGCCCCGCAGCGCCCGCGCCGAATCCCGCGCCACCGCCTGAGACGAAAAACCCCGGCTAACCGTTGCACCGGCGCCGGGGCTTCATCTCGCCATTCCGTACGAAGGAATTTCCATGACTCTACATCACGCCATCGCCGGCAGCAACCCCGCTGCTCGCCGCTTCGCCAATCGTTACAACTTGCCGATGCTCCGCGCCCGCCTCGTGGCGGAACTGGCCGGCTTCGCGATGGAGGCGCAGTAATGCCGAAATCCTCCTTTCCGGCCTTCGTCGCCGAAGCCGATGGCAGCGAGCGGCCCATCATCCTGTCTGGGCGCAATGGTTGGGCGCTGGCAAACCTGATCCGGAGCGGGGTGCGCGGTTGCACCCCCATCGACGTGCCCGGCCCGCGCTGGTCGGCCTACGTCCACAATCTCCGCCACGACTTCGACCTGGATATTGAGACCATCCACGAGCCGCACGGCGGCACCTACCCCGGCACCCACGCCCGTTACGTTCTGCGGTCCAAGGTCCGGCTCTCCGAGGCTCACACCGACAAATCCACTGGCGGGGTGACGGCATGAACAAGTTCATCGGCACCATCCCGAAGAACACCCGCGAGGTGGTCAAGGTCGAGTTGTCTGAGTTCAACGGTCACGACCTGCTGAGCGTCCGGGTCTGGACGAAGGACACAGACCGGCCGACGACCAAGGGCCTGACCGTGAGCGTGAAGTTGCTCCCGGAACTGCTCGGCGCTTTGGGGGCGGCGGAAGTCGAAGCCCGCAAGGCAGGTATCCTCTAGCCGGGACGGAGAGGGGCGCTTCGGCGCCCTTCTCCACCGAGGACCATCCGGAATGAGCAAATTGCAGAAACCGAAACGGCGCCGCACCAACGCCACCGGCCGAAACGACGGAGAGCAATACGCGGCCTTCGGCTACCCATTTCTCCAAAGCCCAGCGTGGCGTAGCCTCAGCGGCCCGGCCGTCAAAATCTTCCTCGAACTGCGCACCCGGTTCAACGGCAGTAACAACGGCAAAATTGCCCTGTCATGGGATGAAGCCGCCGCCCTGCTGGGTATCGGCAAGGCGACGGTCGGGCGTGCGCTTGAAGAGTTGCAGACCAAGGGCATTATCATCGAGACGAAGCGTGGTCAGTGGTACGGCCGGCGCGCGACGCTCTGGGCGTTGACCGTCTTGCCGGTAGACGGAATCCCCGCCACCCATGCTTGGAAGCAATGGACGGCGCCCCAAAAACAGAGTCTCGGTTCTCAGGCGGACCATATTGGGTGGCTGACGGGTCCGCTACAGAACCGAAGCGAAAAGATATGGTCCGCTACAGAACCCGTCAGTGGCATTATTGAGGGTTCCATCGGTTCTGAGATGGACCGCTAATACTACCATGGGACAGGGGGAGTGAAGAGGGGAGCAACAGCTTGACCGTAGCGGGCAACGAGCAAAGCGGCACCGCAGCCACCTTGAGCCGTGCCGTCTCTGCAAAGCGCTGGTGACGTTGACCCGCGACCAAAGCGACGAGGTTTGAGCCGAACGAAGCGCAAATGGCGCGCGGCAGCCACGGCAAATGCAACACCAGCGCAATACGTCCGCAATGCGGCATAGCCATGCCATGCCCGTTGTGTTACTCTGCAATACGAACGCAATACGAGGTGCCTATGCCCCCGCTTCCCACCATGAGCCTGCGTTGCCAGCCTGAACACCAAGCCCTGATTCGTGACATTGCCCGCAACCTGCGGACCCGGCCGGAACTGGCTGGGGCGCTGGCGGCTTTGTTGTCCGAAGCCGCGCCCGCTGCTCTGGCTCCATCCGTCCCCGCCGACGTGCTGGCTCGCCTTGAAGCCGTTGAGCGCTGGATTGCCGAACGCAACACGGACGCATTACAGAGCGCAGTGCGCCCGGCCGTCGCCGAGACTGTCGAAGCCCAACCCGCCCCGGCCAAAGTTGAAAAACGCAATGCGACCGCAACACATGACGCAACACGCGCTGGCGCCGACGACTTCCCGGCTCGCCTCGTTCTCGCTCGCAAGGCGAAGGGCTGGTCGACTCGAAAGCTAGCGACGGAAGCCGGTGTCGCTCAGCCAACTATTTCCCACATCGAGACCGGCCGGAAGGTCGGCAGCGATGAGACCCGCGCCAAGCTTGCGACCGTCCTGGGAATTGCGCATGAAAACGTGGTGGTGAACCAATGACAGCGAAAAAGAAGGCAACGAAGGTCGAACCGCCGCCCCCGGCTCCAATCCCGCAGCGGACGCCCGAGGAACAGGCTCTGGTGGATGGCTGGCAGAATTGCCCCCGTACCATGAAGCCCCCGAAATTCAAGGCGGGCGCAAAGGCAGGGGATGTTGTCCCGGACACCGACGACGGAAAACTGTGGGCGGCTCGGGTTACGAAGGCTGTCGGCATAAGGGATTCGGATGTCAATTCGAGGCTACTCGTCCAAGCGGCCGGATGTTTTAAGGGGGGAGATGGTGTCGAAAACATCAACCTCGCGGTTGCCGCTCTTCATGCCATCGGCCCGCAGGACGCCCCAGAATCGTTTCTGGCGGCCCAAATGCTGGCCTGCCATCAGTCTGCGATGGAATGCTATCGGCGCGCCATGAACCCCGACCAGACTTTCGCAGGGCGCGACATGAACCTCAGGCACGCAGCGAAGCTCTCCAGGCTCTATGCCGATCAAATCCAGGCTCTTTCCAAGTATCGGAACCGAGAGCAACAGACCGTTCGCGTTGAGCACGTCACGGTGAACGGCAACGCCATCGTCGGCACTGTCCACGCCCCACCGGGGGGAGGGGCAACCATCGAAACCGGAGAACAAGCTCATGCACTCGCCCTCGGACATGCACCACTCGCCCCGATGCTGTGCCCGGACCCGCTCCGGGAAGCCGTGCCAGTCGCCTGCTGTCAGAGGTAAGGCCCGATGCCGCATGCACGGTGGCGCCCCTGGTAGCGGCGCTCCGGTCGGCAACCAGAACGCCCTCAAACACGGCTGGTGGTCAGCCCGCGCCATCGCCGAGCGGCGAGAGGTGCGCGAACTGATCCGGGCGTGCCGGGGGCAGCTTGAGGCGATGGGTTCATCTGGCGCAAGCTGATCCGACACTTAAGCTAATGACAAATTTCGTCCCAGACCAATCCTACACTTAGGACGCCATGAGCAAAGGACTCGGACCATCTCAGGTGAAATTTTTGTGTGCCCTGGCTCGCCTGGACGCGACCAGTCAAGGCGCTCGGTTTTATGTCTGGCTCTTCGCTGTTTCACGTGGGTAGCTTGAGTTCTAGCTTTCCGGCGACGAGGTAGATTATCGCGGCCAGGTTGCGGGTAGAGCGGTATCCCCGTGCCTTGGCCTTGGCTGCCTGGACCAAGCTGTTGATGCCCTC
>CAIOBP010000247.1 GCA_903856295.1 uncultured Rhodospirillales bacterium | reverse complement strand
GCGCGGGGTATCCGTGGTACAGTGAGCAGTGCCGCAAGAAATGCGGATGATCACATGATGGAGAAGTCATCATGGCCACACCGACGGACCTGCTCTGGGCAGGCGACCGCCAGACCCTTCTGGCCCGCTGGTCCTGCGTGCTCACGATCACCGCGCCCCGCAAGCCCCCCGCACCCTTCCCGCGCCCCCCGGCCACAAGCGCCCCGGCCGTGCCCGCCCTGGCCGCGAAAGGCGCGGGCGCTCTTCGCCCCGTCCCCCTCGAGGTGCTGGCCAGCGTCGAACAGACTGCCCGCGACGCAAAGCGGGTGCGCTCGCGGCTGGCCATGCGCAAGCTGGCCGAACTGGTCGCCCAGGCGCGGATGCTCGGCCTGCTCAGCGCCGGCAACCCCAAAGCGGCGGTGAAAAACGCCGCCGCCCTGGCCCGCCAGATCCGCAACGCCGCCGGCGAGTTCGCCAGTGCCGCCGGTCCAGGCAGCGCCGCCCGCGCCGCCGAAGCCGAGGCCGGCGCTGCCGACAAACCCACGGACAAGGCCACGGACACCCAGGCCGACGCCCCGGCCGCCGGCACCACGGGCGACCAAACCAGCGGCCTTGCCGCCACCGAGAAATCACTGTTCGCCGACGTCCGGGCGACGCTGTCCGGCCTGCGCGGCCTGATCGAGCGGGCAACGCACAGCGAACAGGCCAACCGGCGCGGCCCCACCGCCGCCCGGCGCTCCCGCCACGCCCGGCACGACCTTCAGCGCGCCGAAACCGCCGTCACCGCGGCGGAAGCCACGATCGGCCAACACGACGAAGCCGCCGGCACCTCGGGAGCGCCGTCTCCGGACCACGCCGCCGCCGTCGACGTGGTCGTCTGACCCGGGACGTAATAATCCGGAAAAGAGCGCACCGCCGAGCACTACCTATGATTTGTCAGCAATCGAAATTACTTCAACCGCCATGCGCCAGCGTGACATCCGAAGTGAAACTCTGCTATAATTAGCGGCCTTAGAGACTGAAGATTTTTTGAAAGGGACCCAATGTCTGAAAACAACGCAACGACTGCCGCGCTCGCCGCTCTCCAGCAGGTGTTTGCCATGGCGAACCGGGGGACCCTGAACGAGACCGACCTGGCCATGGTCGCGACGACCCTGGTCGAGGCCAGCAACCTGCCCATGGCCTCCTATCTCTATGAGACTTGGCTGGCCAATTCGCGGTCGCCGCGGGCGCACGTCATTTACGCCGATTTCGGGGATGTCCTGGTCGCCTCCAACGAGCCCGACCGCGCCCGGTCCGCGTTCCAGAGCGCGCTGCGCTTGAATCCGGCTTTCGAGCGCGCGCGCGCCGCCCTGGCCAAACTCCCCGCGGCCTGAAGGCGCGCGACGCCCGCGCCGGTTCCGCCGACCGGGTCAGTAGATCTTCGTGGTCTGATTGAAGAGCACGGTGTCGTCGACGGAATAGACGAAGCAGTGTTTGGCGCCGGTGCTCTTCTGGCACATCTCCAGGGCGCGCGCGCCAGCCTCGTCGCCACTGCCGGCGCCGGCCGCCACCCCCACCATCCCCATGGCGCTGATCGCCATGGCCCGGTGGGGTTTGGCCGCCATGTACCGGGGGCCGATCTGCGCCAGCACATCGCGCGGAATGAACGGGACCGTGGCCAGCTCGAACCTCGCGGCATAGGTCAGGCCACTCGGCCGCAATGTCAGTTCGCCACTGCGCTTGCCATTCTCGAAGACCAGCAGGCAACGTTTGTGCGCCCGGTGTTCGCAGCGCTGCAAGACGTTGCGCGCCCGCTCTTCGCTGCCGACCCGGGGATCGTCGAGCGAATCCCAACTCCCCGCCCCTGAAATCGCCAGGGTGTAAACGGCTTGGTTGGGCCCGGCGGCGGCGTAATCCTTAGCCACCTCCAACCGGCCGAGACCGGTCAGGTAGGGCAGCGTCTTCTCATCAAGACCCCCGGACACGGCGCCACCGGGAAACGCCGCCAGACCCAACGCGAAAACCAGCGCAACACCGATCGGCCTCATCCCCTCCCTCCCCTACAACCCCAAAGTCTCGGCAAGACGGATCAGTTCCGTCAGTTCCTGGCTCTGCCAGCGCCGCAGCTTGCGCACCTCCTCGCGGCACTTGGCGATATACTCGCGCACCAAGCCGCCCTGGGTCGCCTCCTGGGGCGACAGGGTCCGCATGGCATTGGAGACGATGCTGACAATATTCAGGTTCGACACCGACAGCAAAGGTGCGAGCTGAAGGTTGATGGCGTCGGCGAACTCGTTGAGCCGCAGCAGATGATCGAAGCGGTCGCTCAGTTGTTCGCCCTGCTCGGATTTGAGCGCCCGGTTCAGAGCGGCCTGAATATCCTCCATGAGCGCCGTTTGCCACTTCGGGAAAAACGGCTGATCGCCGAACTCATTCCGGCGCCCCAGGAAATACCACCACCAGATCAACCGGATCAGCCAGACCAGATTCTTGTGATCCACCGTCGGCTGCGAGCGGCTGAGCAGCGCGGCGGTGATGCGCTGGGTGATCGTCCGCGCCAGCCGCCCGGTCAGAAAGGCGGTGCATTCCTCCCAGGCGTTGGAAATCTGCGGCGCCAGCAGCCGCTTTTCCAGAACGCCGCCCAGAACCAGCGCGGGCACCAGCTGGTCGATCCGGGCCATCACCTCCTCGACCACCGTCTGATCCTGGCGCGACAGCCGGATCGTGGCCCCGGGCGGACGCTCGTCAATTCTGAGCGCGTTCTCCAGCGTCGCCACCAGCGCCCGGCACGAGGCTTCGAAATGCGTGACCAGGGCCTCGGTGACCACATCGTCGTTTGGTCCGCCACCGCCGGTTTCGTGCAGGAACTGCGCAACACAGTGATAATCGAGCCGGGAATGACAATAGGTCAGCGGCACCACGAAGCGCAGATCGGGACGCGGCGCGGCTCTGTTCATCAGATTATTGAACTGATCATCCACGTCGAGCAGAAGCTGGGCACGACGCTCGGCGCCCGCCAGTTCCAGCGACGCCGGCTTCGGCAAAGCGGTCAGCACCCTGGTGCAGAGCGACCAGTGCGCCAGATATTCGCGCACGAAGCTCAGAAAGCCCCGGTCCACCGTGACAATCACATCCTGGGCCCAGCCGGTGACCCGGGCGTTCTTCAGGCGATGGCGATTGATCGCGTCGAGAAAGGGCTTGGCGGTCGCGGGCGTGCTCGACCACTGGTCCAGGGCGCGAATGGTCGCCAGACGCATTTTGTCCTGGAGCGCCAGGGCCTCGGGCGACGTCATCGCCTCATTGACCAGCATGGTGGTCGCCAACTGATCGAGCAGGGCCTGGGCCTCGGAGGCCAGATCCGTCAGCGCAGTCCGGCTCAGCTCATGCCACAGCGCGGCGACATCGATCCGCTGGACGGCGCCGGGAACATGGCGGCGCGACCGTAGTAAAATCGGGTCATCGATCCAGATGTTGACAAACAACTCCGAGAACAAACGCCGGACCCGTTGCGGACGAAACTTGTTGAGACGCTCGATGAACGCAGCGCGCACCACCCCGGAATCATCCAGATCCGCCGTGTTCATTTGGGAATAAAGCTCGTGAACCGCTTGCGGCTGCATCGGCTCGATCAAAGCCTCGATACGCTTCCGCATTAAGCTGTGACGACTGGAGGCACCCCCTTCGGTCGCCTTGGGATCAGCCGCAGAGGACTTATCGCGAGTGGGCGTGCTCATTGATGCCAACTGCATTGTTTAAAGTGGAGCCAGACCTTTATCCTTAAGCCGAGTGTAACGACATTGCCAAAGCCTGCCAAGAGGAAGCATCGTTTTCTCGGCCCGATGTTAAAATAGGCGTCTTCAGGGCTCTTCGCTGTTTCACGTGGGTAGCTTGAGTTCTAGCTTTCCGGCGACGAGGTAGATTATCGCGGCCAGGTTGCGGGTAGAGCGGTATCCCCGTGCCTTGGCCTTGGCTGCCTGGACCAAGCTGTTGATGC
>CAIOBP010000246.1 GCA_903856295.1 uncultured Rhodospirillales bacterium | reverse complement strand
GAGGGCATCAACAGCTTGGTCCAGGCAGCCAAGGCCAAGGCACGGGGATACCGCTCTACCCGCAACCTGGCCGCGATAATCTACCTCGTCGCCGGAAAGCTAGAACTCAAGCTACCCACGTGAAACAGCGAAGAGCCATCTGTTGTATACGAAACTGGTTTTCAGAGCGCCGCGCGCGCCAAACGCTCATACCTTTACTTGACGTACGTCGTCATGCCTGGGGAGGCGGTGGAATTCTCCAAGCTTACCGCGGACCTTCGGGGCATCTCAATCAAGATAAAGGAGCGGCTTGGCTCTGATATCGTCATTGGCGCGGATAACAGCCGGATCGAGTTCCAGGTGTTTTCATTGCTTGCTGTTATTGTCGCGGCAATTCTCGCATGGCTGATATCGCGCAGCATCGCCGGCCCGGTCGCGGCGATGACAACCGCCCTGACCGATCTCGCCAACGGTCAGATGCACACGCTCATTCCCGGCCGTGGGCGGAGTGACGAAATCGGCGCCATGGCCACAGCCGCCGAGGTGTTCAAGCTGAAGGCCGATGAGTTGGTCCAGCACAAGGAGCATCTCGAAGATATGGTGAAGGAGAGGACCGCGGCTCTGGAGGTGGCTTTGGTCCGGGCTGAGGCAGCCAATCAGGCCAAGAGCATCTTTCTTGCCAACATGAGCCATGAGATCCGCACCCCCATGAACGCTATTCTTGGTTTTGCGCAGATCATGCAGCGAAGCGCCTCGTTGGGCGAGATGGATCGGGAAAATCTCGGCGTGATTCATCGGAGCGGCCGTAATCTGCTGGCGCTGATCAACGATATTCTGGAAATGTCGAAAATCGAGGCCGGGCGTATTGAGTGTACACCCAAGCCACTGAACCTCCACGCCGTGCTTGATGATCTTGGCAGCATGTTCAGAGTCCCCGCCCAGGCAAAAGACCTGCAATGGGAGGTGATAAAAATGCCGAAGCTGCCACAGAAAATCGTGGCGGATGAAGGCAAACTCAGGCGCATCTTGATCAATCTCATTGGCAACGCGATCAAATTCACCGAACGGGGGGGCGTGGTCTTAAGGGCGTGCGCCGCGACACGGAAGGACAATCTGGTTCAACTGGTGATCGATGTCGAGGATACCGGCGCCGGCATCTCCGCCAACGAGGCGGTCTCCCTGTTTTCTCCGTTCAAACAAACCTCGACCGGCCTTGAAAAGGGGGGCACGGGGCTGGGGCTGGCCATCAGCCGCCGTCAGGCGCGCTTGATGGACGGTGACATCACTGTTTCCAGCACTCCTGGCCAGGGCAGCGTTTTCCACCTCGAACTGCCTGTTCAGGAAGCCGACACCTGCGACCCGGGCAAAGCCGACCCCCCTCAGCAGATTATCGGACTGCGGCCGGACCAGAAAAAAACCAGCATTCTGATTGTCGATGATAAGCCCGACAACCGCTTGTACCTGATGCGCCTGCTGGAGCCGCTGGGCTTCTCCCTGCGTCAAGCGGCAAACGGGCGCGAGGCGATTTCCCATTGGCAGGAGTGGCACCCTCATTTGATACTCATGGACATCCTGATGCCGCTGATGGATGGAAAGGAAGCGACCTGCCGGATCAAGGCCCAACCCGAAGGACGGGATGTCGTGATCGTCGCCTTGAGCGCGAGTGCGTTCGAGGAGGACCGGGAGGCGGTCATGGCGACGGGGGCGGACGATTTTCTGCGCAAGCCGATTCCGACCGAGGACTTGCTGGCGGTGATCGGGCGGCATCTCAACGTCGAGTACGAGTATGCCGCCGACGCGGAGGCCGCCCCCCCGCATGACGCGTCGCCGGCGGCCGCGCTCACGCCGGACATGATCGGCGCCCTTGCCATCGAATTGCGTGAGGCGATGGCTGGAGCGGTGTTACGGTCCGACGATATGCAGATGATGCATCTGATCGACCGGTTGGGACCCGATCAGAGGCAACTGGCGTCAGGGTTGCGCCGGTTGGTGGCGCAGTTTGATTGGAGTTCCTTGGAAAGACTTCTGGGGTTGGATGATGGCCGCTGAGATCATGGACACCGCGACTCCGCAAAAAGCGGAAACGATCCTGATTGTCGATGACATTCCGGACAACATAACCGTGTTGTCCGGTGTGCTTCGTCAAAACGGCTATGATGTCCGGGCGGTCCGAAGCGGTCGCGATGCCCTGAGAACATCCAAACGCGAGCCGCCGGACCTGGTTCTGCTCGATGTCATGATGCCGGAGATGGATGGCTACGAGGTCTGCCGGCAATTCAAGGCCGACGAAGCGCTCAAAGACATTCCGATCATCTTCCTCAGCGCCGCGACGGATTCCGAGGTCAAAGTCAAAGGCTTCTCCTGTGGGGGCGCGGACTTCGTCTGCAAGCCGTTTGAAACCGCCGAGGTGTTGGCCCGGATCCGCACCCACCTTTCCTTGCATTCGGTTGAGCGGGAGTTGCAACGGCGCCTGAAGGAACGCACCGCCACGCTGGAGGCGACCACCGAAGCGTTGAGGGCGAGTGAGCGCGAAATGGCTCATCTCAGGGACGCCACCATCGTCGCCATGGCCTCGCTGGCCGAAACCCGCGACAACGACACCGCCCATCACATTCACCGTACCCAGAACTATGTCCGAGTGTTGGCCCAAGCCTTGTCGGCCAGCCCCCGTTTCTCCGTCTTTCTCACGCCCGAGATCATCGACTTGTTATACAAGACCTCGGCGTTGCACGATATCGGCAAGGTCGGCATTCCCGATCACATCCTGCTCAAACCCGGCGCCCTGACCGCCGGGGAGTTCGAAATCATCAAATCCCACACGACGCTGGGACGCGATGCCATCCGGTCGGCGGAAAGAATGCTCGCCACCCCCAGCCTGTTTCTCACCCTGGCCCGCGAGATTGCCTATTCCCACCATGAGCGGTGGGACGGCAAGGGCTATCCCCAGGGGCTGGCCAACGACACCATCCCCGTTTCCGCCCGCCTGATGTCCATTGCCGATGTTTACGACGCCATCACCAGCCGGCGGGTGTACAAGCCGGCGATGACCCATGAGGATGCGGTCGCCACCATCCAGAAGGGCCGGGGGACGCAGTTCGACCCGGACATGGTCGATGCCTTCCTGGAGAGCGCCGAACGCTTTCGTCAGATCGCCGCGCTCTTCGCGGCGTCCGGGAGCCTGCCCGGAAAATCCGCCGATGAGTCCCAGCGCGTTCGGCTTGGCCCCGGCGGCCCTCCGTCGGACGGCGCCGGCACGTGATGGCGAAGCCTCTTGTTCACTCGGCTGGGCGCAACCGGTAGCCGACGCCCGGTTCGGTCAGCAGAAACGTTGGGCGGGCCGGATCGGGTTCGATCTTCTGGCGGAGCGCGCGGACGTAGACGCGCAAATATTGGGGATCGTGCTCGATGCTGGGTCCCCAGACCGCTTCCACGATGTGGCGATGGGTCAGGGCCCTGCCGGCGTGGAGGGCCAGCGCCTTCAGCAGCTTGTATTCGGTCGCGGAGAGCCGGACCGGCTGGCCGCCCACGCTGACCAGCCCCCGCAGCAGGTCGATGGTCAGGTCGCCGATCTCCAGCAGCGGCTGGGCGCCGTGGTCCTGGAGACGATGGCGCAGCGCCGTGCGCAGCCGCGCCGCCAGTTCGCCCATGGCGAAGGGCTTGGTGACGTAGTCGTCGGCGCCGAGATCCAGGGCGTCGATCTTGGATTGCTCCCAGGTTCTTGAGGACAGCACGATGATCGGCACGGTTGAGGCCTGACGAAAACGCTGAATGAGATCGATGCCGTCGATGTCGGGCAGGCCAAGATCGAGCACGCAGAGATCGGGCGCACTGTCGCGCAACCGCGCCAGCGCCTCGCGCCCGGTCGCGGCCGCGATCACCTGATAACCCTCGGCGGTCAGGCTGGTCTGGAGCAGATGGCGAAACGGCGGCTCGTCATCGACCACCAGGATTTTGGCAGGATGGGGCGCGGTCACGGGTGAAGCCTTCGGATCGGGATCGACGGGCATGAGTGATACCGGCGCGCAAAAACCGCCCTCACAGCGCCGCCGCCGCCCCAGCCATCACCGTTTTCGCGCCGGCCATGATCGCGGCGAAGCGGCCGCTGGTCTCCGGCAGCAGTTTGGCCATGAAGAAGCGGGCGGTGGCGAGTTTGCTGGCGGCCAGCGGGTGGTCGGGGCGGGCCTGAACCACCTTGGCCATGCGCAGCCACATGGCGCCGAGGGCGACCAGTCCAAACAGGCGCAGATAGTCGCTGGCGGCGGCGGCGGCCTCGTCCGGGTCTTCCAGGCCCTTGAAGGCGATGGTGGTGGTGGCGGTCTGGAGGCGGCCGAAGGCCTTGGCCAGCGGCGTGGCCAACTCGATCAGCACCGGATCGGCGCCGGCCATCACGGCGGCCAGCTCCTCGGCGACCGGATGGAAGAAGCGGCGCAACAGCCGGCCCATGTTTTGCGGCAGTTTGCGCCCGACCAGATCCAGGGCCTGAATGCCGTTGGTGCCCTCGTAAATCTGGGTGATGCGGGCGTCGCGGACATATTGCTCGACTCCGCTCTCGCGGATATAGCCGGCGCCGCCAAACACCTGAACCGCCAGATTGGCCACGTCGAAGCCGATGTCGGTGAGCAGCGCCTTGACGATCGGGGTCATCAGGGCGACGAACTCGTTGTCCGCCTCCCGCACCTTGGGGTCGGGGTGGTGTTCCGCGCGGTCGATGGCCAGGCCGACCCAATAGGCCAGCGCCCGCCCGCCCTCGATCAGCGCCTTCTGGGTCAGCAGCATCCGGCGGACATCGGGGTGGACCAGCAGCGGGTCGGCGGGCTGGTCGGGACATTTCGCGCCCTTGAGCGCCCGGCCCTGGAGCCGCTCCCCGGCATAGGCGCGGGCGTTCTGCCAGGCGACCTCGGCCAGCCCGAGCCCCTGGATGCCCACCGCGAGGCGCGCGGCGTTCATCATGGTGAACATCGCGCGCATGCCCTTGTTGGCCTCGCCGACCAGCCAGCCGGTGGCGCCGTCGAAGTTGAGCACACAGGTGCTGGAGGCGCGAATGCCCATCTTGTGCTCGATGGCGCCGCAGGTCACTTCGTTGCGCGCGCCCAGGCCGCCCTCGTCGTCGGTGGGCAGGAGCTTCGGCACGATGAAGAGGCTGATGCCCCGGGTGCCGCCCGGCGCGCCGGGCAGCCGGGCCAGCACCAGATGGACGATGTTGGCGGTAAGATCATGCTCGCCGGCCGAGATGAAAATCTTGGTGCCGGTGACCCGGTAGCTGCCATCGCCGGCCGGCTCGGCGCGGGTGCGCACCAGCCCGAGGTCGGAGCCCGAGTGCGGCTCGGTCAGGCACATGGTGCCCGACCAGCTGCCATCGATCAGCCGGGGCAGATAGCGGCGCTTGATCGCCTCGTCGGCGTGGAGGTCGAGGGCGTTGTGCACACCCCGGGTCAGGCCGGGATACATGCCGAAGGCGAGGTTGGCCGAGCAGATCATCTCCTCGACCACGAAATTCAACAGCTCGGGCAGGCCCTGGCCGCCATAAGCGGGGTCGCAGGCCAGCCCGGTCCAGCCGCCTTCGGCAAAGGTCCGGTAGGCTTCCTTGAAGCCGGCGGGGGTGCGCACCTCGCCCTGGTCGAAGACGCAGCCCTCGGCGTCGCCCGACTGATTGAGCGGGAACAGCACCTGTTCGCACAGCTTCGCGCCCTCGTCGATCACCTGGAAGAAGATGTCGGGGGTCATCTCCTCGAAGCCGGGCATGTTGGCTTCCTGCCCGACATCGAGCAGGTCTTCGAGCACGAAGCGGATGTCGTCCAGGGGCGCCTGATAGCGGGGCATGGCGGGACTCCTCAAGTCAAGATCAGGGGCCTCGCCCCTGGACCCCACCAAAGGCCGTCGGCCTTTGGCAACCGGGACGTTTAGTTTCTGAGCGGTTTGCCGGTGGCCAGCATGTGCTCGATGCGGTCGAGGGTTTCGGGGGTGCGCACCAGTTTCATGAACTCGCGCAGCTCCAAGGCCAGCAGTTGGTCTTCGCTGACCGGCGCCGTGAGATCGGTTTCGCCGCCGGTCAGGATGGTGGCCACCGCGCGCGACACCGTGACATCGTGGGGCGTCGCCTTGCCTTGCAGCCGCAGGTTTTCGATCATCAAATCCAGCGCCACCCGGCCGGCTTCACCAGGGAGCGTCAGCGGCGGCGGCGGCCCGGGCGGGCGGTAATCCTGAGCCAGCTCCAGGGCGCGGGCCTTGGCGGTGGCCAGCAGGCGGTCGCGATTCATGACGATGGTATCGGTCGGGCGCAGGTACTTCAGCGCCACCGCCTCGGCCGCCGACTTCGCCACCTTGGCCATGGCGATGGTCTCGAAGGCCTTGGCGATCGCCGGCATCGGGCCGCCGGGGCGCTTTTTGTCCTGAGTGTGACGGACCAGCAGTTCCTTGCTGCCGCCCCAGGCCGGCAGCACCCCGACGCCAACCTCGACCAAGCCGGTGTACAGCTCGGCGTGGGCGGTGACGGCGTCGCAATTCAACAGCACCTCGCAGCCGCCGCCAAGGGCAAGGCCGGTCGGCGCCGCGACCACCGGGAAGGGAGCGTCGCGCAGCGCCAGAAGATTTTTCTGGCCCTCGGCGATCCGTTCGGCGATCACGTCCCACAACGAAACATTGTAGAGGAACATGGCCAGTCCGAGATTCGCCCCGACCGAGAAGTTCTCGCCTTCGTTGTGGATGACCAGGGCCTTCCAGGTGCCCTTGCCATCACCGATCCGGGCAATCGCGTCGTGAATCATCGCGAAGACCAGCGGATCCAGCGTGTTCATTTTGGAAGTAAATTCCAGACAGAGCACGCCGTCGCCAATGTCCCACAGCGTGGCGGAGGGGTTGCGCGCCACCGGCGGGCCCTGGCGCTTGATGTCGGCGAGCAGCAGCACGCCCTCGGGGCGGAGCACCGGCCGGTAGCTGCCCTCCGGGTTCATCACCTCCAACCGGCCGGCCTCGGTACGGTAGAAGGGACGACCGGCGGCGGCGGCGACCAGCGGCGGTGTCGGCAGGCCGGCTTTTTCCAGCGCGCCTGCGAACCAGCGGCCGCCCAGCCGGTCGATCAACTCGAAAGGCCCATATTTCCAGTTGTAGCCAAGCCTCACCGCGCGATCAACCGCCTCCAAACTTTCGCAGATTTCGGGAATCAGCGAGGCGGCGTAGGCGAGTGTCGGCAGCATCACGGCGCGGGCGTAGGCGCCGCCGCGGTCGGGATGATCAAGCAGGGCGGTGAGCAGTTTTCGCGCCGCGCCGACGCTCTCGAGCTGGGGTTTTTCGGTGCGGCGATACTCTCCGGTGGCGAGGTCGACCGCCTGTTTCTCACGTTTTCCGTCAGGCCGCTTGTCGAGTCGGTAGAAACCGCCCTTGCCCTTGCGGCCAGTGTAGCCGCTCGCGACCAAACGTTGAATCAGCGGCTGATCGCGGTACAAGGCCCGAAACGGGTCCGACTCGGGAAGGCTGCCGAGCAGGCTGCGGGTGATGTGCGGCAGCAGATCCAGCCCGACCAGATCGATCAGGCCGAAAACGCCGGTCTTAGGCAGGCCGAAGGGCTTGCCGCACACTGCGTCGGCCTCCTCGACGGTCAGGCCAAGCTCGAAGGCGGCGTTGATCGCGGCCTGAACCCAATAGGCGCCGATGCGATTGGCGATGAAGCCGGGAGTATCCTTGCACTGCACCACGCCCTTACCCAGGCGGCGGTCGGCGAAATCGGCGATCGTGGCCAGCGCGTCCGCCCGGGTTTCCGGCCCCGCCACCACTTCAAGCAAGCGCATGTAGCGCGGCGGGTTGAAGAAATGGCTGATCAGGAAATCGTTGCGAAAGCGGTTGCTTTGCCCCAAAACAAGTTTCGCGAGCGGAATGGTTGAGGTGTTGGACGAGACCACCGAACCGGGCTTGCGCACGGCGTCGAGTTGGGCATAGAGCGCCGTTTTGACTCCGGCATCCTCGATCACCGCCTCGACGATCCAGTCGGCTTCTCTGAGACCGGCCAACGCGCCGGGGGCGAGGCGGGCGAAGTCGGCGGGCAGGTCGCCGGGGGTCACCCGCTTGGCGGCGGCGCCGTCCATAAAGGGCGCGGGCTCGGTTTTGCCCATGCGCTGCAACGCCGCCGCCGCCGCGCCGGGCACGACATCGAGCAGCAGCACCGGCACGCCGGCATTGGCGATGTGGGCGGCGATGCCGCTGCCCATGACTCCGGCGCCGATCACGGCCGCCTGACGGATTTCCATGTGTCAGCCTCCCCGCTCAAACCGCCTCGAGAATGGTGGCGATGCCTTGGCCGCCGCCGATGCATTGGGTGGCGAGGGCGAATTGAGCACCATTACGCTTCAGCAACGATGCCGCCTTGCCGGTGATGCGGGCGCCGGTCGCCCCGAGCGGATGGCCGAGGGCGATGGCGCCGCCATCAAGGTTGATGCGCTCGGGATCGAGGTCGAGGTCCTGGATGCAGGCCAGGGATTGGGCGGCGAAGGCCTCGTTCAGCTCGATGATTGCGATATCGGAAAGAGCCAAGCCGGCGCGGGCTAGCGCCTTGCGGGTCGCCGGTACCGGTCCGAGGCCCATCAGGTCCGGCGCGCAACCGGCGACCGCGAAACTGCGGATTCCAGCCAGAATCTCCAGGCCATGGGCGCGGGCGTAAGCCGCGCTGGTCACCAGCAGTGCCGCCGCGCCATCGGTCAGCGGCGAGGAACTGCCGGCGGTGACCGTGCCGCTGGCATCAAAGGCCGGGGCCAGCGCCGCCAGCGACCCCGGCGAGGTCTCGGGGCGGATGCAGCCATCGGCCGCAACTTCGGAAACCGGGATAATTTCGGCTTCGAAATAACCATCGGCGCGGGCCTTGGCCGCCTTGGCCTGGGAGGCGACCGCGAAGGCGTCCTGGGCCAACCGGGAGATGGCGTAGCGCCGCGCCAGAGTTTCCGCGGTGATGCCCATGGCCTGATAGGCGGCGGGGAAGCTCTTGGCCAGCCCGGGGTGGGGCATGGGGTTGAAGCCCATCACCGGCACCCGGGACATCGATTCGACACCGCAACAAATAAAGGCGTCGCCGGCACCGAGCGCGATCGCCCCCGCCGCCATGTGCACCGCCTGCATCGAGGAGCCGCAATAACGGTTGACCGTGGTGGCGGCGATGGTCAGCGGCAACCCGGCCAGGAAGCCGATGGTCCGGGCGACGTTCAGCCCTTGCTCGCCCTCGGGAAAGGCGCAGCCGACGATCAGATCCTCGAGATCGGCCGGCGGCACGCCGGTGCGGCGAACCAACTCGCGGACCACGGCGGCGGCCAGATCATCGGGCCGGGTCCGGGCCAGCCCACCTTTGCCGGCCGGTGTGAACGGGGAACGGACATAGCCCGCGATGACGGCGTTATTCATGGTTCTGCCCCCTCTTCGATCCCGAGACGCCGGAGATGCTCCGTCGCCGTTCCGACCATGCCGTTGAGATCCTTCAGTGTTTCCTGAACGTCGCGCAATTGCAGCTCAAGGGCGGCGATGCGCGCCCGCCCGCGGCCGACCAGATAGCGCATTTGCTCGACCTGACCATCCCCGGCCTGATAGAGGTCGAGGAAGTCCTTGATTTCCGCGATGGTGAAGCCGAGCCGCTTGCCCCGGCAAATCAGCGCCAGCCGGGCCCGGTCCTCGGGGCGGTAGACCCGCTGGGCGCCGGTCCGCGCCGGAGCCAGCAACCCCTGGTCCTCATAGTAACGAATGGTTCGTGGGGTGAGATCAAACTCCGTCGCCAGTGCACCGATGGTGGCGCCATCGGCAACCCCGCTCGCTCTATCCGTATCCCCGCCGCTCCGGCTCATGCCGCCCCCACGTCCTCACGCATTACCTTGACGTAAAGGTAAGGGGTGGGGCCGCGCCTGTCAAGGACGGCGCAAAGAAAAACCCCCCGCGCCGGGTCGCGGCGCGGGGGGCTTGAAAAGCAAGGAGCAGATCAGCCGGCGGCGTGCAACTTATCCAGGGCGCGCACGATCGAATCGCCCATCACCGTGGTCGAGCAGCGGGCCATGCCCGGCGCCATGATATCGGTGGTCCGCAAACCGCCCTTCAGCACCTGAGCCACGGCCTTTTCGATCAGATCGGCCTCGGCGGTCAAGTCGAACGAATAGCGCAGGCACATGGCGAAGCTGAACAGGCTGGCGATCGGGTTGGCGATGTCGCGCCCGGCGATGTCCGGGGCGGAACCATGCACCGGCTCGTAAAGAGCGCAGCGCTTGCCATTGGCATCGGCGGCGCCCAGCGAGGCGGAGGGCAGCATTCCCAGGGAACCGGTCAGCATCGCCGCTTCGTCCGACAGCATGTCGCCAAACAGATTGTCGGTGACGATGACATCGAACTGGCGAGGATTGCGGATCAACTGCATGGCGCAATTGTCAGCGTACATATGACTAAGCTCGACATCGCTGAACTCGGCGGCGTGCAGAGCCGTTACTTCCTCGCGCCACAAAAGGCCCGATTCCATGACGTTGGCCTTCTCGACCGAACAAAGCTTGCGGTTGCGCTTGCGGGCAAGCTCGAAGCCGACCCGGGCCACGCGCCGGATTTCGCTGCTGGTGTAGACCTGGGTGTTGAGCCCCTGCCGCTCGCCATTATCGAGGGTGGTAATGCCCCGAGGCTCGCCGAAATACACACCACCGGTCAATTCGCGGACGATCATGATGTCGAGGCCGCGGACGATATCGGCTTTGAGCGGCGAAGCGTCGACCAGGGCGTCCAGCACGGTGGCCGGGCGCAAATTGGCGAACAGGCCGAGATCCTTGCGCAGCCGGAGCAATCCGGCCTCGGGGCGCCGTTCGAACTCGATCTTGTCCCAGCGGGGACCGCCGACCGCGCCGAGCAGAACGGCATCCGCCGCCTTGGCCTCGGCCAGGGTGGCGTCGGTCAGGGGCACGCCGTTGGCCTCGATGGACGTGCCGCCGACCAAACCGTCCTTGACATCGAAGTGGAGACCACGGCGCCGGCCCATCCAGTCAACGACCCGGCGCACCTGCCGCATCACCTCGGGCCCGATTCCGTCACCGGCCAGAATCAGGAGCTTCCTATTGGTGGACATGACGCGTCAACTCCAGTTGGAATTTCATTCTGGACTTTATAGGGACTAAAGGCGCCGCCGAAAAGCCCTGGTTCGCGTTTGCATACAAAATTCTTCAACCCCAAAGCCAGGGTTGCCCTCCGCGCTGCTTCGTTTCGAAAGCATCGATGGCGCTTGCTTGTTGTAGCGTTAAACCAATATCGTCCAGCCCGTTTAGAAGGCAATGACGGCGAAACGAATCAATGGTGAATCTCAAAGTCCCGCCATCGGGGCCAGTGATCACCTGCTGTTCGAGGTCGACTATGACAATTGAATTGGCCCCACGCTCCGCATCCGCCATAAGCATGTCGACTTGTTCGCGTGGAAGGATGATCGGCAGGATACCGTTCTTGAAGCAGTTGTTATAAAAAATATCAGCGAAAGAGGGTGCGATGATGCATCTGATGCCGAAATCGAGCAGCGCCCAGGGCGCGTGTTCGCGGGAGGAACCGCAGCCGAAATTTTCGCCCGCGATCAGAATCGAGGCGCTCCGGTAGGCCGGCCGATTGAGCACGAACTCGGCGATCTCCGAGCCGTCGGCCCGGTAGCGCATCTCATCGAACAGGTTGCGGCCAAGGCCGGTGCGCTTGATGGTCTTCAGGAATTGTTTGGGAATGATCATGTCGGTGTCGACATTGATCAGTGATAATGGAGCGGCGACCCCGCGCAACTGAGTAAACTTTTGCATCTTTTGTCATATCTCCTGACCGGTGATGCCAACCCATAGCAAACTTGCGGCCGGGTGAACAGAGGGGGTGTTGCGGTGAGGGTTTGCCGCAGGGTTATACCGGCCTCGCGGCGGGGGAATGGAAGCCGGCACGCGGTCCCCCGGCTCTGCGGTTATTTTATGGGGCGCGAGGATATTGACCTCGCATTAAACTTTTCCATCTACTCTCCGGACAGCGGTCGCCGGAGGGCGGCTGACCCTGGTGCCGGAAGCGGACACCCGGACCTCTCGCCCGACCGGAAGAGAAGGTGCTCGATGACGACACGGCTCTCGCTGTTCAACAGTCCGCTGCTGCTCGGGTTCGACCAGTTCGAGCGCACGCTCGATCGTGTCTCGAAATGCTCCACCGAGGGCTACCCGCCGTACAACATCGAACAGATCGGCGAGGACGGCCTGCGCATCACGCTGGCGGTGGCCGGTTTCGCCGTTGACGAGTTGTCGGTCCAGGAAGAGGACAACCAACTGGTGGTGCGCGGGCGACAGACCGACGACAAGACCAGACTCTACCTGCACCGGGGCATTGCCGCCCGCCAGTTTCAGCGCAGTTTCGTGCTGGCCGAGGGCATCGAGATCATCGGCGCCAACCTGAACAACGGCCTGCTGAACATCGATTTGAAGCGGCCGCTGCCCGAACCCAAGGTCCGCAAGATTCGCATCGAGCCGGCGACGCCCGAGCCTGGGGATGCCGGCCCCCAAACCATCGCCGTGGGAGCCGAGCGCGGCGGCGGGACGCGGAAGCCCACCAGTTAGACAAGACCAATAGTTCCAGTTAGACAAGACCAATAGTTAGTGAGAGTGGAGCCTCGTTGCCGGAGCTTCATTGGCACCAGAGACAGCCGGCACCAGAGACACGTCGTCAAACATCGCGAGTGGCCGCCATGATTACCAGCTTATCCACGAGAGCCCCGCTGTCCTCACAGGATTTTGCGTCGTTTGGCGTCGATCTCATGGCTTATGTCAAGCCGGTCCGCGTCGATGGCGCGCCGGGCTTCGCCATTCATGCCGCCGACGGCACCGAGCTGACCGTGGTCGCCGGCCGGGCCAACGCCTTCGCCACCGTGCGCCTGCACAAGATGGAGCCGGTCAGCGTTCACTGACCGAGGGCACTGGGACCGAGGGCACTGGGACCAGGGGCACTGGGACCGGAGGCGCCGGCCAGGAGTCCGGAGAGCACCGTGCGCAGGGTTTCCGGCGCGATCGGCTTCGGAATCAGCCTGAGGCCGCTGGAGCGGGCGAGGTCCTGGACCTCCTCGCCGAAGTCCCCGGAGAGCAGAACCGCCGGAACGCCCTCCCCAAGCCGCTGGCGCAGCCAAGCCACCGCCGCGATGCCGGTCTGGCCGTTGGCGAGGCGGTAGTCGGCGATCACCAGCGCCACCGTTCCGTCGTTGCCGGCGCGCAGGCGCTTCCAGGCCAGTTCGGCGCTGGTCGCGATGATCGCCGGCCAGCCCCAGTCGCCGAGGAGGGTTTCGAGAGCATCGGCGACCATCGGGTCGTCCTCGATCACCAGCACCGGCCCGGAGGGGCGGCAGGGCGTCGCGGCGGGGACGGCCGGCGGCGGCGCGGCGGCGCAGCGTCCGAGCAGCGGCACCTCGAGGGCGAACATCGAGCCGGCGCCGCTGCGCGAGTGCACCGACAGCCGGCAACCGAGCGCCCCGACCAGCCGCTCGACGATCGAAAGGCCCATGCCCAGCCCGCGCGAGCGGTCGCGGTTGGGATTGTCGACCTGATAGAACTCGTCGAAGATCGCCTCGAGCTTGTCGGTGGGAATGCCGATGCCGGTATCCCAGACCTCGATGCGCACCGTTTTGCCGTGCCGCCGGCAGCCGAGCAGAATCCGCCCGGACGGGGTGTATTTGACGGCGTTGTCGAGCAGATTGCGCAGAATCCGCTTCAGCATCACCGGGTCGGAGTCGATCACCGCCGTGGTCGGCACGGCGCGCAAGGTCAGCCCCTTTGCCGCCGCGACCTCGGACCAGTTGCGCGCGAGGTCGCCAAGCAGGCGGCCGAGGGAGAGCTGGCGGCGTTCCACCCGCACGATCCCGGTGTCGACCTGGGACAGGTCGAGCAGCACGTCGAGGAGTTCGGCCATGGCCGCGAGCGCCTGCCGTGCCCGGTCCAGCTCCCGCGCCGGCCGCGCCTCGGCGGCCAGACGGCGGGACAGGCTTTCCAGCAGCAAGCTGGCGGCCATCAGCGGCTGGCGCAGGTCGTGGCTGGTGGCGGCGAGAAAACGGGTCTTGGCCCGGTTGCTCTGCTCGGCCTTCTGTTTGGCTTCGGCCAGCGCCCGTTCGGACCGCTTGCGCTCCGACGTGTCCTCGATCATCGAGACGAAGTGGAGCGGATGGCCGGCATTATCGCGAATCGGCCGGGTCATCAGGGTGCTCCAGAACACCCCGCCATCCTTGCGCAGATAGCGCTTCTCGATCACCATCTGCTCGATGTCGCCGGCGAGCAGCGTCGGCACCTCCGCGAAGGTCTTGATCATGTCGTCGGGATGGGTGATGTCGCTGACCGTGCGGGCCAGCAACTCCCCGGCGCTATAGCCGGTGAGCCGGCACAGCGTGTCGTTGACCTTGAGAAAACGGTAGTCGAGCGAGACGATGGCGATGCCGATCGGCGATTGATCGAACAGCCGGCTCAGGATCTGCTCGCTTTCGCGCAGGGCCAGGGTCTGGCGCTTCTGGTCGGTGATGTCCTTGACCACGCCGAAATAGCCGGGCGTCCGGTCGGGCGCGACGGTGTGACGGCAGGCCAGCCAGCGCTCGGCACCGTCGGGCCGCCTGATCCGGAACTCGATGCCCTCGCCGTCGGACAGCGCCGCCAGCGCGCCGCGATAGCGCTCGACCAGCGGGCGGTCCGCGTCGACGACCAACCGGTCGAGCGCGTCCTCGGTGAGCGCCGGTCTGGCGCCGTCGCTTCCCAGCACGTGGGCCATGCCTTCGCTCCAGGCCCCGTCGCCGGTGCTCTCGTCGATTTGCCACCAGCCGATGGCGGCCAGGCGCTCGGCGGCCATCAGCCGGTGGTTGCTGCTGGCCATGGCCCGGATCGCCCGCTCCTGTTCATGGCGCACCGCCGCCAGGATGTAGCCGGTCACCGCCAGCGCGATCAGATAGACCTGAAGCAGCATCACCCCGGCCGGTCCGGGCGCGCCGACGAACGGTCCGTGGCCCGAAAAGGTGCCGGCCAGCGCCAGCGCGGTGATCAGGCACAGGGCGGCGGCCACTCTCATGGTGCCCAGCCACAGTCCGGCCACCGCGATGAAGGGAAAAGACAGATAGGTCAGGGCGTGGCCGAGTTCCCGCGCCTCCCCCGACCAGGAGATGAAAAACAAGCCGCCGCCGGCCAGCGTGAGCAGAATGAAGAACGCCGGTCCCCAGGGGGCGCCCGGTGTGCGGATCTGCGTTCGCGCGGGCTGGCACCAGCGCAGCAGCGCCGGGGCCAGCAGCAGGATGCCACTGGTGTCGCCGAGCCACCAGACGATCCAGTGTCCGGCGAACACCGCGAGCGGATCGGGCGAGACCGCCGCCAGCACCAGCCCGCCGAGCGTCGCGCCGACCGGACAGCCGAGCAGGGCGCTGCCGCCGAGCAGGGCCAGGGTGCCGCGCAGGGTCGTCAGCCCTTCGCGGCCGCCGCCCCAGTGCCGGATCACCATCACCACCAGCGCCACCTCGGCCACCGTGCCCAGTTCGAGGAGCCCGGACAGCCGCGGCGAGAAGCCGGCGGCCACGATGTCGGCGAAGACGCCCCCCGCCCATAATCCGGCCAGGAACCAGGGGCCGCGCCAAAACACCACCGCCACCGCCACGCCCGAAGGCGGCCACAGCGGCGACAGGTTGCCGGGAAAGGCCAGTTGGGCGCCGAGCCAGCCCGCGAGCCCGGCGACCACGGCAAAAACACCGACCTGGAGCGGCAAGGGCAAGGACGCTGCGACCGAGCGCGGCGAGGCGTGTCTGAGTCTGAGGCGCATGGGCACTCCTTCGGGACTACCCGGTGATGTCGTCGATGGTCGCGCCCGGCGCGGCGGCGAGCGCCCGTGCGATTTCCGGCTTCACGCGGCGTCGTCAACCGACATGACCAGCCGTTTACCCATGGCGCGCAAGGCCAGGGCCAGGGCCGGCAGTTTGCTGGGGTGGTCGGGGCTGATGATGCGGCGAACCTCCCGCCCGTCGCGACCGATGCTGGTGGCGAGCTGGGCCTGGGTCATGCCGGAGGCTCGGAAGGTTTCGATCACCGCCAGCTTGGCGGCAACCTCCGGGGCCGGCGTCACCATCACGAACCCGGTGCCCGCGGTCGTCGCCTCGGGGATGCGGCGATCAGCCTCAAGATAGGCCAGCAGGGTCAAGCCGAGGACCTCCTCGGCTTGCGCCAGCGCGTCGGCCCGGTCATCGCCTTGGCTGATGGCTTCGGGCAGATCGGGAAAACTGACGGTGACCCCATGATCGTCACCGGGCTCGAGGAGGGCGGCAAAGCGATAGGTTTTCATGACGCTGCTCCTGACTGGCGCCCAGGCCTCACAGCCCCAGCGTTTTTCTGATTTTGCCTTCGGTCTTGGGATCGATGTCGCGGTCGGGAATGAAGGTGAATGCGCCGCCGACCGAAACCTTGGCGTGACTGCCCTTGCCCTTCTTCAGCTCGACCACCAATTTCAGCCCCTGCGCGGCGGCGTCTTCGCGAAGGGCCGATATCAGTCTGGTCCGCTGCCTATGCGCCTTCCATTCAGTTCGCGGATTTTAGGACAAAATTGTCCTGACCGTCAAGGGCAAAGTTAAAGGTCAAGTCCCTGGTCATCGGTCCCGAAAAATCCTGTCGCCGGGTCTGGTTTTCCCGTAGGCAAGCAAGCGCCGCCTCCCCATATGACTCGCTATTGGCCCCCGGTGTGTCCAAACTGCCATACTAGGCAGTTCTTGCCGGGTTAAGCTGGGTCGTGGGTATGGAAAATATCCACCTTTATCAAATTTTCACTATATTATGCGTCGAGCCGGTGGCTGGGCCACCATTCCTGTCGATGTCTGTGCGGGCGGGGGCCTGAACGGACGGGCGGGGGGATCGGTGGCGCCGGCGGGAGGGTGATCGATCTGGTCGGGTTCGGGTCAGTCGGGTACGGAGACCAGTCTCGTGGATGGGTTCTTGTCAAGTCTGCGCAATCTCGGTGCGGCCCGGCTGGCGGCGATCGCCATCGTCGGGGTCGTGGTGCTGGGCTTTTTCATCTACCTGACCAACCGGTTGTCGACCCCGGGCATGGAGCTGTTATACGCCGATCTTCAGGGTTCCGACGCCGCCGCCATCTCCAAGAAGCTCGACGATCTCAAGATTCCCTATAAGGTCGATCCCAGCGGCACCCGCATCTCGGTGCCCCAGGATCAGGTCGGCAAGCTGCGCATGCAGATGGCTCAGGCCGGTCTGCCCAGCGGCGGCTCGATCGGCTATGAAATCTTCGACAAGGGCGAGGGCTTCGGCGCCACCACCTTCATTCAGAACATCAATCAGCTGCGCGCCCTCGAAGGCGAGATGGCGCGCACCATCGGCACCATCGACGGCATCCAGACCGCGCGGGTGCATCTGGTGCTGCCCAAGCGCGAGATGTTCTCCCGCTCCGAGAACACCGCGTCGGCCAGCGTGTTTCTGAAGCTGCGCGGTGGCTTCAAGCCCAACGCCGAGCAGGTGGCGGCGATTCAGCATTTGCTGGCGGCGGCGGTGCCCAAGCTCGACCCGTCCCAGGTCGCGATCATCGACGATCACGGCAAGATGCTGGCGCGCGGCATGGGCTCGACCTCCCAGGAAGCCGTGATGGCCGGCGCCGAGGAGAAGAAGCAGCAATACGAGCACAAGCTGTCCCGCACCATCGAGGAGCTGCTCGGGCGCACGGTCGGTTACGACAAGGTGCGGGCCGAGGTCTCCGCCGAACTGGATTTCGACCGCATCACCACCAACTCGGAAATCTACGATCCCGAAGGCCAGGTGGTGCGCTCGACCCAGTCGGTCGACGAGAAAGCCGACGCCCAGGATCGCGATCCGATGGAATCGGTCACGGTCCAAAACAATGTGCCGGGCGCGACCAGCGGCGATTCCAAGGGTTCGTCCGGCCCGATCACCAGCAACCGCACCAACCGCAACGAGGAAACCGTCAATTACGAAATCAGCAAGACGGTCAAGAGCCACGTCCGCGAGGCCGGGCAGGTGCGCCGGCTGTCGGTGGCGGTGCTGGTGGACGGCATCTATACTCCGGACCCCAAGGGCGGTCCGGCGGTTTATTCCGGCCGGCCCAAGGCGGATCTGGATCAGCTGACGGCACTGGTCAAGTCGGCGGTGGGCTTCGATCCGGTGCGCGGCGACATCATCGAGGTGCAGAACATGCGCTTCGCCGTGCCCGAGAGCGAATTCGGGCCGCCGCCCGAGACCATCATGGGCATGCCGAAGGACGACGTGTTCCGCATCGCCGAGATGCTGATCCTCGGCGTGGTGGCCATTCTGGTGATCCTGCTGGTGGTGCGTCCGCTGATCACCCGCGCCTTCGAGCGGCCGAGCGAGTCCGAGGAGGATATGGACAAGCTGCTGGCCGATCAGGCCAACCTGCCGGCCCAGCTCGCGGGTCCGGCCGGGGCGCTGGCCCAGGATTTGGCGCTGGAGGCCGCCCAGGCCGACGAGGAGCTGGAGCAGATGATCGACATCAACCGCGTCGAGGGGCGGGTGCGCGCGTCGTCGCTGCGCAAGGTCGGGGAAATCGTCGAGAAGCACCCCGAGGAAGCGGTTTCGATTTTGCGCACCTGGCTGTATCAGGAAACCTGACGACGGAAGGCCGAGACGCGACGACGACCCGATTCACCGAGACCGCGTCCTCTCCGGCGCACAGGATCTGATCACGGACAGCCATGGCGACCATTCAGAAGTTCCTCTTCGAAACCGATTTCGACGCCGGCAACCCGGCGGCGCAGCGCCGTCCCGTCAGCAAGGAGCCGCCACCGCCGCCGCCGCCGCCGCCGCCGCCGACCTTCAGCACCGAAGAGCTGGAGAACGCCAAGAAGCTCGCCTTCAATCAGGGCCACGCCGCCGGCAAGGCCGCCGGGCATACCGAGGGCTACAACAAGGCCTCGAGCGAGTTGCAGGCGACCATCGCCGACGCCACGGTCCGGCTGGCCGACGGCATCGAACGCCTGATGGCCGATCGCGACGACCTCAACGCCGGCCGCGCCGGCCAGCCGCTGCTGATCGCCCTCGCGATTCTGGCCAAGCTGCTGCCGGTGACCATCGAGCGCCACGGTATGGCCGAACTGGAGACCTTCATCACCACCTGCCTGATGGAGGCGGTCGACGAGCCCCGCCTGTCGATCAAGATCGCCGACATGATGCTGGAGCACATGCGGCCGCGGATCGAGGAGCTGGCGCGGCAGCGCGGTTTCGGCGGCCGGCTGATCATTCTCGGCGATCCCCGGCTCGGCCCGTCCGACGCCCGCATCGAGTGGGCCGAGGGCGGCGCGGAACGCAACACCGACGCGCTGCTTGCGGATCTGGTCGCGGTCGCCGACAAGATGCTGGGCGGGCAGCCGCCCGGCGAGCACAGCTCGCAGCCGTATTTTCCAGAGCAACACGGGTAACCCACCATGTCAGGCAAGGACGGATTCGATCTCGACGATCTCGAAGGCGGCTTCGACAGCGGCTCCTCGGTGGCCAAGGATCTGGAGGCGGTCTACGACATTCCGGTGCAGATTTCGGCGGTGCTCGGCAAATCGACCATGCAGGTCGCCCAGCTGCTGAAACTCGGGCGCGGCGCGGTGGTGGAACTCGATCGCAAGGTCGGCGAGGCCATCGATATCTATGTCAACAACCGTCTGGTGGCGCGCGGCGAAGTGGTGGTGGTGGAGGACCGGCTGGGCGTGACCATGACAGAAATCATCAAGTCCGACCGGGGGTAAGCCATGAGCCGTTCCGATTTCCTCTCTGCCGCCGGATTCGCCCATGGCGCGTGAGCCCTCGATTTCCGACACCCTGGCCTCGGCGCGCGGTCGCTATTTTCTCGATGTCGCGACCCTGCTCGGCTTGGCCGGCGCCTTCGGCGTGGTCGCGCTGACCATGGCCGGCGGCGCCAGTCCCGGCGCCTATGTCGATGTTCCGGCCTTCGTCATCGTGATCGGCGGCACCGTCACCGTGACCGCGATTTCGTTTTCGCTGCGGGATCTCGGCGTCGCCCGGCGCATCGTGCCGTCGGCGCTCTTGCGCACCGCCTGGAACCCGAAGGCGGTGGCGCGGCAGATTCTGCTGCTGGCCGAAGCCGCCCACCGGGCCGGCCCGGAGACCCTGGAAGCGCTGTTGCCCCAGTTGCGCGGCGAGGTCTTTCTCGCCCGCTGCCTGACCCTGATCACCGAGGGCCATTCGCCCGAGGAAATCGAACGGGTGCTGGGGCAGGAGGCCGAGGGGCTGGTCACGGCTCGGCTGCGCACCTCGGCGATCTTGCGCCGGGCCGCCGAGGTCGCGCCTTCGATGGGGCTGATCGGCACGCTGGTCGGGCTGGTGCAAATGCTGGGCAGCCTCAACAATCCCGCCGCCATCGGCCCGGCGATGGCGGTGGCGCTGCTGGCCACCCTCTATGGCGCCGTGCTCGGCAACATGATTCTGACCCCGCTCGCGGGCAAGATTGAAAGCGTCGCCGATCAGGACAGCCTGATCCACACGCTGTATCTCACCGGCAGTGTCTCGATCGCGCGTCAGGAAAATCCGCGCCGGCTTGAGATGCTGCTGAATTCCGTGCTGCCCGCCGGCAGCCGCGTGCAATACTTTGACCGGTAAGGTGGAGACGCGGAACCATGCGCCTGTTGATCGTTGGCACGCTTGAAGGGTACATCACCGAAGCCGGGCGCATCGTGCATCAGCGCGGCGCCAAAGTTTCCCATACCGAGAGCATCGACGGCGCGATGACCGCGCTGCGCGCCGCCGCCGGCGTCGATCTGGTGATGATCGACGTCAAGCTCGATGTCGGCAAGCTGATCGACGCCCTCAAGGCCGAGCGCTTCGCGGTGCCGGTGGTGGCCTGCGGCGTCGGCACCGACGCCGCCGCCGCCGTGCGCGCCATTCGCGCCGGGGCCAAGGAATACATCCCGCTGCCCCCCGACGCCAAACTGATCGCGGCGGTGCTGGAGGCGGTGGTCGAGGAAAGCCACGCCATCGTCACCCAAGACCCGATCATGGCCGCGGTGCTGCGGCTGGCCGATCAGGTGGCGCCCAGCGAGGCCTCGGTGCTGATCACCGGCGAATCCGGCACCGGCAAGGAGCTGATGGCGCGCTACATTCATCGCAAGAGCCGGCGCGCCGACGCCCCCTTCGTCACCGTCAATTGCGCCGCGATCCCGGAACATCTGCTGGAATCCGAACTGTTCGGTCATGAGAAGGGCTCGTTCACCGGGGCGGTGGCGCGCCGTCTCGGCAAGTTCGAGGAGGCCAATGGCGGCACCCTGCTGCTCGATGAAATCACCGAAATGCACGTCCGGCTTCAGGCCAAGCTGCTGCGGGCGATTCAGGAGCGCGAGATCGACCGGGTCGGCGGCTCCCAGCCGGTGAAGGTCGACATCCGGCTGGTCGCGACCTCCAATCGCGACATGGAACAGGCGGTTCATGCCGGCGAGTTCCGCGAGGATTTGTACTTCCGGCTCAACGTCTTCAACGTGCGCTTGCCGGCCCTGCGCGAACGGCCGCTCGATATTCCGGTGATCGCCGAGCATTTCGCGCGCAAATATGCCGAGGCCAACGGCATGCCCCACCGGCCGCTGGCGCCCGAGGCCATGGCCATGCTGAGTGCCCACCATTGGCGCGGCAATGTCCGGGAGCTGGAAAACGCCATGCACCGCGCCGTGCTGCTGGCCCATGGCCCGACCATCGAGCCCCACGCGATCATGCTGAGCGGCCAGTCGATGGCGCCCGAGGGCTTCCGCGCGCCGGTGCCGCAACAACAATCCACCAGCACCGGCTATGGCGGGCACCATCATGCCCCCTACGGCTCACCGCCACCCCAGCAGAGCGCCTACTCGCCGCCCCAGCAGAGCCACAGCCCGAGCCTGCCCGGCGGCTATGGCCGCATGTCGGCGCCGCAGCCGCAACCGGTGCCGGTGACGCCGCCCGGGCAGGTGGCCCAGCCTTATGGTCTGGTCGGCCGCACCGTCGCCGACGTCGAACGCGACCTGATCATCGAGACCCTCAGCCACTGCCTGGGCAACCGCACCCACGCCGCCAACATCCTCGGCATCTCGATCCGCACCCTGCGCAACAAACTCAAGCAATACAGCGAAGAAGGCGTCCCCGTCCCGCCGCCCGGCGAAGGCGAGCGGGCGGCGGGGTGAGGGGGCTGGTTACGGTTTTGCCGGTTGCAGTGCGCTCCATAAGGCCGGATAGACTTTGGTGCAGTCGGCGACCACGGTTCCAGTGTTGGTGCGAACGTTGTTGGCAAAGGTGATTGGGGTCGGTGGCGGCGGTGGCGTCGGCGGTGCACCGACAACGGGTACGGCGGGCTTTCCGATGTTCTGGGCAATTGAAGACAATGTGCTTTGGTTGCTGGCAATTATCGCGAGCGCGGCGCTCATGTTGGCCAGTCCGGCTAAGCCTGGAGATGAGGCTTCCTTCATCGCCAGTCCAGCTTCGGCAACTCCGGTATCGAGAGTGCAGGCGTTGTGGTAGGCGATGGCGTCGGAAATCGCCATGCCAGCGGTGTACTGGTCGACGGCGTAGCAGCGGTTGTTCATTATTTTATTCAGTAGGTCGCTGCGCCGCTTCTCGATGCCGGGTACGATTACCGTCGATGTCAGATTTGCGAACAAATCTTTTTGCACTTCGGCTCCAACGCCGCTGGTAATGCCAGCAGCTCCGGCCAGCGCCCGTGCTTCCGCTGCACCGGTGACGATGGCGCCGGCACCACCCAGGGCTGTTGCCAGTCCTCCGAAACCGAGTGCGGTATCGGATTGAAGCCGCTTCAAGTAGCGCTGATAAAAGCCACAGCGATTCTCCGAGGCGCGTAAAATTCTGTCCTGAGCCGCGTCTCGCCGCATCATGTAATTTTTGATTGTTACCTTGTCAAAGGTTGTCAGGCTGGCGGCAGCACCGGTCTGAAATGTGGTCATTGCGCCGCTTAGATCATTGGCAGTGGTGGTGCTGCCGTTTAAATCTTTTGCAATATCGGCTGTTTTTATCGATTCAAGCGCGGTGTAATCTTCAAACACGGATGCCGCGCCACTGAAATTTGCATCGTTACCGCCAAACAAGGACCATTCCCGACTGCACCCTCCCAATACTAAAGGTAGCAGAAGTACTCCTGTGAAAACGAAAACATTGCGTTTCATTCGAAGGTCTCCAGGGTTCGTGTGAGGAAAATAGGGTTGATTGCGGTGTTTGTGCGGGATATCCTACATATGTAGCGTAAAACACGACAGCTTGCGCCATCTTAGCATGGTCATCGTGCCATATAAATTTATTTTGAAACAAAGCGATATAAAAACACCCTAACATTGGGAAGTTTGCATACGATGCGCGTAATAAGATAAGGCCGAACGGTGCGGTTCCTGCTAAACCTCGGGCGGCGGATCGTGTAGAGTGGGCGTGCGTGCGACGAAACCACCAAGTTTCCCATGGCCCTGACCGAACAACATCCCGAGCATGGCGAAGGCGGCCCCGGTCCCCCTGCGGGGGCCGGCGCGGATCTGATGGCCACGGCCCGGGGGATGCTCAAGCGCGGCGACATCGCGTTGTCGCTGGGCGTGGTCATGATCATCGTCGTGCTGATCCTGCCGATCCCGACCTGGATGCTCGACATTTCGTTGTCGATCTCGATCACCTGCGCGGTGATGATCCTGATGGTCACGCTGTTCATGCAGAAGCCGACGGATTTCAGCTCCTATCCGACGGTGCTGCTGATCACCACCTTGCTGCGATTATCGCTGAACCTGGCCTCGACCCGCCTGATTCTCGCCCATGGCCATGAGGGCACCGACGCCGCCGGCCATGTCATCGAGGCTTTCGCCGGCTTCGTGATGAGCGGCGATTTCGTGATCGGCGTCATTGTGTTCGGCATCATCACCCTGGTCAATTTCAAGGTGATTCTCGCCGGTTCGGGCCGTATCGCCGAAGTCGCGGCGCGCTTCACCCTCGACGCCATGCCCGGCAAGCAGATGGCCATCGACGCCGACCTGTCCTCGGGCCTGATCGACGAGCAGATCGCCAAGGCCCGGCGCAAGGAGTTGGAGGACGAATCCTCGTTCTACGGCTCGATGGACGGTGCCTCGAAGTTCGTCAAGGGAGACGCGGTCGCCGGTCTGGCGATCATTTTCATCAATATTATCGGTGGCATCATCATCGGCTCGCTGCGCCATGGCATGCCGTTCATGGAAGCCGCCGACACCTTCGTCAAGCTGTCGATCGGGGACGGTCTGGTCTCCCAGGTGCCGGCGCTGATCATCTCGATCTCGGCCGGTTTGCTGGTGACCAAGGCCGGCGTCTCGGGCAAGACCAACACGGTTCTGGCCAAGCAGATCGGTGGCTATCCCGCCGCTTTCGGCCTGACCGCGACCTTGCTGGTCGCGCTCTCGATGCTGCCCGGCATGCCGATGGCGCCGTTTTTGACCCTGGCCGCCGCCGCCGCCTTCGGCGCTTGGTACCTGCCGCGTCAGAAAAAGGCCGCCGAGGAGCAACAGGTTGCCGAAGAGGCCGAAAAAGCCGCCGAGGCGGCGCCGGTGGTCGAGGAACCGATCTCCACCGCTCTGGCCATCGACCTGATCCGGCTCGAGCTGGGCTATGGCCTGTTGATGCTGATCAATCAGCCGCCGCCGGGCAGCCACCGCCTGACCGATCAGATTCGCGGGCTGCGCCGCCAGATCGCCAATGAAATCGGCTTTATCATGCCGGCGGTGCGGATTCAGGATAATCTCCAGTTGTCGCCCAACACTTATGTCATCCGGATCAAGGAGATCGAGGCCGGGCGCGGCGACATCCGTCCGACCATGCTGCTGGTGATGGACCCGCGCGGCGATGCCATGAGCCTGCCCGGCGAACAGACCGTCGAGCCGACCTTCGGCCTGCCCGCGATCTGGGTCGAAACCAATTACCGGGAAGAGGCGCTGTTTCGCGGCTACACCGTGGTCGATCCGTCGACGGTGGTCACGACTCACCTTACCGAAGTCATCAAAGACAACATGTCGGAGTTGCTGTCCTACACCGAGACCCAGAAGTTGCTCGATGAAATGGATAAGGAGCACCAAAAGCTGGTCTCCGACGTCATTCCCAGCCAGATTACCCTCGGCGGCTTTCAGCGGGTGTTACAGAACCTGCTCGGCGAGCGCATATCGGTGCGCGATCTGCCATCAATTCTTGAAGGCGTCTCGGAAGCCTGCTCTCAGACCCGCAACATCACCCAGATCACCGAGCATGTTCGTACCCGCCTCGCCCGTCAGATTTCCGACGCCAACGCCAACGAGATGGGCTTCATTCCCCTGATCACCCTGTCGCCGGACTGGGAGCAGGCCTTCGCGGAGTCGCTGATCGGTGAGGGCGACGACCGGCAGCTGGCCATGCCGCCCTCGCAGCTCCAGCAGTTCATCACCGCCGTGCGCCAAACCTTCGAACGTCACGCCATGATGGGTGAGGCGCCGGTGCTGCTGACCAGCCCCGGCGTCCGGCCGTTCGTGCGCTCGATCATCGAACGCTTCCGCCCGACCACCACCGTGATGTCTCAGAACGAAATCCACCCCAAGGCCAAAATCAAGACCATGGGCCAGATATAACGCCCGGTTTCCAAAGGCCCCCGGCCTTTGGCGGGGTCCAGGGGCGGCGCCCCTGGTGCCTCCGCCGGCTAAGGCTTTGCCCTGGACCCACCCGAGACCTTCAGTTGTACTGAGAGCCGTTGGTGCAGCTAATGCCGTCGAGCGTCCAGCGCCCCTGGTCGAAGACCAACCGGTATGTCGCGACGTCTTGGGTTATCTCTGGCCAGCGGTAGGTGATCTGCACCGTATTGGTGTTCACCGGGGCCGTCTTGTAGAGATACTGTCCGTCGGACATGTCCTGGGTGCAGGAGATCGGGGAGGCGCCATGACCGCAAAGGTCACCGCTGATATATTTGCCGCCACAGTTTTCTTTTACCAGCCTCTTTTCTTCGTTGGCGATGGCTTTCAGGAGCGGAGTGGTCAGCAACTTGCTGTAACCCTTGTCCTTGGGCTTACCGGACCACGACCAGCGGGTGATATAAGTGAAAAAGTCGGGGTCGCGTTCGGAGAGCCGGATGATGCCGTCGAGCGCCTTTTCGGGCGCCGTGGCTGCGACATGAAAGGCTGGGGCCGCGGCGAGGGCCGAAGCAGGCAGCGCCCAGGGAGAGAGGCACAGGCCCAGAGCGCCCGTCAGGGCGGCAAGACCGTGACGGTGAGGTGTGATCATAAGGTGCCTATGTTCGGTCAGGGACGCGTGTAAAGCGTGGTCGCGCCGTTCGGTCCGATGACGATGCCGCCGCCGTTGCCGTCGCCGCGAATGGTGGTGGCGCCGCCGTCGGGGCCGATAATGATGCTGCCGCCATTGCCGTCGGTGCGAATCGTGGTGGTGACGCCGTTGGGGCCGACGACCGTGCTGCCGCCCGTACTGTCCCTGATGATGGTGGTGGCGCCGCCGGGGCCGACGACCGTGCTGCCGCCGTTACCATCGTTCATGATCGTGGTCGTGCCCTGCGGTCCGACAATCGTGGTCGGCGCGGTCTGAGCCGACAGCGGCGCCGGGGCCAGCAACGCTACGGCTAGGAGCGCGGGCGCCAGCCGCCACGCGGCGTTGAGGCTGCTTCGGGTCATGGGCCGCCCTCCCTCTGTCCGCCGTCCCGCAGCCGGGGGGCGCCCGGCCGCGAGAACGGAGTTGCCGGTTACTGCTTGCCGGACTTCAGCCAGTTCAGCATGGTGTCCGCATCGGAGACCTTGAACGGGTCGGTCGGGCAATTGTCGGAGAACTCGGGCTCGGCAAAGGTCTTCACGACCTCGCCATTGTCGACGAACATCGAGTAGCGCCAGCTCCGCATGCCGAAGCCGAGGTTCGACTTGTCGACCAGCATGCCCATCTTGCGGCTGAACTCGCCGTTGCCGTCGGGGAGCAGGAACACCTTGTTGGCGCCCTGGGCCTTGCCCCACTGATACATGACGAAGGCATCGTTGACCGACAGGCAAACCACGCTGTCGACGCCCTGGGCCTTCAACTGGTCGTACAGCTCTTCATAGCGGGGCAGATGGGTGGTCGAGCAGGTCGGGGTGAAGGCGCCGGGCAGCGCGAACAGCACGACCTTCTTGCCAGCGAAAATCTCGTCGGAGGTCACATCCTTCCACTCGAAGGGATTGGGGCCGCCGAGGGCTTCGTTCCGAACCCGGGTTTTGAACGTCACTGAAGGAACGCGCATGGTAATCCTCTAATCTGATTGCAGGGATGAATCGCGCCGGACACGCGGCGCCTGAAAACCGCACAGCCCATGGTAAACCCGCTCCGGGTCTCCGTCCAGCCGTTCGACGAAGATGGCGGCTGATGCGCCCGAGTGCCAGGGGGGATGCCCCGAAATTGTTCAATCATCCACAGGTTTTTGCCGTTTCGGCGGCGGGATGCCCAAAAAAACACCCCCGCCGGTCGCCCGGCGGGGGTGATGCTGGTCGGCGTCGGCAGACTCAGGCCGTGACCCCGGCCGCGACGTCGCGGAAGGCCGGAATCTGGTCGAAGTTCATGTAGCGATAGATGTCGGCGGCCTTCTGATTGACCACGTTGACTTGCTCCATGTACTCGGCGACGGTGGGAATGCGGCCGATCAGCGCGCACACCGCCGCCAGCTCCGCCGAGCCCAGGTAAACCTGGGTGTCGATGCCGAGCCGGTTGGGGAAGTTGCGGGTCGAGGTCGACATCGCGGTCGAGCCCTTGCGGATCTGCGCCTGATTGCCCATGCACAGCGAGCAGCCGGGCATTTCCATCCGGGCGCCGGCGCCGCCGAGCACGCCGTAATAGCCTTCCTCGGTCAGGATCATCGCGTCCATTTTGGTGGGGGGCGCGATCCACAGCCGGGTCGGCAGATCGGACTTGCCGGTCAGCAGCTTGCCGGCGGCGCGGAAGTGACCGATGTTGGTCATGCACGAGCCGATGAACACTTCGTCGATCTTGCTGCCGGCGACTTCGGACAGCAGCTTGACGTCGTCGGGATCGTTCGGGCAGGCGACGATCGGCTCGTGAATGTCGGCGAGATTGATCTCGATCACGGCGGCGTATTCGGCGTCGTCATCGGGCTCCAGCAACTGCGGATTGGCGATCCAGGCTTCCATGGCCTTGATCCGGCGGCCGAGGGTGCGGGCATCCAGGTAGCCGGTGGCGATCATCCACTTCATGAGCACGACGTTCGAGCGCATGTATTCGATGATCGGTGCCTTGTCCAACCGCACCGAGCAGGCGGCGGCCGAACGCTCGGCGGCGGCGTCGGACAGCTCGAACGCCTGTTCGACCTTGAGGTCGGGCAGGCCCTCGATTTCCAGAATCCGGCCCGAGAAGATGTTCTTCTTGCCCTTCTTCTCGACGGTCAGCAGCCCGCGGTGAATGGCGTAGAGCGGAATGGCGTTGACCAGGTCGCGCAGGGTGACGCCGGGGCGCATCGTGCCCTTGAAGCGCACCAGCACCGACTCAGGCATGTCGAGCGGCATGACGCCGGTGGCGGCGGCGAAGGCCACCAGCCCGGAGCCGGCCGGGAAGGAAATGCCGATCGGGAAGCGGGTGTGCGAGTCGCCGCCGGTGCCGACGGTGTCGGGCATCAGCAGGCGGTTGAGCCAGGAGTGAATCACACCGTCGCCGGGCCGCAGGGCGACGCCGCCCCGAGTCGAGATGAAGGCCGGCAGATCGCGGTGGGTCAGCACGTCCACCGGCTTGGGATAGGCGGCGGTGTGGCAGAAGGACTGCATGACCAGATCGGCCGAGAAGCCGAGGCAGGCCAGATCCTTCAGCTCGTCGCGGGTCATCGGCCCGGTGGTGTCCTGGGAGCCGACGGTGGTCATCTTCGGCTCGCAATAGCTGCCGGGACGAACGCCCTTGCCCTCGGGCAGACCGCAGGCGCGGCCGACCATCTTCTGGGCCAGGGAGAAGCCCTTGCCGGTGTCGGCGGGCACGGCGGGCAGGCGGAACAGGGTCGAAGCCGGCAGACCCAGCGACTCGCGGGCCTTGGCGGTCAGGCCGCGGCCGACGATCAGCGGAATCCGGCCACCGGCCCGAACCTCGTCGAAGATGACGTCGGACTTGACGGTGAATTCGGCGATCACCGTGCCGTTCTTCAGGGCCTTGCCGTCATAGGCGCGCAGTTCGACCACATCGCCGGTCTCCATCTGGGAGACGTCGAGTTCGATCGGCAGCGCGCCGGCATCTTCCATGGTGTTGTAGAAGATCGGCGCGATCTTGGAGCCCAGGCAGACGCCGCCGAAGCGCTTGTTCGGCACATAGGGAATGTCTTCGCCGGTAAACCACAGCACCGAGTTGGTGGCGGATTTGCGGGAAGAGCCGGTGCCGACGACGTCGCCGACATAGGCCACGAGGTTGCCCTTGGCGCGCAGGGTTTCCAGCTGCTTGACCGGACCGCGCTTGCCCGGCTCCTCCGGGGTGATGCCGGGGCGGGCGTTCTTCAGCATGGCCAGGGCGTGCAGCGGGATATCAGGGCGACTCCAGGCGTCGGGGGCCGGCGACAGATCGTCGGTGTTGGTCTCGCCCGAAACCTTGAAGATGGTGATGGTCAGGCTCTCCGGCACTGCCGGGCGCGAGGTGAACCACTCGGCGTCGGCCCAGGACTGAACCACGCCCTTGGCGTTGGCGTTGCCCTTGTCGGCCAGTTCCTTGACATCATGGAAGAAGTCGAACATCAGCAGCGTGCCCTTGAGCCCGGCGGCGGCGGCGGCGCCACACTCCGGACAGGCCAGCAGGTCGATCAGCGGCTTGATGTTGAAGCCGCCGAGCATGGTGCCCAGCAGCTCGGTG
>CAIOBP010000245.1 GCA_903856295.1 uncultured Rhodospirillales bacterium | reverse complement strand
TCGCCGAAGGCCAGGGGCTCTGCCCCTGGACCCCGCCAAAGGCCGGCGGCCTTTGGAAACCGGGACTTATTCTTCTTCCGGATAGAGTGCGTCGCCGTCGGTCCAGCCCCAGTAATCCCAGGCGCCGTCCCAGAAGGCGGTGACGGCGGCGCTGTCGGGCAGGCCGGAGGCAACCACCAGCGACGGTCCGACCCGGCGGGTGCCCAGGGTCCACCACAGGCTGAAGCGGTCGGGCAGGGTGGCGGCGAGATCGTGGATCAGGGCGGGATAGGAGATCGCCGGAGCCTGCACCGGGTCCAGTGCCACGTGCCAGCCGGGGCTGCCCTTGGGCTGGGTGAGCGGCGGTGCCCGCCGGGGCGTGCCGAGTTCGCGCAGGCGCTTTTCGAAGCTTTCGAGATTGAAGTCGGGGGTCAGCGCCTTGCGCAGCAGGTCCTCGGCCCGGCCATACCAGTCGCTGGCGGTGATCGGCAGCGCGGCGGGGTCGCTGCGTCCGGGGATCGCCGCGGCCAGCGACAAGGGGAACACCCGGCCCAGCTTGTCGCAACTGGGGATCAGCAGACCGGCCACGGCGTCGGGGCCGCAGACATCCTCGTCGAGCACGAAGCGCCACGCCGGCCCATCGGCGATCAGCGGCGACCAGACCTCGCCGAACCGCTGGTGGCCGCTGTGCCAGACGCCATGCAGCCAGTTTTCCCAGGGATCGAGGAAGGTCGGGGGGAGGCCGCGGGCCAGATAATCGCCGCGCGCCGGCAGCTTGCCGAAATATCCGGGACCGAAGGCGGCGGTGGCCTGCCGTTTCATGGCGCGGCGCCTCCCTTGCCGGCCTGGACCTCCTGAAGGGCGGCGTCGGCCAGCCCGGTGAACCAGGTCGAGGCCGGCGCCGGCAGCGACGACGCCTGGGCCTTGATCTTGTCGGCGGTGCGCTTCAGCTGATGCTGGGCCTCCTTGGCCGCGGCATTGGTCAGGCCGGGCTGGCGGGAGATGATGTCCCAGTGCTCGAGGGCGTCGTGAAGGTCGCCGAGGCTGCCCAGCGCGGCGGTGAACGCCACTTGGCCACGCCCGGTGCCGGGTACGAGCAGTTGCTGCAACCCTTTGAACCGGTTCATGATTTCTGTCGCCGCCGCCAGAGCCTGGGTCGTCTCGTCGTCGGTCTGGGTCTTGCCGGGGGCGGCGAGGCGGGTCTCGGCGACCACGGCGGCGATCACCGCCGGCAGTGGCGAGGACGACCCGGCGGCGGCTTCGAGGGTGGTCATCAGGTGAGGCACCCCACCTGTGGTGACCACGCTCAAATCCTTCAGATAGTCCTGCCAGTAGCGGGCGTAATCCTCGAAATAGAGCGCGGCGATGCCCTGGCGCAGCTGTTTGGCCCGGGCGGCGACGGCTCCGGCTTCCATGGTCTGGCCGAGGACCCAGCCATCCTGGGCGACCTCGAGCGCGATTCTGGTCATGGCGGGCAGCACGACGCGGCGGGCGCCGTCGGCGGTATAGAGGCCGGCCGTGGGTTCGCTGAGGGCGCGTCCGGCGGCGCTGCCGAGCACGATTCCGGCGCTGCGGCCGACATGATCGAGCAGGTGCCAGCCCGGCAGTTCCCGCACCGCCGGCACCTCGCGCAGCAGGGCGTATCCGCGGGAGGCCGGGGCGTAGCCGGTGAGGCGCTTGCGGGTCTCGGCGATCAGCCGCACCGAACCGGTGTTGGCGGGGACCCCGGACTCGAGCAGCGCTCCGAGATGATCCGAAAGCTGGCGCCGCAGCGCCTCCTTGCCGGCGCCCGGCAGCGTGGCGATCCAGTCGGTGCTGAACCAGCCGGTGATGGCGTAACGGTCGATCGGCGCCTCGCCGACCAGCATCAGATAGACCCTGAGCGCCTCGTACGTCCGGTCCGGGGTCAGGGCATCGGGCTGGCCCGAGGGCTTGGCCAGCGACGTTTCCAGCCGCACCACCAGCCGGGGATAGAGCAACCGGCGCAGGGCGCGCTGATAGAGGGCGTCGGTCATCCGGAGCAGGCGCTCGCCCTGGTCGAGACCCGACCCCGGCGCCGCCCCCGGCGCGGGGGCTTTGGCGCCGTGTCCGCCCGGGGGCTGTTCCCCGGAGATCGACCGCAGCTGCGACAGCACCGGCAGCACCGGCACCACGTCGCCGTCCGCGACCTTGTCGCTCTGATTGCCGCCGCCCAGCCCCTTGGGCATCAGCGTCGCCGCGCGCTCGATATTCTCCTCGAAGGCGGAATAAAGGTCGTGGCTGATCCAGCCGGCGCGTCCCCACAACACGGCGAGGATCGTCGCCAGCGCCAGGGCGACGGCGGCGGCCAGCCGCTGGTGGCGGCGACGTCTGGCGGTGAAGAGGTCGGGCGGGCCGCCGCCCTGGGCGAGATGGGATTCGGCGAACACGACCTCGCGGAACAGCCGGGTCAGGAACAGCCCGCCCGCCGGCACGGTTTCGGGCTCGGGCAACCGGTGCTCGACGCCGAAGGTCGCCGCGATTTCCGGCGCCAGCCGGTCGAGGGCCATGCCCTCGCGCTTGGCGCTGGTGAGATAGACGCCGCGCAGCAGGGTGCGCCGGCCCTGCTCCGAAGGTTGCAGGGCCTGGATCAGGAATTCGGTCAGGACCGGACGCACCGAGGCCAGTTGCTGGGGAAAGCTGGCGATCAGGGCACGGATCAGCGGGTCGGGCTCCCGGTTCAGGCGTTCGAACATCCGGCGCTCGAGCCGTTGGGTCAGGCGTTCGAACCGGCTGCTGAAGCTGCCGGCCCAGGTGACGTTGTCGGGCGCCGCCGCCGGGTCTTCGACCGGGAAGGTGACGCCCCAGATCTGCCGGCGCTCCTCCTCGCCGAAGGCCGCGAAGAACTCGCTGAAACCGGTCAGGCGGTCGGCCTTGGTCAGCACGACATAGACCGGCACCCGGGTGCCGAGCCGGGCCTCGATCTCGGTCAGGCGCCAGTTGATGGCGTCGGCGGCGATGTGACGGTCGACCACGGTCTGGGTCGCGATGTCGGCGAGGCTGACCGTGACCACGATGCCGTTGAGCGGCTGCTCCGGACGGTGGAACTTCAGCAGATCCAGCAGGCCGAGCCAGGCGGCGCTGTCGGCGCTGTGATCGCTGTCCTGGGTGGTGTAGCGGCCGGCGGTGTCGACCAGCACCGCCTCGGAGGTGAACCACCAGTCGCAGCTGCGGGTTCCGGCGAAGCCCTGAACCGGCCGCTGGCCCAGGATGTCGGCGAGCGGGAAGTTCAGGCCGGAATTGGCCAGCGCGGTGGTCTTGCCGGCGCCGGGAATGCCGATCACCAGATACCAGGGCAGGCGGCGCAGCGTCTGCTTGCCGCAGCGGCCGCTGTACAGGGCCAGCGCCTCGGCGAGGCGGCGTTGCAGGCTGCGCACCTCGCCGGCTCCGGACTCATCGGCGTCTCCGGGCGTCTCGCCGGCCGGCGGCGCGGCCTGGAAGGACACCGGCTCGGGCACCGAAGGCGGCATCAGAATCGGCGCGGGCAGGGAGGCGGGGGCGGCTCCGGCGAGGGCGGCGACCAGATCCTCGCTGGCCTGACGGTCGCGGAGCTGGAGCAACTGGTTGAGAATGCCCCAGACCACCATGATGGCCAGCACGCCGAGCAGCCGGGCCTCATCGGTCTCGAAGGGCGCGAAGACGCCCACCGTCAGCAGCGGACCGAGGAACCACAGCACCAGACAGGCCGAGATCGCGCCGGCAAGGCTGATCAGCCAGCGGCTGGTCAGGATGGTGCTGAGCAGGCGCAGCCCCTGAAGCAGGCCGAGGCGGGAGCCGCCCGGATGGCGGAGGCGGGGGGGACGACCGGCGAACATCAGCGACGAACCTCCCCATGGGGCAACACGATGTCGACGCGGCGGTTGCGGTCGCGATTGGCGGTGCTGGTGTTGGGCACCAGCGGTTCGGTGTCGGCCCGTCCTTCGATATCGACTCGTTCGGGGGCGTTCAGGTGGGCGACCAGCACCCGCGCCACCGCCCGCGCCCGCGCCTCGGAGAGCGCCAGGGCCGAGGGGTGGCGGATGCCGAGATTCGGCCGGTCGTCGGTGTGTCCGACCACCAGCAGGCGTCCGGGCTCGCGGTCGAGTTGGGTGGCGAGGCGTTCCACCAGCTGGTGCCCGGCGCGGGTCAGGGTGTCGCCGCCGCGCAGGAAGGCGTTGACCCCGGAAATGCGCAGTATGTCGATGTCCCGCTCGGTCACGACCTCGACCATGCCAGCGGCGTTTTCGGTGCCCAGGGCAATCTGATAGCGCCTGGCTCTCGCCGACAGCTGGGACGCCGAAGCGGCGGCCTCGGCCGGCGCCGTGGCGCTGGCCGGCTCATAATGAACGATCACCGCCGGCCGGTCGGGCAGCAGCGCCGCCAGTTTCTGATACACCCGGTCGGCATGGCCGCCGACCGAGAGGGTGAGCAGGACATAAAAGCTCGCGAACGCGGCGCCGATCAGGCTGGTGGCCACCCAGGACGGAATGACCGCGCCCAGCGGCTTGCGCGGCGCCGGGCTGGCGCGCCATTCGGGCGAGAGTTCCTCGGGCGGTTCCCCGCGCACCTCGGTGATCGCCCGGTGAATCTGGTCGCGCACCAGCCGGAAGGCCGGGGGGCCGTCATCCAGCACCCGGTAGCGGCCCTCGAAGCCCAGCGCCATGCACACCGAGATCAGCTCCAACTCGCAAACGTGATTGTGAGGATCGGCGATCATGTGATCGAGCATGGTCATCAGGTCGCGGTCGGGCTCGATGGTCCGGTGAAAGGTGCGGATCAGGCTGCGCTCGTTCCAATCGGCCTGCTGGCCCCATCCGGTATGGCCGATGATGTCGTCGAAGGCGGCACAGAGGGCGAAATGCGCCGCCCGCATCTGATCGGCGGTGACCCCGCCCGCCCGCGCCGCCGATTGGAAGCGGCGCAGCGCGGCGATGATCCGGTGCCGGAGTCCCTCGAGGTTGGCGGGTGGGGGCAGGGTCGGCAGCCGGGCCATCAAGGCCAGCAGCGGCGTCGCGGTGCGCACCAGCGGATTGAGCAGCGGCGTCGGCGTTTCGGGTTCGGAGTAGGCGGCGTTGATCGCGGGGGCGACCTGGACGGGGCCTGTCAGCCGGCTCCGGATCAGTGCGACAACCGTCCCTCTCGCCCGTTTCACACCGCCGCGGGTGGCGGCCAGCAGGGCGCGCAGGCGCGCCAGTGGCCCGGTATCCCGTCCCCAGAAGTGCTTGCGCAATCCGGGCGGGCTCTCGCCGTTGTCGACGGGGAGGCTGTCGTTGTTCTGGCCCATGGTGCAGACGGAACTCCCGGGCGCGGTATTTGCCGTTGCGACGGTGAAGCGGAGCCGCTAACACACCCCCGGTATTCCGGGAGTACACTCAGCGACCGCTCCGAGGATTCTTTCCCTGGCAGTAGATCGAACGGCTTGGCCAGGGAAGTCAAGGGGGCGTCCTGATTGCGGAGGCTCATGCCCTGTGGTTTTCTGCCGCGCGGCGACGATATCGTGGGTTATGGGGAGGGCGGCGTCATGAAAATCGGGGTGGTCGGGTGTGCCGGCCGGATGGGGCGGAACCTGGTGAAACAGGTGGCGGCTGCCGCTGGCGCCGAGTTGGCGGCGGTCTGCGACCGTCCCGGTTATTCCGGCGTCGGCCAGGATGCCGGCGTGCTCGCCGGACTGGAGCCGTTGGGAATCCCGGTTTCCGCCGGGCCGGAGGCGGTGTTCGCGGCTTGCGATGTGGTGATCGATTTCACCACCCCCGAGGCGACCGCCCGTCATGCCGCCCTGGCGGTCGAGCATCGCACGGCGCTGGTGATCGGGACCACCGGACTGCCGGCCGCGTTCGAAGCCGAGTTGGCCGTTGCGTCCTCGCACATTGCCCTGGTGGTTGCCCCCAACATGAGTCTCGGGGTCAATCTGCTGCTCGGACTGGTCGAGAAGGTGGCCAGAACCCTCGACGAGTCGTTCGATATCGAGGTGCTGGAAATGCATCACCGTCATAAGGTCGACGCGCCTTCCGGTACCGCGCTCGCTCTCGGCCGGGCCGCCGCCAAGGGGCGTGGCATCGATCTCGGAGAGCGGTCGGTGCGCAGTCGCGACGGCATCACCGGGGCGCGCACGTCCGGCGATATCGGCTTCGCCACCCTGCGCGGCGGCAATGTCGTCGGCGATCACACGGTGATTTTCGCCGCCGATGACGAGCGGATCGAACTCACTCACAAGGCCGGTGATCGCACCATCTTCGCCCGGGGCGCCGTTCGCGCCGCCCTGTGGTGCGAAGGCAAGGCGCCGGGTCTCTACAGCATGGCCGACGTTCTCGGCTTGAAGTAACGGGGTCTGGGGCCTCAAGGCCCCGGGTCGCCGAAGGCCAGGGCGCTGCCCTGGACCCGCCAAAGGCCGGCGGCCTTTGGAAACCTTGACTTTTATTCGAGTTCCCAGGCGAGCAGGGCCTTTTTGCGTTCGGGGCCGCCGCCATAGTTGAAGGGGAAGCCGGTTGTGCCGATCACCCGGTGGCAGGGCACCAGTACCGAGACCGGGTTGCTGCCGACGGCGCTGCCGGTGGCCCGTGCCGCTTTGGCGTGACCGACGGCGGCGGCAAGGTCGCCATAGCTGACCAGGGCGCCGCGCGGAATGCGCAGCAGCGCCCGCCAGACCGCGAGCTGAAACGCCGTGCCGCGCAACAGCAGGGGCAGGGGCTCGGCAAACTGGTGATCGGGCTCGAAGGCCAGGGCGATGGCGTCGCGCGTCGCCGTTGGTTCCTCGCTCAGCCGGGCTTCGGGCCATGCCCGGGCCAGATGCCCGAGGGATGTGTCGGTATCGGTTTTGATGAAGTTCAGCCAGCACAGCCCGGAATCGGCGGCGGCGGCCAGCACCGGCCCGAACGGACTGTCGTGCCGGCCCCAGCGCAGAGCCGGCGCGTCTTTGGAGCCGGAGACAGAGACGGTCAGGCAGCGCAGGCGCGGGTCCGGGGCGCCCGCGAGCACGCCGCGCGAGTCGTGCAGAATCCGGCGCAGGCGGCTCCCGGTCAGGTCGCTGAGCATCGGGATGGCTCCAAGGTGTGAAGAAAGGCGCTTGGTAGCGAAGATGGTCCTCCCCTATGGTTCCAGCAACCGCGAACCGCCGCAAGGCCGATCATGAACCCCGCCGACATCGACCGCTTTTTCGCCCGTCTCGCCGAGCGCACTCCCGAGCCCAAGACCGAGTTGGAATATGTCAACTCCTTCACCTTGCTGGTGGCGGTGGTGCTGTCGGCCCAGGCCACCGACACCGGGGTCAACAAGGCGACCCGCGCGCTGTTCGAACGGGTGCGCACTCCGGCCGCGATGCTGGAGTTGGGTGAGGAGGGCCTGCGCGGCTACGTCAAGAGCATCGGCCTGTTCAACACCAAGGCCCGCAATATCATCGCGCTCTCGGAGATTCTGCTGCGCGAGCATGGCGGCGCGGTTCCCGAGAATCGTAAAGCCCTGGAAGCGCTGCCCGGCGTTGGGCGGAAAACCGCCGCCGTTGTGCTGAATGTCGCCTTCGGCCACCCGACGATCCCGGTCGACACCCACATCTTCCGGGTTTCCAACCGCACCGGGCTGGCGCCGGGGAAAAATGCCGACGCCGTCGAGGATGTGCTGGAAGCCATTGTTCCGGAACGCTGGAAGCCCCACGCCCATCACTGGCTGATCCTGCATGGCAGATATGTCTGCAAAGCCCGAGGGCCGATCTGCCGGGAATGCGTGGTCCGCGATCTGTGCACATACCCCGATAAGGTCTGGTAACCTATTGCTATATAAGATAAATTTCAATGATCAGCAAAATGCTAAGATTTCTCAGGCATTCGACTCGAAGACTCGCATTTTGCATCGCAAGTCGCGCAGCCGCTCCGAACGTCCGCTTCTAAGTCCTTGCTCCGCCACCGCCGGACCGTTGGAACCGGGTGGCATGGGGTTTGCTTTCGTCCATTTGGCAAGGGCCAGACGCAAAATTCGCTGGCGGGGGTTTCGATATAGAGGGGGCGATCATGTATTATCCGGCCGATCAGGAAGCGTGCCCATCAACCATTGAATATCAGGTCGTTCGCCAGTTCGCTCGGTTGCTGCGTCTCCAGGCGCGCATGCTCGACGCCGACGGCGACCACCGGGAGGCGGCAGCCCTGCGCTACCGCGCCGCTCGCAGCGAACGGGCCGTCGTCGGACACTTTTAAAAAAGGGGTCTGGGGCCTCAAGGCCCCAGTGGGTCCAGGGCGAAGCCCTGGCCGTCGGAGACAC
>CAIOBP010000244.1 GCA_903856295.1 uncultured Rhodospirillales bacterium | reverse complement strand
CGCGATTGTCTCCACTACCAACATCCCCTGTCACCACCCTCGTCGCCCAACCGAAGGTGGAAGATTGCCACAACAGGGGTGGCCTAATTTTGGACGCCGATCACCCCCTCAGGTGGCCGACTTTTCCACGCCGCCGCACAGATGAACCATCACTGGGTTTGGCGCCAGCATTGTTGGCTCGCACGTTCGCAGTGATCAAGGATATTCGGGACCTCTATGGCAGCGCGGTTTTGATTGTTGAACAGCGGGTTCGCGAAGTGCTGCCCTTGGCGAACCGTGTATGCATCATCCGGTCCGGAGAGGTTGTCCATTTTGGCTTGGTTGGGGCCCTCAAAGAACAGGATATCAAGCGTGCGTTTGACCTTACCGTCGTATAAGGCGCCCCAGAATATAGAAAGATAAGAGAAATATAGGTTGGGATATAACGAAGAGACATCTGGTCATTTTCACGCTCGAATTCAAGGAGCAATCAGATTTCCTGGTCATTTCTGTAGAGTTCGTGGCAGTAAATCCCCGTTAATAGTGTATAATTATGGTTAAGTCGTAACGACTATCTTGGATGTGCAATCGCCGCCCATGTTATATCCGATAGGTATACAGCATTAGGAAGAATTTTAGCAAAGCTTAGGGCAAGGCCTCGTCAGAAGTTCGATGGCAAAGGGGTGGGCGAAGGGAATGCGAATATTCGAAGTCATCGTGATAAATCAGTGGGTTGTGTTTTTGCCAGCTTTCAATTTTAGCTCCGGATTGGCTGTCAAAATTCTGTATAGGCCCTGATTGCAGTATCAAGCTTGAGCTACTTGCTGTTTCCAGGCGTCAGGGTAGCGGTTGAAACCAACCATCCGACGGCCTGTATCGCGAAAAACGCTTTGGTAAGCGAAAGGAACTCACCTCGAACTTTCGCCCCCCTCCAATTTGAGACGAATTCCAATCAAATACCCGCACGCACCCCACCAGAACGTCTGGGGTGCGGATAATCTCCGGACGTAAACGAGGTCAGTGCGTGTGGTCGGGGCCGAAGATTTCGGTCAACGGCTTCCCGTCGACGAGGCGATCGGTCCACTCATCCAACTCATCGCTGCTGGCAGCACGGATTCGATCCTCCAGGCCGGCAGGAAGTGCCTTGTCACGCCTAAGAAGCTGGCGGAGTAGCGTGTCGGCCTTGCCCTCTGCCTTGCCCTCGTCCTTCCACTTCCGTGTCCATTCCTGTACCCGTGTTGCCAACATGGTCCTTACCTCCTGCATGCCCTCGGGAATTGCAATCGCGGCTCCCTGATCCTTCAAACCCCGTGCCGCTTGCTGCACGACTTCGGTGAAAAGGTGTTGCAGTGTTTCGTAGTCCGGATGCTGCCGGAACCAGTAGATTACCTCGTCGATCAGGCTGAGCAGTTCATCCGGCTCGTGGCAATGTTCTAGACGGAACAGCAGCGCCGCCAAGCTCTCCCGCCGAACCAACTCATCCCTGGGAAAGGCACTCTCGTCCAGGAGATAATAGCGGACTCTCGGTTGCCAATGCCAGAGCGCCGAGTCAGCCGGCAAAGTGATCAGGTCGGTAAGCTCCGTGGGTGCGTTCCAGGGCTGGTCGCCGTTGTAGAGGACGATCGGCAGAACGGGCGGCAGGGCGTCTTGGCTCTTGAGCTTGAGTTCCCTGATGATCTGCTGCCACAGCAGGCCGACATAGACCTGCATGCGCACGGACATCCATCTGTCAATCTTAGATTGAAACTCAAGGAGGATATACAGATAGATGTCCGGGCCGTCGTGGGTCGGTAGGCGCCAGATTACATCACCGTCCCGTCGCTTACCTCGCCGGGCATGGAACTTGGCGGGCACCATCTCCATGCGGCTAAAATCGATGCCTGCTGCCATCGCTTCAGGCACGAATTCCCGGACCAGCCCCTCGACCATGAGCGGGTGAGAAAACAGCCTGTGGTAGAGCGAGTCCGAATCGGTCATAGAGACATGGCGAGCTTGCTACGAAGGTGTGGCAAGTATATCAGGCCATGGCCATGGCGAACAGCCATTCTTGAGGTGGCGCTGGTCCGGTATTGACCGATCATGATGATGTGGCTTGGTACCGGGGGTCGAAATAGCTGACGAACGCATCCGCGCCGCCGGGCACCGGAAACTCGTCCTCAATTGACGGGCCATCGACCGCCCAATGACGGTCAGAACAGTTCGATGTCGTCGCCCCCCCCGGACCGCCGTCGGTTGGCGGGTTACCCGTGGTCGAGAATGGCTCTCAGGATACTCGCGCTTCCCTTGCCGACAGGATGCAGGAGCGGCAACTCGGACGGTCGGTTGTTCTTCACGCAATAGAACGACTGATGCTTGGAACTCTTCCAGGCGAACACGAATATGTCGGCCGAACGGGCGAGAAGCGCCAGTCTGTCGGTGCATACGGTGTCGTTGTTGACGACCACCTTGACGGCGGGGCAGAGCCGGCGCAGCATTTCCGCCGCGCGCCGCCCCGCCTGTTCCGTCAGGGTGTAGATTGCGACAGTCCTGTCAGCCAGCGACTTCAGGGTGCCGTCGCTGCCTCCGTCCGCATCGGGCGGGGCATCGATTTCAGTCGGTATCGGTATGTTGAAATCCCTGCACACCATCCGGATGGCGGCTCGGTGGGCGATGGTCAGGCGGTGCGGAACCGTTTCGGCCAGCGCGGTGACGGCGACGACGAACCGCAGTCGGGAGGGAGCATTCTGCGACGGGTGGATCGCCAGGGCTTCGCACACGTCCAGCCCCCAGTAAAGGGTGCTGACGGAGCGCTGGCTTTCCAGAAGCGTCCCGAGGTCCAGCATGGCCGCTTCGTATTCACGCTCGGAAAGCCCGACCGTCAGCAGGGCCACGATCAGCAGGCGCGCCAGTTCCAGGTCGTCCTGCGATATCGCCTCCTGCATGGCCGTCATCGTCAGGAGCGTCGAATACAAAGGACGGAAGATCGGCAAGGGCCTCTCGGGTTCGACGAGGAAGGCACGGAAGAGATGGGGAAACGCGGCCCTGAATGCCGTTTCCGATTTCCCACCGGCATTGCCGATCAGGTTGCAGAACTCGTCGATGCCGTCAGTTCCGTTCGTGAAACCGTCGGCACTCCAATGGTCGCCGAATTTCCGGAGAGCCTCCCCGGCTCGGTCCGCTCCTTCTGGCGTTGCGGCCGTTCGCGCCCACTCCAGCCAACCTATCGGGATCGGGGGAGGATTCCGCTCGGTGGGAACTGCCGCCGGCGGAAGTCCGCAGGCAATCTGCCTGAGGCTGTCCAGCGTGCTGCGGGTCTTGTCGTTCAACCATGCCAGTACGTCGGGATTGGCGTCGACAAGTCCGACCACGCGACCGGCTGCAATCGGCTCCCCGATGACGGTCGCGCAGGACAGCATCCGCTTGATCGTCTTCGCGGAGAGGGGTTGCTTTGCGTAGAGGTCTAGCGCGCGGTCGAACTCGTCGTCCTCGAAAGCCTCGTCGGCGGCCCAGGTGGCGGCGGCCGTCCCGGCGGGGAGCGCAACAGGTGCGGGAAGCAGCGATGCCATGGCGGTGACGAACGGTTCGGACGCTCCGTTTTCGAGCAATCCGGCGAGAGCCTCAAAGCGTTGCCGATCGGGTGAAGTCCGCATCGTCTCGAAGAGAAGGAACGCCTTGACGATGCGGGGAGTCCGCAATCCCTTCGTCGTCCCGAACAGGGTGCCTCGCCGATCGACGCCGGCCTCCCGGAAGCGGCGACGGGCGCCCTCGGCGTCACAGTCCGCCTCGCATGGTTCGGCATGGACCCGGTACAGGGCCTCGATGACGTCGGCGAGGACGCGGGGCGGCAGCACCAGATCGGTCAACGAGCCGAGAAGTTTCGTGTTGCCTGCCAGTTGAGGCCACAGGCCGAGTCCGGCGAGCAGCCTGACTTCCAGATACAGCCGATTCTCCGAACTGAGCCTGCCTATCCGGAGAAGTTCCTCGAACGCGTCCCGCGCTCCGCTCTCGTTGCCCGCCAGTAGGGCGCGGTCGAAATGACCCCGGACGATCCCGAACGGCCTAGCAGCGGTTCTTCCGAAGGCAGGGCGGCGCTCCACAAGGCCGCGGTAGCGCGCAACCGCAGACCGGATGGGTCGGATGTCGGCGGGCGAGGTCGGCCGGAGCAGAAGGATCGGCCGGGCGAATATCTCCGCCAGCGCGGCTTCGCACCTGTCTCCGGGATTGGCCACGTGCGCTCCGCCAGTGAAGTCGGAATACGACGGGCCGACCGCCGCGAGGAGATCCTCGGCGAGGCGGTGGGCGCCGCGGACCGTCCGTGACACACCGTACCAGACGACGCTTCCGTCGCGGGCGAGGAGCGGCAGTACCATGGGGGCATCGGGATCGGATCGGCAAGGCGGAGCGAACCACGGAGCGATGTCCGAAGCCCAATCGTCGGGAGCGCTCCCGTCGATGACCGAAGCCCACCCGAGGGCGTTGCGGCCGGAGAAGAAACGCGATGCCCAGACGGCATCCCGAGGATCGATCTCGTACATCAGGGGGAGTGTTCCAGATACGTCGCGAAGGAGAGACGGGCGTTCGCGCGGTTGACGGGGTCTATGTCGTATTCGACGACTTCATCGTTCAGTTCCATGCCGCTGTAGGTGAGGTTCATGGAACCCAGGAGAAGTCCCTTGTCCGTCAGGATTCCCTTCGTATGGAGCGCCTCCCTCTCGATGACGGTGAGGAGACCGTCAACGCCCTGTTCGCGTACCGCCAGCCTGAGGCGTTCCAGGAACGATCGGTTGTGTTCGACGGGTCTGGTGACGATGATCAGGCGGCTACCGCAGGCGAGCATCCGGACGGCGACCTCGACCAGGCGGACCTCCTTGCGGCCCCAGTCGGGATTCAGCATGTCGAAACCTCCCGCCCTGTTGTCGAGCAGCGTGACATCGCTTATCCATGGGCTGACGATCCACGTCTCCCGCCCGGGGGAGAGCAACTCCGCGACGAATATCTGTGAAACAGCGTGCAAAAGTTTCCAGGCAGGCGGGGGAAACAGCGTTGAAAAGTTTCCACCTGTGACCTGTGGCAAACTCCGGCTTTTTGGCCGGAGACCCGGGAGTGGTGCGCATGGAAACGAT
>CAIOBP010000243.1 GCA_903856295.1 uncultured Rhodospirillales bacterium | reverse complement strand
TCTGCCGCACTTCGACAAAAAGCGCAAGCGGCAGCGCGGCCTATGATCCAAAGATCATTCCCGAACGGACGAAACCGTATATCGGAAAAGATTCAAATTGCAAGCGCCGCTCCCAAGCCATTTGGACGCACGCCGATTCGCAAAATGAGTACCACCTGGAGATGTTCATGTCCAGGTGTAAGCAATCTTATTGACGCAACAGACCCTGTCTGCGTATTTTTGTTGCAAAATCAGAAGTTGCGCCTTTCGGGTCGAAGTCGCTGATTGATCCGACTAAAAGCGTAATTTCAGCCGACATCCGAATGGACCATGATTTGATGCCAAGTTAATTAAAATTTTATTTACCCCCCCCCCCCCTCCAGGAAAACAAAAGCATAGTACACAACTTTGATATAAATATATGACTATATATACAAATATAACAACCTTTCCAAATTGCTCTTTCGGAAAGCAAGGGTAATTCCAACAAGAAATGTTGGTTTAATTCATAACGCTGCGCTAAAATATAGCCATATAATAATATTTAGGTGTTTATATTTTATTATGCCAGGAATTTCCTAGTACCTAGGCACGAACCATATCGGACGCCCAAGAGACACCCTTGATCACGGGCGGTATTAAGTGTTTTTACTAGGTGAAGCCTCGCATTTATCGTTCGCCAATACTTTGGGGGCCACCCCCCATGAATGACGCTCTGCCAGCATTCATACAGATCAAACTTGACATTAATGATTCGCTGATTGTACACAGCCCCAGCAAGGTTAATGGGATTTTCCAGTAGACGAGGTTCGGATCATGGCTGTTGCACCCCCGCCGGGCGAGATTGAGAACGAGGTCATTCGGCAGACCGCCGCCACGAAGGGAGCGGCCGGAGGTAAGGCCGTTGCCGGCAAGGCGGTCGCCGGGAAGGCAGCCGGGGCAGGCATCGAGACCGAAGCGGCGCGTCAGGCCACCACGGTCAAGGCGGCGGCTGGCGGCAAGGCCATTGCCGGCACCAAGGTCGCCGGTGCCAAGGTTGCGGGCGCGAAGGCTGCCGGCGCCGCCGGGCTGGAAAAGGAAGCCCTGCGCGAAATGGCGGCCGCCAAGGCCGCTGCCGGGGGCAAAGCGATGGCCGGAGCCAAGGTGGCCGGCGCCGCCGGAGCCGGGGCCAAGGGCGCGGGCATGGCCACCCAGGTCGGCGCGACCGGCACGGCCGGCGGCGCGAGCGCCGTCACCACCGGCGGCACCATCTGGAGCGGCAAGGGCTTGAGCCTGGGCTTGGGCCTTGGCCTCGGCGCCTGGGGTCCGGTTCTGGTTTCGGCCGGTGTCGCGGCGGCGGCCTATGGGTATTGGCGCTATCGCCAGACCCTCGAGGTTGACGGGGTCGACGAGGAAAGCAGCGAACTCACGGACGCCCTGGCCCCCAAGGGCGCCTAAGGAGTTAGGAACAGGTGATGAAGCTGAACCTGAGTTGGATTCCCACAGAAGGCATCGAGGTGCGGTCGCGGCTGATGGCCGCCTTCAGCTACCTCGGTGTGCTGTGTTTCGTGCCGCTGCTGTTCGGCCGCGATGACCCGTTCGTCAACTTTCATGCCCGTCAGGGACTGGTGATCTGGATCTGGGGCGTGCTGGCGCTGTTCGCCCTGGCGGTCCCTGGACTGGGCTGGTTTTTTCGCTTTTCGGCCAGTCTGGTCACGACCCTGTCGATATTCGGCCTGGTCTCGGTGGCTCTGCACAAGACTTGGCGCTTTCCATTCATTTGCGATCTGTCGGAAAAACTGTAAGTCATCAAGAGCCGGGCTTTGCCGCCCGGCTCGTTTCCCTTGACCTGATCATGGTCACCATTGTTCGTTTGTGGTTATCCCCACCTCGGACATTTTGTCGCACCCCCCAAATCCCTCGAATTTGACTGATTTGCTGTTGACTTCGACGATCCTGGCCCGCATGTTATGCAAATGATAATCATTCGCGTGGCGGCTTTGTCCGCAGGCTGAAACCTAGCAGCCGCCGCTTGGTGATTTGGCACTCCGTGTTAACCATCGCAGCGTTTCGAATGGCTAACACCCAGCATGATATGTCAGGAGCATTCAGGATGTCCGTGGCACTGAAGAAGAAGGCTCTGTCCCAGGTAGCGTCAACGGCGTCGGCCCTCACTCTGGCCGACCTCACGACCGGCCAGAAGGGGATCGTGGTCGGCATCGGTCACACCGACGACACGCTCAAGCGCCGCCTGACCGCGTTCGGCGTCGTGCGCGGCATCGAGATCGAGCTGGATCGCACCGCGCCCATGGGCAATCCGCGCACCTACAGTCTGCTTGGCTATCAGCTCTCGCTTCGTAACGAGGACGCCCGCAATATTTTGTTGCGCGTCGAGTAAAACCACCCTCGCGCCAAAATGCCGCATCGCCCCCGGCCGACTATCTTGGCCGGGCGTGTGAATTCGCAATGCGCCGAGGCGTCGTTTTTGTTTCTCTCTTCCGACCGCGTTTGACCCGGCACCGGCCTTGTCCCGTGTCGGAAGAGGAATCCTTTGTCCGCTGCTCCGGGAAATGACATGACACCGCACAAACGCCCCATATCCGCTATGCTGGTCGGCAATCCGAATTGCGGCAAGACGGCGCTGTTCAACCGTCTGACCGGCGACCACGGCACGGTGGCCAATTACTCGCGGGTCACGGTGGTGGCGCGCAGTTGTGAGGTCAAACACCGGGGCGCGAGGCTCAATATCACCGATCTGCCCGGACTTTACACCCTCAACGGCCGCCTGCCCGAAGAGCGGGCCGGCCGCGACGCGCTGCATTTCGATCATCCGGACGTGGTGGTCAATGTCCTCGATGCCGGCAATCTCCATCGCAGCCTGTTCTTGACCATTCAATTGGTCGAGATGGGACGGCCCTGCGTGTTTGTGCTCAACATGATCGACGAGGCGCGCAGCCACGGCATCTCCATCGACACCGCGGCCCTGGCGGCGGCCCTCGGCGGTCCGGTGATCGAGACGGTGGCGGTGGACGGCGTCGGCGTCCCGGCGGTGGCCGACGCCATTCACGGGCTGTCGGATCGCCCCGAGAGCTGGCGGGCGCCGCTGATCCCTTACGATTCCCATCTTGAAGCTGCGATCGCCCACGTCCAGACCATCATCGCCGATCTGCACCCGGCCACCCTCGACGCCGGCCAGAGCCGCTGGCTGGCCATCAAGCTGCTGGAAGGCGACAGCGAATTGCTCGAGCGCGAAAGCGAGCACCAGGCGCTGATCGCAGAAGTGCGCGCCGCCTGCGTCGACCTGGAGGCGACCCACGACGAAGATTGCGCGACGATGATCGCCCACGCCCGCTTCAACTTCATCCAGACGCTGCTCGCCTCGGTGCGGACGGTGGTGTCGGCGCCGACCTCGCGCAGCCGGCTGACCCACCATCTCGACAACCTGTTGTTGCACCGTCACCTCGGCCTGCCGATCCTGGCCGGGCTGATGTGGCTGATGTTCCAGGCCACCTTCACCCTGGGCGCCTATCCAACCACCTGGATCGACACCGGCATGCAGGCGCTGACCGGGCAGGTCGACGGGTTGATCCCGCCCAGCATGCTCCATGATCTGATGGTCAACGGCGTGATGGCCGGGGTCGGCGGCACCATCGTCTTCCTACCCAACATCGTCATTCTATTCTTCTTCATGTCGATTTTGAGCGAGACCGGTTATCTCGCCCGCGCCGCGTTTCTGCTCGACCGGCTGATGAATTCCTTCGGCTTGCACGGCAAGGCGCTGATCCCGCTGATCATGGGCTTCGGTTGCAACGCCACGGCGGTGATGGCCACCCGGACCATCGAGAGCCAGCGCTCGCGGCTGATCGCCATTCTGGCCGCGCCCTATGTCAGCTGCTCGGCGCGCCTGCCGGTGTTCATCCTGTTCGCCGGCGCCTTCTTCGGCGACTGGGCGGGCACGGTGGTGTTCGCGCTCTATGCCACCAGCATCGTGGTCGCCCTCGGTTCGGCGATCTTGTTCGACCGCATGGTGGTGGCGGGAAAGGACGAGCCGTTCATGATGGAACTGCCGCCCTACCGGCGTCCGACCCCGAGTTCGCTCTGCTACCATGTTTGGGATAGCGCCCAGGACTTTCTGCGCAAGGTCGGCGGCGTGATCATCATCGGCTCGATCGCGATCTGGTTCCTTCAGCAATATCCCGCCGCGCCGGCCGGGTATACCGCCAGTCAGCGGCTGGAGCAGAGCTATCTCGGCCAGACCGCCGCCGCCGTCACCCCGGTGTTCGCGCCGCTCGGCTTCGGCTGGAAGGATTCCATCGCCATTCTCACCGGCCTGCTGTCCAAGGAGGTGGTGGTCAGCAGCTATGCCGTGCTCAACGCCCAGGACAAGGGCTCCGACGGGCTGCGCAAGTCGCTGTCGTCGGGCATGACGCCGCCGGTGGCCATCTCGTTCATGGTGTTCGTGCTGCTGTACGCGCCGTGCCTATCGACCATCGCGGTGATCCGGCGCGAGGCCGGCAGTTGGCGCTGGGCCGGGGTGTCGTTCGGCGTCTCGCTGGTCATCGCCTGGAGCTTGGCTTTCGTCACCACACTTGTCGGAGGATTGTTCGCATGAGTGCCGGACCCTGGTGGGATAGTGCCGCGATCGCCGTGATCGCGGTGGTGTGTGTCGGGCTGGTGCTGCGCCACATCATCACCCCCTTCTCGAAAAGTCCGAAGGCCGGCTGCGGCTCCTGCTCCAAGTGCGGTCCCGCGGCCAGCGAGGGAGGAGAAGCCCAGTCGTGACCGTGGCCTTGGTCGCTGCCCAAACCTGGATAGTGCTGCTTGACGCCGCGCCCTGGCTGCTCATCGGGCTCATGGCCGCCGGACTGGCCCATGGCTGGCTGCCGGCCGATCGGCTCGGCCGTTGGCTGGGCGGGCGGGGGGTGCGGCCGGCGGTGATGGCGGCGCTGATCGGGGCGCCGCTGCCGCTCTGTTCCTGCGCGGTGCTGCCGGCGGCGGTCGGGTTGCGCCGGAGCGGGGCTTCGCGCGAGGCGGTGACCGCTTTCCTGATCGCCACCCCGGAAACCGGGCTGGATTCCGTGCTGCTGAGTTATGGCCTGCTCGGTCCCTTTTTCGCCATCGCCCGGCCGGTGGCGGCGGTGGTCAGCGCGGTGGCCACGGGCCTCGCCATGATGCTGCTGCCGCCCGAGGCCGCTCCTGTTCCCGCTCCGACATCCGTGCCCGCCGTCGCCGGCTCGGAGTGTGGTGGCGGTGCCTGCCACTGCGATACCCAGAGCCAGGCCGGTGTGGCGAAGACGCCGTGGCGCCGCACTCTTTACGGTCTCGAGTTCGCCTTCACCACCTTGTTCGACGAGTTGGCGCCGTGGCTGGCCCTCGGGCTGCTGGCGGCGGCGGTGACCGCGACGGTGATGCCGCCCCAGGCGCTTGGGCAGTGGGGCGGCGGTCTGCCAGCGATGCTGGCCATGATCGCCATCGGTGTGCCGATGTACATCTGCGCCAGCGCCTCGACGCCACTGGCGGCGGCGTTGCTGCTGGCCGGCGTCTCGCCGGGGGCGGTGATGGTGTTCCTGCTGGTCGGACCGGCGACCAATCTGGCCACCATCATGGTGGTCCGGCGGGAAATGGGCTCGGCGGCCAGCGCCATCTATCTCGGCGGCTTGATCCTGTGCGGGCTGGTCGCCGGGCTGCTGACCGATCTCGCCGCACCGTATTTCTTCGACATCGCGCGCCTGCCGGTGGCGACGGCCGAAGACGGCGCGGCCGGCTGGCCGGAACTGGTCGCCGCCGTGATCTTGCTCGGTCTGGGCGGCCGTTCGCTTTGGCTGCGGCTGAAGGCCGCCGGGGCCGGACTCCGCCCGGTCAGCCGTTGACTTGCCGTTGAAAGAGCCATTAGAAGTTTCTTGGGTGTTGGTGAATTTTCGAGGTGTTTGGCGTGAGGCATGAGACCGTCATCAGCGTTACGATTCTGACCGTTGTTACGACGGTGGTTATCGGCGTTTGGAGTG
>CAIOBP010000242.1 GCA_903856295.1 uncultured Rhodospirillales bacterium | reverse complement strand
TCTGCCGCACTTCGACAAAAAGCGCAAGCGGCAGCGCGGCCTATGATCCAAAGATCATTCCCGAACGGACGAAACCGTATATCGGAAAAGATTCAAATTGCAAGCGCCGCTCCCAAGCCATTTGGACGCACGCCGATTCGCTGAATAGACAATTCGCAAGCGCTCTTGCGATCAATAATCATTTACTCGAGCGCCCTGATGCCACTCGCTCCATGAGAATGCGCGCTTCAATAGCTTTGCGAAGCTCCGGAGCATGAGTATCTCCCCGCGAAGCGGCCCGTTCCACCCAATCGAGAGCCTCGGTATAGTCCTTTTTTACCCCATGCCCCTTGTAATAGATATAGGCCATCATCAACTGCGCGTTGGCGTAGCCCTGATCCGCCGATTTGCTGAACCAGCTCAAAGCCTCGGGAAAGTTCTTTTCGACACCGAGCCCATCATAATGCATGATGCCATAGCTGAACTGCGCGGCGGCAAGTCCGGTTTCCGCCGCCTCACGAAACAGCTCAATGGACCGGCCAATATCCTGCTCATCCCCCTCGGCATTCTTGAGCATCAGGCCAAGATTATACTTAGCTTTTGCGTCACCCTGCTCGGCGGCCATGCCAAACCATTTTAGCGCCGCCGCATGATCATCCGGAATACCAACGCCGTTGCAGTACATGAAGCCGAGGACCCGCTGGGCCTCGGCGTCGCCGCCCTCCGCCGCCCGCTGGTACCAGCCCAGCGCCTGAACCACGTCCTTGGGCACCCCGAAGCCGTGCTCATGAATATTACCGAGCGCGAACTGGGCCTTGGTGTTGCCGTGCGTGGCAGCCTCGAGCCACCATTTTTCGGCCACCTCATAGTCTTTCGCCATGCCGCGACCACTGGCGGCCATCAGCCCCAGAGCATAGAGCGCCCGGTCGTTCTCGCGCTCGGCGGACAGCCGGTACCAGTAGATCGAGACACCGTAATCCTGGACAACGCCGCGCCCCAAGGAATACATCAGACCAAGTTCATATTGAGCCCCGGAATCCCCCTGCTCCGCCGCTCTTTGATACCAGCTCGCGGCCTCGACATCGTCGATCTCGACCCCAATACCAGTTGAGTAGACGTGACCAAGACGAACCTGCGCCTTGACATCGCCCTGCTCCGCCGCCTTGTAATACCACCCCACCGCCTCGACCGGATCTCGGGGAACGCCCTGGCCATTCTCATACATGAAGCCCAGGATATATTGGGCGCTGGCATAGCCGAGGTCAGAGGCGTTGCTGAACCATTTCACCGCTTCTTCATGATCTTTCGGCACGCCCCGGCCGCTCACGAACATGTAGCCGAGGTTGAACTGGGCGACGACATCCCCCTGCTCGGCGGCGGCGAAGTACCAGCGGGCGGCCTCGCTTTCGTCCTTCTCCACCCCCTGCCCTGATTCGTACATCTGCCCAAGCGCGAACTGGGCCTTGACGTCCCCGTGTCCGGCAGCCTCGTGCAGATCGTCGAAATCCACGCTCATCGTGGCTCATGGCGGTTGTGGCGGAGGGGCTCGCCGCGGAACACCACGCGGGATGTCACGCTCGCTCCGGCGAATTGGCGGGTATCGCCACCGACCATCTAAGCCCCAGCTTGGCGAAGGATCAAGCCCGGTGTCGCCATCGGAACAGGAATCGGCGGCCCCGCGCTATCCGCTTCTCCTCACGCGCCCCCGGGAGTAGATAGTGGGGCTTCAAGCCGGTCACCCAGGGGCAGGAATCATGATGGACGCACGCACCGACGACCAGGGCCAAGCCGCCATCGGACCGGATTCGCCCGCGCGCTTTTTCAACCGCGAACTGTCCTGGGTCGATTTCAACCAGCGCGTCCTCGACGAGGCCAACAATCAGCGCCACCCCCTGCTGGAGCGGTTGCGCTTCCTGTCGATCTCGGCCAGCAATCTCGACGAGTTCTTTATGGTCCGGGTTGCCGGCATCAAGGTCCAGGTCAAGGCCGGGGTCTCGGCGGCCAGTCCGGAAGGCCTGACGCCGCATCAGCAATTGCAGGCGATTCACCAGCGGGTGGCCGAGTTGATGCGCGACCAGCAGTTGTGCTGGCACCGTTTGCGCGGCGAATTGCACGCCTCCGGCATCACCGTCGTCGATCCCGAGGACCTGACCACCGAGGAGCGGGCCTGGACCGAGGCGAAGTTCCGCACCGACATCTACCCGGTGCTGACGCCGTTGGCCATCGATCCCGCCCACCCGTTCCCCTTTATCCCCAATCTCGGCTTCGCGCTGGCGTTGCGGCTGTTCGACGCCAGCGAAAAACGGGAAATCGATGCCCTGGTGCCGCTGCCGGCCCAGCTTGAGCGCTTCATCAGGCTGCCGGGAGCGGCACATCGCTTCGTCTTGCTGGAAAAAGTGGTTTTGATGTTCTTCCGGCGCTTGTTTCCGCCGTTTTCACTGCTCGACCATGGCATTTTCCGCATTTTGCGCGACAGCGAGCTGGAAATCGACGAAGAAGCCGAGGATCTGGTCCGGACCTTCGAAAGCGCGCTCAAGCGCCGGCGCCGGGGCAGCGTCATCCGGTTGGCGGTCAATGCCGCCATGAAGCCTGAAATGCGCGACATGCTGCGCGGTCAGCTTAAGGCCTCGCTCGACGATCTGTTCGTATTCGATGGCTTGATCGGCTTGGCCGATACCAAGCAACTGATCATCGACAAACGCGCCGACTTGCTGTTCGAGCCCTACAACGCCCGTTTTCCCGAACGCATCCGGGATTTTGATGGCGACTGCTTCGCCGCGATCGGCCACAAGGACATCGTGGTTCATCATCCCTACGAAAGCTTCGACGCCGTGGTGCAGTTCATCCTGCAGGCGGCGCGGGATCCGGCGGTGGTGGCCATCAAGCAGACCCTCTACCGAACTTCGAAGAACTCGCCGATCGTTCAAGCGTTGGTAGAAGCCGCCGAAGCCGGCAAGTCGGTGACCGCGATGGTCGAGTTGAAGGCCCGCTTCGACGAGGAAGCCAACATCCAGTGGGCGCGTAACCTGGAGCGAGCCGGCGCCCAGGTGGTTTACGGGTTTGTGGAACTCAAGACCCACGCCAAGGTTTCCCTGGTGGTGCGCCGGGAAAGCGGCGGCCTGCGCTCCTATGTCCATTTCGGCACCGGGAATTATCACCCGGTCACCGCGCGGATCTACACCGACCTGTCGTTCTTCACCTGCGATCCGGCGCTGTGCCGCGACGCGGCGGCGGTGTTCAATTACATGACCAGCTACGCCACCCCCGAAAGCCTGGAAAAGCTGGCCATCGCGCCGATCAATTTGCGCCGGCGCCTGCTGGACCTGATCGACGCCGAGATCGCCCACGCCCACGCCGGACGGCCGGCGGCGATCTGGATCAAGCTCAACTCGCTGGTCGACAGCCGGATGATCGATAAGTTGTACGAGGCCTCCTGTGCTGGCGTCGATATCGACATGGTGATCCGGGGCATCTGCTGCCTGCGGCCCGGCGTCAAGGGGCTGTCGGAAAACATCCGGGTCAAAAGCATCATCGGCCGTTTCCTGGAGCATGCCCGGATCATCTGCTTCGGTAACGGCGAACCGCTGCCCTCGCCCGGCGCCCTGGTGTTCATGTCCTCCGCCGACTGGATGCCTCGCAACCTCGACCGCCGAATCGAAACCCTGGTGCCGATCGATAATCCGACCGTCCACCAGCAAGTGCTCGACCAGATCATGCTCGCCAACTTCAAGGACACCGCCTCAAGCTGGGAACTGGGCAGCAACGGCCAGTTCCGCCGGGTCGAGGCCGAGGACGTGGCGTTTTCCGCCCACAGCTACTTCATGACCAATCCCAGCCTGTCCGGGCGCGGGACCAGCCACGAACATGGCCGCTTCCCGCCGCGTCTGGAATTATAGCGGAATGAGAGCCAGCCATTATCGTTTCCACCAGCCTCGGCCGTCATGGTAGGCGAAACCAAATCGGCGCAACTCCGTCCGCACCTCATCGGGAAGACTGAAATAGCGGCGCTCGATCCAGAGCGAGCCGCCTTGGGCTCTTTCATCTTTGATCGCAATATTCCGCTGATGAAGGAAGCTCATAAGGCTCGCCTCAGACAGTAAAGACCGGCCCGGCACCCCGCGAGCACGCTTCTGCGGCCGAGTCGCTGGGCATAATTTTGCCAGAATCTGCTCAATATCTTTGGAAGAGCCTCCCGCGCCTGCAGCGGGGCGATCGGGATAAATTCCGAGCCCCGCAAGGGCGGCGGCAAACTTCTGCTCCCAATCGCCCTGTTGACCGCCGTGATGCGACCAGCCGCCCTGCCCTCCCTGGCCATCCCCGGATACCACCATGTCCCCGACCTTCAGATCGCAGATCAGGTCAAGTGTCGGCTTGAGCGAGAACGGCAAGTCGTCAATATGATAGACATAACATGCGTTCCCTTTGGCGATGAATTCAACAAAGACATAGTCATGGATGACAAACACCAAGGCATCGCTCACCCCGGAGCCGACTCCGACCATCTTACTGAGGTGGCCGGCATATTTATGATCGACATCCCCAGAAACAACCGAGAACTGCGCCCGAGGATTAATGATAAAATGGAAATAGCGCATCACATGATGATAACCGCTCCAGAAACTCAGCCTTCGGAGATCGACAGTATTGTCAGCGGCCAGATTCGAGAAGAAATCCATCACCGCGCCCGCCGCGATCCAATTTCGGACCATCTCTCGAATGTCGCTATCGACAGCTTCCCAGCACCCCGCCTTTGATAAAAAGGGGTTCCCCCAAACTGCGCACGCGGCCCCTTGCACCCCCAGGTGCCGCACCGAACGACCGCGCACAGGATCATGGCGTGGCAGCAGTCGTCGCAAAATGAGCAGCAAACCGGCCTCCCGGACCGCCGCGTTCAAGTCGAAAAGCGGCAGAATTCGGCCCAAGGTCGCGAGAACCCTCTGGTCGTCGCCTTCGAACGCCGCGTCGACCACCGAGACGTGTAGCGCCGGCCAGAACCATGAAGAATCCGGAATTTTCAGAACCGTCGCCGTGTGACGCACGACATCGGCCATAGATAGACCGTCAACCAACCGAGAAATAAAGCGCCACGACACCGACTCTTGTAACACTTCTGGAGACTCAGATAAATACAGTAGCCAATCCGGCGGAAACCTTACCTGATCACTCAGAAGTGGCAGCGTTGAAAGTAGAAACGTTCTCAGCATACGCCAGTTCTTATCGATGGTCGCATTCACGCCCATCAAAGAGTGTCTGAAATAGGCGTCAAGCAGCCCCCGCCATGCCCTGATCCTTATCGGGGTTTTGTTGAACCGCCCATAAAGCTCGTCAAGAAAATCTATGAAAATATCAGATTCCGCCAAAAGGCAGCCGGCACCGTGGCTGGATTTTTCGTGAAGCGACCAGCATAAACACTCGCTGGCAACCATCAGAGCTGCCGCCGGTCCCTGGCCATACAAAATATCAAGCGCATCGTGTATCTTCTTCGACTCTGGCTTTGTGTCGGACCCGGCGTGCTGGAGTCCGGCCAGAGCGCCGACGCTTTGCCTTAACTCCCTGGGACCTCCGGTTTGCGCAACCGCAATACGGTAAGTCTCGACGCTCGCCGTCAACTCATGCGTAAGACGGAGCAGATTGGGATTCAACTCAGGCGACATTTGCCGATCTCGATTGGACTCAAGCCTTCGACCGACGGTGCAGGTAAATCATGGCCATGTTTTGCCAAATGGTCCTCAACCGTCTGAAAATCCAGGCGCAACTCAACACGTCGGCTGGCCTCTTTGGAAGAGCGTGCCGAGTTGAAAGAAAAGCCGCCGACCATGAACACGTCCTGAACACGCTTTTGCTGCTCCCTGGACAGCCCGAACTCACCGGGGGCTGGCGCCAGCAACGTACACACCACGCTCTGAGCGCGTTTCAGACTCAGATCCAGATTGAACAGATACGAACCATCGCTGTCGGTGAAGCCCTCGACGACAACGCGGTTGAACCAGTCTTCGCTGCCCTTGGCGTCGATCGCGGTCAGGATTTCAGGCATGAAAGCCTGAAGAATCGCCGCACCATCGTGACTGAGGTGGAAATCCCCCCGCGCGAAACGAACCGCCTCGCCAAAATCAACCACCAAAGGGTCTCTCAACACTCTGATTTTGCCTTTGAATGGGTCCTTTGCCGCAGACTCATCGAGTTTTTCAGTGACGACATTAATCGCCTGCTGTCTGATGTCGCGGGTTTTCTTCAGTGAATCCATCATGATCTTGGCCTGAGCCAACTCAAGCTGCTGATTGATCAGCCTGGCGTTGGTCTGCTCCAACTCTTTTTGCTGCTCGATCAGCCGATCCTGCTTTTCCAATAATTCTTGGGTGATCGTCAAGATCGTGACGCTCATCACAACCAGGAACAAGACCATCAGGGTCGTCATCAAGTCAGAATACGAAATCCAGAACGGCTTCTCGCCTTCATCCTTGGCTTTCAATCTGTAGGGCCTGAATCCGATCATCTAATGCGATCCCGCATGCTTGTTGATTGTTTCAATCAATCTCTGCAGGGACTCGTCAACCAGCTTCAGGTGGTTCGAGAACAGCGCCGCCAGATCAGAGGCATCCCGATCGATATCCTCGCGGAACCTTGCCGTATTATCGCCAATCGCCTTCGAGAAGGTATCAAAACCACAGCTTAATATTCCATTGATGTTCGCAAGATAACCAGCGGAACTCTCCTGGAATTCTCGACCTTTTGCGACAAGAGCCGTCATATCTGCAACAATCTCCTGCCCTGCCCCGGCCTTTTCCTCGGCATTCTTAATCATGGATTGCAGCGATGAAATCAATGAAACACATTGCTCACGCTGATGGCGATAGGATGCCATGAGTTCTTTCAGGATACCGGTTGAGCTTTCCAAACCTTCGGAGGCCGAAGACGCGCTCTCCCGAATGACCTGAGCCCCCAGGGTCAAGGCATCGGCGACCTGCGCACCGGCGGCACCGAGCTCGCTGGCGGCGCTCTTAATGGCAACCGCACCGCTTATCATGGTCTCAGAACCAACAACGGTGATGTTCTCCAATCTTTCGACGACATCGCGTGTCTCCAGGATGTTATCGCCAATCTTCGTCGTGAGCAGAGAGATAGTTCCCGCCAGATGATCAAGCAACCGCGTGAGTTGCCGATCGACCCTCTCCTGACGACTGGCATCAATCTCTTCCGCCCGCTGCTGCAAGACTTCGAGTTGCCGAACCATTTCGCCGCTGACGATTTGCTGGCCGCTGGCCATTCCAAGCGTCAAGCGCTGGAATTCGCTCTCATAGAGCGCTGTTGTTTTGAGGGACGATCGCTGCACCTCTTCAATCAGAGCCGACAACCCACCCTGAAGTTCCTCCAGCGAGGCCTTGCCGGTTTCCCCGATAGCCTGACGATGGTCGACAACCTGCCTCAACAACGCCTCGGTCGTCCGAGAGATTTCGCCAACAGAAACGGCCAATATTCTCGTACATTCGCCCTGGGTTTCAAGAACCGATTCCCGAACCTGCTCCAGCATCGAAAGAAAGCGCTCATTCATGGTCTGCTGGCGCTTTTCAGCCTCTGCCATCAGGACTTGCATATGCGCCGCCGCCCCTGCGGTTGTATCGGCTCCAACATCGGAGATCCGGTCAACCAGCGCCGTGAACTGCCCCTGAACTTTCCGCATCGCCTCGGCGCCGCCCCCCATCAAATCGCCCAAGCCACTCATGTGCTGGCTCAGACCGGACTCCACTTTGGCCATCGCTGCATCCAGCGCCAAAGTAATCGCCTGACCGTGCTGCAACCCAAGCTCCGAACTGACGCGGGTGAATTCAGTCATGGGCGGCGCGAGACTGCGAGAAATGGCGGAAACGATGTCCTTCGACACCTGCTCCTGAACCTCTCTCTGCGAGACGATTTGACGGTTGATTTGCATGGCAAGAGAGTCATGAAACGACCGCGACAGCGACTCCGACATCTTTACGAAGATTCCCCCGAGATCCTCGACCAGAGCATCCTTGAGAACTCTCGACTTCTCGGAGCTTTCCTCCGAGGCCCCCACCAGCCTCGCGAGATACTCCTCGCCCGCCCCGGCCTCATACAATTCATCAATTTTCTGCGTCAAATCCGCCAAGCGCTTGCTGCACATATTCAGCAGAAACTTCTCAAGCGCCGTGACCAGAATTGCCGCCACAATGGCGCAGGTCGACGCCACGAAGGCGGCCTTGACACCATTCAGCAGCAAACCGATCTTGGATCTCAGTTCCTCGACACTGCCCCCGGCATCGAAGCCTTGCAAACCATCGATCAGGCCCCAGAAGGTACCGATAATACCAATCCCGGTCAGTATCCCGGGCAGATGCTTGAAGAAATCTGTGCCAAGCGCGTTGTCGATAACCGTGCTGCTGCTGAAAAATGTATCCGCCGGCATAGTCGAACGCAGACGATCTTCCCCAGATTCGCCACGTGCACCGCACTTTTGCGCATGCAGCGTCTCGGCATATTCACTCCAGCAATGAAGTAATATCATGGAGTGCTTAAAATTATCGGCCATGCCCTTTTTACTGGAGCGATCGCCACCATACAACCGAATATTCCGGCACGCCTTCTTGAGAGACCGGGCGACACTCAGGGCCGGACGAACATAGGACCACAAGAAGACGAGAACCAAGAACCCAACAATCGATAATACCATCAAAACTTTAGGTTCATATATTACACTCAACATATCCCAGAGCCTTGATGTTATCCACGCGCCATTCTTGACAGTATCGTCAGATCATCTGCACCCGGCTTAAGCGCCCCGCCACCCCGATCAGGTCCGGTGCTTGCGGAAATCCACCGTGACCACCGAGACCTCGGCGAGCATTGCCCGACCAGCATCGGTCAGCCGACAGACCTCCCAACTCGGCTTGATCGGATTCTGAAACCACGGCTCGGCCCACCCGGCGCGCTGACAGGCGCCGACCACGCTGCTGCTGACCCGCTGCCCCGATTCGTCGAACAATGGCAGCTTGCCGCCGGGCTGGGTCAGCCCCCGCCGCAACCAGACCAGTTGCGTTTCGGTGGGCACGCGCCGGCCGGCAGCGGACTTGCGCCCGCCCGCCCGATGCTTGTCGGCGGCCGGAGCACCGGTTGGCGAAACGCTGCTGGTCGGGGGGCTGGTCGGCGCGGCCATGACGGCTCCGGACAAAAGACGAAGAGCGACCCGGCACTATAAACCATTCGAAGCCACTGGGAAATGTTTTATCAGCAAAGCGCCGCGACCGCCCTACAGCGTGGTGTTGATGGTCATCGAGCGCGAGGGCGGGGCGCGAGTGCTTTTCGGCACATAGCCTCTGCCCAGGCTGGCATAAGCGGTTTCCGCCTGCCGCTCGTGATTGACGCTCTTGACCACCACCTCGATCACCGATTTGCGCGCCGCCGCCTGAACATCGAGTTCCTTGACGTTGACGGCGGTGGCCTCGCACAGCCGCCAACTCGCATCCTTCAACCGCGCCATCAACTCCGGCGCCAACCCGGCCAAACCGGTTTTGTCGAGCCGCACCAACCGCCCGACCTCGTCGAACCGGGCGGCAAGGGCGCGCTTGTCGGGCTGAAGCGCCGCGACCTCGCCCAGCGCCCGGCGTTCCAGGGCCGCGCTTTCCCGCACCAGCAGCGCCGCCAACCGATCGCTGACCGCGATCAAAACCTCGACCCGCTCGGCGAGAGCGGGAGGCGGCGGCGCGGCGGCGCTGGGCTCGGGTGCCGGCGGCGGGCTGATCTGAGGTTGAAACCGTTTCTGGAAGACGGCCATGGCACATCACGCTTTTTTCATTTGCTCCAACCGCCATCACACCTTCAGCGCTGCTTTCGGCACCGGTTTCAGCCCCTGGGAGCGCAGCAACTGGCGCTCGACCTGATCGGCGATGCCGGTGCGTCCGCTCTTGGAGAACATCTTGCCGTACTCGGCATTCATCATGTCGCGGAACATTTCTTCTCCGTGACCGCCCCCGAAAGTCGAGTCGACCTCGATGCTCTGGGTCATGAAAGCCAGCAACTGTCCGAGCGCCGCGGTTTCGAAATCCGCCGCCGATTTATGAATGGCTGCCCTGGTCGCGCTCTCCGAACGGCCATTGAACGCCGTCAAAGACGGCGCGGCCGCCCCCCCGGCCGGTGGCGCCAGCTTAGCCGCGCTGTCGCCGAGATGAACGGAAAAGCCCCGCGAACCGTTGCCGGCACTCCCCTGAGCGACGCCCAGGCCGAAACGGGGGGCCGGAGCGGCGCTGCTGGCTGATACGGCAGTGTTGGGAGTCATGGCGTCAAAACCTCCGGGTTCGTCGCCCTCCCCCAAGCGAACGCCGTGCCAACCGGAAAAGCCCGCGAACGGACCGGATTCTCCAGCCTCCCGGCCGAGACCATCGCCGGTCCCGGCAAGTTCTGCCAGTGCGAACGCGGCAGATTCTGCCCAATTGCCGCTGCCGCCGGAATAAGTTATGCTCATGGGAACCAAGAAGTTCGCCTGCGGGACATTCGCCCCGCGGTGAACACCCGGCCAGAGCCCAGTCCAGATCAGGAATCACGCCCGTGTCCATCAAGATCGAGGGATCTAGTTCACTGCGCAGCGGCTCGATCAAGCGCGCCGGCAAGAGCGATAGCGGATCGGGCAGCCGGTTTTCCAAGGCGATTGGCCAGGGGGCCGCGGCTCCGTCCTCGGTCGCCACCGCCAATCCGGTGACCGCGGTCGATGGCCTGTTGACGCTCCAGGAAGTGGACGACGCCGCCGCCCGCGCCTCGGCCGGCAAACGCCGCGCCCAAGAGTTGCTGGAAGGGTTGGACGATCTCCGCCACGGCCTGCTGGCCGGCGGCCTCTCGCGCGACAAGCTGCTGGCTCTCGCCAAACATGTGCAGTCGCGCCGCGCGCAGGTCGACGACCCCCGGCTCGGCGAAATCCTCGACGAGATCGATTTGCGCGCCCAGGTCGAGCTGGCCAAATACAGAGCGTAACCCTGAACCGGCGCCTGTCATCGCAGCACTTGACTCGAGCAACGTCTTGAGGCAATCCGGTCGCGCCTGGAAGTTTTTTTCCGGTGCAGCCGCGCTGTGAGCTTACCACTTTTCCCTTCGCGCTGAGATTGGATGCCATCGGATGACGTCGCCCATTCTTCCGCCAGACTACCGCCCGTCGGACGACGAGCCGTTCATGAGCCCGCTCATGAAGGCGTATTTCCGCCAGAAGCTGCTGAACTGGCGCGGGGAACTGCTCCAGGAATCGACGGAGACCCTGCATAGCCTTCAGGATGGCGGCATCCAGGAGCCGGACGTCGCCGATCGCGCCTCGGTCGAGACCGATCGCAGCCTCGAGCTGCGCACCCGCGACCGGGAGCGCAAGCTGATCGCCAAGATCGACGCCGCCCTCCAGCGGATCGTCGACGACAGCTACGGCTATTGCGAGGACACGGGCGAGCCGATCGGTGTGCGCCGACTCGATGCCCGACCGATCGCCACCCTCAGCCTGGAAGCCCAGGAACGTCACGAGCGGCTGGAAAAGACCCAGCGCGAAGAATGACGCCGGCCGCTTCCGACCCGGCCGGTTCCGACAAAGAGGTCATGATGGTATCCCACGCCGGCTCCTGCCTGTTCTGCGCCCTCGACACGAACGATCTCGAGACCGCGCTGTCTTTCGCCCGGCAGTTGCGCGGCGCCGTGGGCGGCCTCAAGCTCGGGCTGGAATTCTTCGTCGCCAACGGCCCCGAGGGCATCCGGAAAGTGACCGCGGCCGGTGGGTTGCCGCTGTTTCTCGACCTGAAATTCCACGACATCCCCAATACCGCCGCCGGGGCCGTGCGCTCGGCGGTCGCCCTTGAACCGACCTTCCTGACCATCCACACCAGCGGCGGCGCCGCCATGATGAAGGCCGCCGCCGAGACCGCCCACAGCGAGGCCGAGCGGTTGGGCATCGCCCGGCCGCGCCTGCTCGGGGTGACGGTGCTGACCAGCCTGACCGACCGCGAGTTGCACAGCGTCGGCCAGGAAACCCCGGTGGCGGAGCAGGTTCAGCGACTGGCGGCGCTGGCCCAGGAAGCCGGGCTCGACGGCGTCGTCTGCTCGCCCCACGAGATCGCCGCCGTGCGCGCCCAGTCCGGCGCCGATTTCACCATCATGGTCCCGGGGATCCGCCCGGCAACCGCGCTGCTCGGCGACCAGAAGCGGGTCATGACTCCCGCTCAGGCACGAGCCGCCGGCGCCGACTATCTGGTGATCGGCCGCCCGATCACGCAAGAAAAAGACCCCGCCGCCGCCGCCCGCAAGATCGCGGCGGAGCTACGGTAACGCACTACAGCAGCTTCTTCAAGGCTCTGACGGCGTTGGTTGTTGACGGTCAGGCCAGCGCTGCGGCCATGACCTGAAACGGAGACACCTCGTCGCCCTGCCGCTCGACCATCCGGCGCCAGCCGAGATAATTGGACAGGTACTTGGTGGCGATCCCGCG
>CAIOBP010000241.1 GCA_903856295.1 uncultured Rhodospirillales bacterium | reverse complement strand
CTGCATCGACATCACCGAAGAAGCCCGGGCGATCCGGGACAGCGAAGGGGCTCTTTAAGATGGCCGAAACCGAAGGATGGAAGCTGCAGCTCAAAGAGGCCGCGTTCTTCCAGGATTTTGACGACGCGACCCTGGATCTGATCGTTCCTCACGTCACCGCCAGGACCTTCGACGCCGGCCAGTACATCCTGCGCGATGGCGACCCGGCCGACCTCTTTTATCTGGTCCGTCACGGCACGGTGGCCATCGAACTCGCGGCGCCGCCGCGCGGCCGGCTGGTGCTCCAGACCCTGACCGAGGGCGACCTCTTGGGCTGGTCGTGGCTGGTGCCGCCTTACCGCTGGAGTTTCGACGCGCGGGCGGTGTCGCTGGTGCGCTGTCTCGGCTTCGACGCCAAACGGCTGCGGACATTGTGCCAGGAGGACCATGATTTCGGCTACGCCCTGCTGCAACGCTACGTCCGGGTGATGGCGGCGCGGCTGACGGCGGCGCGGCTGCAAATGCTGGATCTCTACGCGCCGACCCCGGTTTCCAACTTCTAGCCGGGGGCGCCTCATGATCCATCAGGGCCAGCCCGTGCCGCCCCAGCCCGTGCCGACGATGGCGGGAGACCCCATGTTGCCGCGCCTGTTCCGCGTCGAGGCCATGAAGCGCGAGCTCACGGACACCGTGACCCTGACCCTGAAGCCGGAGGACGGCGCTCCGTTCCGCTTCCGGCCCGGCCAGTTCAACATGCTCTATACCTTCGGGGTCGGCGAAATCCCGATCAGCATCAGCGGCGATCCCGAGGATCAGACGGCGCTGTGTCACACCATCCGGGCGGTGGGCAAGACCTCGTCGGCCCTGGCTGCGCTCAAGGCCGGCGATCGCGTCGGCGTGCGCGGGCCGTTCGGCACCCCCTGGCCGATCGAGGAGTGCTTTGGCTCGGACGTGCTGGTTCTCGGCGGCGGCATTGGTCTTGCCTCCTTGCGGCCGGCGGTCAATGCCGTGTTCGCCCAGCGGGAGAAGTTCGGCAACGTGGTGATTCTCTACGGGGCGCGCACCCCTGAGGATATTTTGTATTTCAAGGAGTTGAAGGCCTGGCGCGCCCGCTTCGACGTCAATTGCCAGGTCACGGTCGACCGGGTCACCGGCAAGTGGAGCGGCCGGGTCGGCGTGGTCACCCAGTTGATCAAGGGCGGCGGTTTCGACCGCCCCCACACCAGGGCTCTGGTTTCCGGCCCCGAGTTGATGATGCGTTTCGCCGTTCAGGCCCTCAGCGAGCACGGCATCGCCGACGAGCGTATTTATCTCTCGATGGAGCGCAACATGAAGTGCGCCGTCGGCTTTTGCGGCCATTGCCAGTTTGGGCCGACCTTCGTGTGCAAGGACGGGCCGATCTTCCGCTTCGACCGCATCCGGGACGCCTTCAGGGTGAGGGAGCTTTAAGCCATGACCGTGCGCTTCACCACCAAGTCCGGAAAACCCAAACTGGCGGTCTGGAAGTTTACCTCCTGCGACGGCTGCCAGCTCGGCCTCTTGGATTGTGAAGATGAACTGCTGGCCGTGTTCGGGGCGGTGGAGATCGCCTATTTTCCCAAAGCCAGCCGGGCCGAGTTCAAGGGGCCTTACGATATTTCCCTGGTCGAAGGCTCGATTTCCACCGCCCACGACATCGAGCGGATCCGGAAAATCCGCCGGCAATCCAAGCTGCTGATCGCCATCGGCGCCTGCGCCACCGCCGGCGGCATCCAGGCGGCCAAGAATTTCCGCGACGTCCGGAACCTGATCGACGCCGTCTACGCCCGGGCGGATTTCTCCGATCTCTTGGCGACCCCGACGGCGATCCGGAACCATGCGCCGGTCGATGGCGAGTTGCGCGGCTGCCCGATCAACAAACAGCAATTGTTCGAAGCGCTCGGCGCTTTGCTCAACGGCCGGCGGGCCAACCTTTCGACGGCGGCCGAATGCCTGGAGTGCAAGCGCGCCGGCATTGTCTGCGTGATGGTGGCCAAGGGCACGCCCTGCCTGGGGCCGGTGGTTCAGACCGGCTGCGGCGCCCTTTGTCCCAGCCAGGCTCGCGGCTGCTATGGCTGCTTCGGTCCCAAGGAAACGCCCAACACCGCCAGCCTCGCGCTCCGGATGGCGGAACTGGGGATGTCGAACCGGGATATCGGCCTCGCCTTCCGCTCGTTCAACGCCAACGCCGAGCCGTTCCGCAAGGAAGGGGATCGCCATGACCGCCGTTGAGCCGCCGGCTGCCGAAACCCCGCCCCTGTCCCGGGTCGTCAAGGTCGATGCCTTGGCCCGGGTCGAAGGCGGCGGCGGGCTCCAGGTCCGGATCCAGGACGGCACCGTCCGGGAGGCCGAGCTGCGCAGCTTCGAGCCGCCGCGCTTCTTTGAGGCGCTTCTTTGTGGCCGGAGCTATGCGGACGCTCCCGACATCGCCTCCCGCATCAGCGGCGGCGGTTCGGTCGCCTACGCTCTGGGGGCCTGCCGCGCCATGGAGGCGGCCCTCGGGATCGAGATCGGGGACCCCGACTTGCTGCTGTTGCGCCGTCTGCTCTCTTGCGGCGAATGGCTGCGGGGCCATGCCCTGCACACTCACCTTTTCCACGCCCCGGATTTCCTCGGCTGCGAGGACGCGGCTGGGCTCACGCGCCGCTATCCGGGCGCGCTGGAGCGGGCGCTGGGCCTCAAAAGGCTCGGCAACGACATTCTGGAGGCCATCGGCGGCCGGGCGGTGCATCCGGTCAATCTCAGGGTCGGCGGTTTTTACAAGGCGCCGTCCCGGGAGAAGCTCCGGCGCCTGATCGAGCCGCTGAAACGGGCGATCGACGAGTTGGTGGCGTGCATTCGGCTGTTCGCCGCTTTCGATTTTCCCGATTACGAGGGGGATTATACCTTCCTCGCCCTTCATCACCCCGAAGAATACGCCATCGGGCGCGGCCGGATTCGCACCAGCCGCGCGCTCGATATCGCGGTTGCCGAGTTCGAGGAGGCTCTAGGCGATGCGTTTTGCCTCGGCGGCAGCGCCTGCATGGCCGGGCCGCTGGCCCGCTACGCCATCAACCATCAGCACTTGACGCCGCTCTGCCGGGAGATGGCCGGAGAAGCCGGCTTGGGGCCGGTGGTGCGCAATCCCTTCAAGAGCCTGATCGTGCGCGCGATCGAGATGCTTTACGCCTGCCAGGAGGCGTTACGCCTCGCCGGGGCCTACGAGGAGCCGGCGAGGCCGGCGCTGGAGATCGTGTCCCGTCCGGGGCGCGGCTCAGGCTGCGCCGAGACACCGCGCGGCCTTTGCTATCATCGCTACGACCTCGACGAGGATGGCCGCATCCTGGCCGCCCGCATCGTGTCGCCGGACACCCTGAACCGGAGGGCCATGGAGGCCGACCTTCGGGGGGTGGCTGAGAGATCTGTCGACCTCTCCGACGAAAAGCTGAAATTGCGCTGCGAGCAGGCGATTCGTAATTACGATCCCTGCGTCAGCGGCGGCCCGCCCTTCCTCAAGGTGCCCACCGGGCACGAGTAGGGTTTACGCCGCGATCAGGGCGCCTTCGTGGGCCGCGAAGCGGTTGTCGTTGTCCTGGCTCGGCATCGCTTCCGGTGTGATCACCCAGAAGTCGAGCTCGATCTGAATCGACGAGGTTGCCTCGCTCAGGCATTCGATCCAGGGATGAATAGTGGACGTATAAAGACGAACTGCGCGGCGGTAAATCTCTACAGTGATCGCATCGATGTTTGTCGTACAGTTGGCTCTTCGCTGTTTCACATGGGTAGCTGGAGTTCCAGCTTGCCCGCGATCAGATAGATGATCGCCTTCAGGTTGCGGGTTGACCTGTATCCCCGAGCCTTGGCCTTGGCTGCTTGAACGAGGCTGTTGATGCCCTCCATGAAGCCGTTGGCGATCTTGGAATCGAACCAGCGGAGAATGCCTTCCCAGTGGCGCTTGACGGATTTAGCCGCCTCGATCATTGGTGGAAGGCGGCTGTGGGTGGCCCAGAAGTACCACTTCTTGAGGAACGCCTCACCGCCCTCTCTTGTGGGCTGGCAGTAAAGCTCCTGGAATGTAATCCGCATTTGGTAGGCGCGAGCAGTCTTTAGGTTGCTTTTTGAAAGAGACTCAAGACTATCAAGCTGTGGCTGGCTGAGATTTGTTGAGTTCTTAAGCCAGATATAACGAGTCTTTTTCAATTCAGGCCGCAACTTCTGCTCACTGCGACGCACCTTATCAACCGCGTCGTTGATTAATTTGATTGCATGAAACTTATCAAAAGTAATTTGGGCATTTGGCAAATGATCAGCAGTGCCCTTGATGAAGGCCGCGCTCATGTCGATACAGACCTCGGCAATCGCTGCTGGATCACCACCGTGAGCCAGGAGATCGGCGGCGAATGCCGCAACGGTGCTGCTATCCTTTCCGTCAGCAACGAAAATAATTCGTCGTCCTTCAAGGTCAGAGAACAAGGACACATAATCATGTCCACGACGGGCCGATGTCTCGTCAAAGGCTGCGCGAGAAACAGCTGAGTAATCAGCTCGGTCCCGTGCGTTGTCAACGTAGTGATGAACAATCCGCCACAGAAGCGTGTCGTGCTCTTTGACCTTATCGGCGACATTATTGACAGGCATAACTTTTACCATACTCATGACATAGGCTTCAAAGAGCAGCGTGAAGCCGCTGCCCTCACGAGCCCACGGCACCGTGATCTGTTTGACGCCGCACGTGTTGCAATTGACCCGTGGGACACGGGCGTGCAGGTAAGCCTCGTGCTGAAAGAAGTTGAGATGCCGCCACTTCTTTTCAGCAGTGTCGTAGGCTTTGCAGGGCACTCCGCAGTTAGGGCAGTTGAACATACTGCCCCGTGGAAAGTCTATGTGGACGTTGAGGCAACTACTCTTCACATCAAAGGCGGCGCTGACGACTTTCCATGGTTGCACGAGCCCCAATGCCATCTGAAACAGCGCAGTCTCTTCCATGTTGGCAGCCCCTTTGATTCTGTCCTGTTGAATTTTGCCAATATAATCATTGCTGTCAAGGACACTCGGGCACGATAAGTCGGTGGCTGTCCTGGTTTCGATATCCAGCATCATCGGCGACGGGACGACCACGGGGCACCACAGGTACCTCCCACTCCGGCCGGACGGCCGCCAGCGTGGTGGGGCGCGCTGCCGTCCGGCCGCAGCGGGGCCCTCCTGTGGAGTCCGTGGACGTCCTGCGTGGTGTCTGGATGTGCTGGAGTTTGAAGACGCCGAATTGATCGGCTGGGCAGTCTAAAGGTCAGGACGCTACTTCTACGCGAGTACTAACCCATGAGTCGTAGCGAGGAGCCTCAAATATGTGGACTGATCATCTTGCCACATAATCAGTTCACCCGAACCGACAAACTTGATCAGATTCTTGATGGCGTCGCGCATTTTTAAGAGCGGATCACCTGTGAG
>CAIOBP010000240.1 GCA_903856295.1 uncultured Rhodospirillales bacterium | reverse complement strand
CGATGAGGACTGGATGACTGGTAAGATATACATAAATCTGGCGGCGTAACTACCCGCCTCGAATCAAGTCGTCTTCTGCGCGAATTTACAGAAAAAAACTTGCACGGCCATTTCGAAATTCCCGTCTTGCCATGTCCGCCTCATCCTAACAATGGCCGACTCGATCACAGAACCAGCCATCACCATCGAATCTGAATTGCCGACCTTCGACGCCGATTTCGTGACGGTATCTGCGCATGCCGAGACCCTACCACCCCGAAGCTGAACGATTTAAGAGTTTGCGCGGCGCGTAGCCGCCGCGGAAGCTCGGTTGAACGGACGCGGGGGTGTTGGCACCCGCGTCGCGCGCACAAGTCTCTATGGAGATTTCACCTTATGGCTGCGGCCGAGGCATGCTGGCGAAGCGTCGCTTAAAGACGCAGGACGCTCGGCCACGCCTTAAATGCCCGGCCAGCGGGCATCCGAGCGCTTCTGACCGCCTGAATCTGCCGTGGTGCCGGCACTGGGAGCTGGCCGGTCGCGCGGCTCTTGGTGGCACGAACCCGGCGGCGCGTGCGATGTTGAGATTGACGGTGATGATGAACTTGTCTGGCGTCATGGTCCCAACGGGAATCTCCTTGCTATCGGGCTGAGGCAGCGGACCAGGACGAGGTGACCCGCGTCGCACTTTGGGCAGTTTCTGGGCATCGGGTCAGGAGAAGCCACAGGCACCGGTGAGGTCTGATCGGCAACGGCGGCTTCGGTTGGTTTCTGCGGACGTTCGAGCCGCAGCATGATGCTGACGCGCTTGGCGACCGGCCTCTTTGAGTGGTGCCAGAGACCGCAGTAGCGGACTTTGTGAAAGCCGGGGGGGAGGACGTGCTGGAGAAATCGGCGCATTAACTCTGGTCCGGTCAGACGGCAAGTTCGCGACTTTTCGCCATCGCGTGGCTTGACCTTGAAGGTGACGCCCTGATCGTCGAGGGCAATGATCCGGCTGTTGGTGAGGGCGGTTCTGAAGACGTAGCGTGCGAGATAATCGAGGACGGCCTGCTCGCCATCGCCCCAGGGGGTGCAATGAACGACCCAGGACTTGGTCCAAACGGTTTCAGGCACGGTGTCGGCAAGGCCGGCCTTGGTCAAGCCGGCACGCAACCTGCCGCGCACCAGCTTGGCGAGAGCCTTGACCGGGAACAGGAAGTCGGGCTTGGCCGGGTACCACTGGTCGCCATTCTGGGAAACGCCGCCGCCGGTGACCAGACAATGGACGTGGGGGTGGAATTCCAGTTCTCGCGTCCAGGTATGAAGGACGGCGAGAACACCGACGGTGCCGCCGACATAGCGGGGGTCGCGCGCGAGATCGAGGATCGCCTGGGCTACGCGGGTCATCAGCAGGCCGTAGCCGATGACCTGGTTGGCGCGCATGACCCGACGCAGTTCCTCGGGCACGGTGACGGTGACGTGGAAATGCCGGGTGGGCAGCATCTCGGCTTTGCGGGCTTCCAGCCAAGCGGCGGTGTCATTGGCATGGCATTTTGGGCAACTCCGATTCTTGCAGGAGTGATACGAGTGGACCTCGGCGCTACATTCGGTGCAGCGCCAGAGGTGTCCGCCGAGGGCTTCGGTCCGACAGGCCATGAGGTCGGTGATGGCGCGCCGATGCGAAGGCAGCATCGACGCGCCATG